>CAYZYX010000011.1:0-46723 GCA_964482715.1 uncultured Clostridia bacterium
CCCTTCTCTGACTGTGAGGTTGATAATCTGAAGTACAACCACTCTGTCAAAGTACACCCATATATCTCTCAAACTGATTATCTCTTCCATGTCAATTCAGGTATTTTCCCAGAACTTCAGTAATTTTACGCATATTTTGAATATAATCTTTTGCCAGAGGATCAGCCATTAAAATTTCTCCTTTTATTTCGCTTGCTATTAGCTTTGCACTCTCAACATCAAATTGAGGAGAGACAAAAATCACTCTCACTTTCTCTGACCTCGCCTGGTTTATTACCCTCATAATTGTCTTTAAAGTTGGTTGTTTTCCTTCCTTTTTAACCGGTATTTGTTGGAGTCCATATTCCCTTGCAAAGTAGGCCCATGCTGGATGATAAGCTATGAACTTTCTTTTTTTCTTTCCGGTGAGTCTTTCAGATATCTCCCGGTCAAGTTCAATTAACTTCTGAATGTAAATTTGCTTGCGAGTTAAATAGTAGTCTTTATTTTCAGGGTCAACCTGAATTAATCCCTGACATATATTTTCAACCATCTTCCCGGCATTTTTAGGTGAAAGCCAGATATGTGGATCATTATCTATAAGCTTTATTTCTCTGGAGCAATCCACTACGAGGATTTTTTCGTTGCAGGAAGTTATTTTGTCCATCCACACAAGTTCAAATTCGATTCCCGAGCCTACTTTAAAATAAACCTTTGCCTCGCTTACCCTTTTTAACTGAGCTGGAGTGGGCTCATATGTGTGAGGATTCGCTCCAGGCGGGATCATAAGAGTTATCTTTACCTTTTCTCCCCCCACCTGTTCCACAAATTCAACCTGGGGGAGTATACTGACTACAACACCTATTTTATCTCTGGCGGCTGAACATTGATTAGTTCCTAACTGACAGAAAATGAAAAAAATCACCAGGTTGAAAAGAACTATTTTCATTTTAGGGTTTTGGTTAATCTTTTCTGGCATTCACTGCATCGTCCAAAGAACTCAAGAGAATGACTTTTAATCTCGAATTTTGTTTCTCTGGATAGTCTGCTGGCTAAATTTTCCAGGTTGCAATTCAAAAAATAAACTACTCGCCCGCACTCAGTACAGATCAGGTGATGATGGTGCTTTTTTGACTCTCTCAGGATGTAGCGACGAGTTCCTTTTTCAGTATGAACCTCACAGACAAGACCCAGTTTAACCAGTATTTCCAGGGTTCGGTAAACCGTTACAAGACCAATACCCCTGTATATCTTGGAAACTTTTCTGTAGATGTCAGCAGGCGATAGGTGATGCGGACTGAGAAATATAGTTTTCATTATTGCTTTTCGCTGAGGTGTAAGCTTGTAACCTTTTTCTCTCAACAGGGATAGGATCTTCTTTTCAGACATTCTTACCTAAATGAAAATTATTTTCATTTACAGTTTACTCATTCAACCTTTACTGTCAAGGGTAAAAGATCCAGATTCGGGAAAAAGTTCCCTTCCTCTAAAGCAAGGTATACGCACCCGGGCTGTCTACCAGGAATTTTTTCCGAAACTGGAGTTATATTACAGTTGACATTGCAAGCGGCTTCTTATAGAATATGTGGCAAATAATGCGGAGAGATGCCCATGCCTTCGCCAGAAGAACAGTTAATTCAGGAAAGAAGGGAAAAACTTTCTCAGTGGATAAAAAAAAGAGGAACTCCCTATTGGGAAAAATTCTTACCAGACTGTCAAATTGAAAGGATAAGGGAGAAGTTTTCCCGGATAGGTAGCAGCGAAAAAACCGGGGTTAAGGTTAAAATAGCTGGCAGAATAATGGGGTTAAGAAGCCATGGGAAAGCCATCTTTATGGATCTGAAAGATGCAACAGGAAAAATCCAGCTTTATGCCAGGAAAGACCTGCTTAATGAGGATTTTGAACTTCTTTCTCTGATTGATGTAGGAGATATTCTGGGAGTAGAGGGAGAGATTTTTAAAACTCGCACAGGAGAACTTACAGTTGAAATCAATCACTTTAAATTGCTGGCAAAATCTTTTCGCCCTTTACCTGAAAAATGGCATGGGTTGCAAGATGTGGAAATACGTTATCGTAAACGCTGGCTGGATCTTCTGGTTAATCCCCGAATCCGTGAAGTATTTATAACAAGAAGAAAGATAATAAAAACCATAAGAGAATTTCTTGACCACAGAGGATTCGTTGAGGTGGAGACACCGATTATGCAACCCGTTCCCGGAGGTGCGACCGCTCGTCCCTTTAAAACCTATCACAATGCACTGGCAAGAGATTTTTATCTGAGAATAGCTCCTGAGCTTTACCTGAAAAAACTGGTAGTAGGGGGTCTGGAAAAAGTTTATGAGCTAAACAAAAATTTCAGGAATGAAGGAATAGACAGATTCCACAACCCTGAGTTTACCATGCTTGAGGTTTACGAGGCTTACAGAGATTATCTTTACATGATGGATTTGACCCAGGAGCTTCTTTGCGAAATAATTCAGAAAGTGATAGGTAATTTTCAAATTGAATATGGTGGAGAAAAGATAGATTTTACTCCACCCTGGAAAAAGATTACCTTTCGGGATGCGCTACGGGAGATAGGTGGGGTAGATGTTGACTGGCAGAATGAGAAAAACCTGAAGGAGGTAGCGCGGGAAAAAGGGCTTGAAGTGGATAAGTTAACCAGATCTCAGATTCTCGAGCATCTTCTGGATAAAAAAGTAGTTCCTTTTTTAATTCAGCCAACCATTGTCTATGATTATCCCCTGGAAACTGCTCCTCTGGCAAAAAGAAAAAAAGAAGACCCTTCACTGGTAGAAAGATTTGAACTTTTTGTGGCCGGGCAGGAGCTGGCCAATGCCTATTCGGAGTTGAACGATCCATTAGAACAAAGGGAGAGATTTAAAGTTTCGGCCGACGAGAGATTTATTGATGAAGATTTCCTGGAGGCTCTTGAATATGGTATGCCTCCAACTGGTGGATTAGGAGTTGGTATTGACAGACTGGTGATGCTATTTACTGGTTCTGCCTCTATCAGGGAAGTAATTCTCTTCCCTCAGTTAAGGCCGAAACAAGATTAAACTATAAAAGGAGTAAAAGATGAACCAGTGGGTCTATCTCAATGGAGAGTATGTTCCTCGAGAGATGGCCAGAATTTCCGTATTTGATCATGGATTTCTCTATGGAGACGGAGTGTTTGAAGGAATAAGAGCTTACAATGGTCGAGTTTTCAAGCTGGGGGAGCATTTAAAAAGACTCTTTGATTCAGCAAAAGCCATATCTTTGAAAATTCCTCTTTCCTTTCAGGAACTTAAGGAAAAGATCCTGGAGACACTAAGGAAAAATCAGCTTCGGGATGCCTATATAAGGATTGTCGTCTCTCGAGGAGAGGGAGACCTGGGTCTTGATCCCGGGAAGTGTCCTAATCCCCAGGTGGTGATAATTGCTGACAGGATTAGTATCTATCCTGAAAAATTTTACCAGGAAGGACTTGAAGTTGTAACTGTTGGCACTCGTAGAAACCTTTCTTCAGCACTTGACCCCCGCATCAAATCGTTAAATTATCTTAATAACATTTTGGCTAAGTTAGAAGCAAGTATGAGGGGAGCAGCTGAAGCCATAATGCTGAACCAGGAAGGTTATGTGACTGAATGCACGGGAGATAATATATTCATTGTAGATAAAGGAACTCTTATAACTCCTCCCGATTGGGCAGGGATACTTAAGGGTATAACCAGAGACGTGGTAATTGAGCTTGCCCGGGAAGATAACATCCCGGTAGAAGAAAAAGTCTTTACTCCCTTTGCTGTTTATACCAGCGATGAATGTTTTTTAACTGGAACTGCTGCTGAAATCATACCGGTAACAAAAGTGGATGGTAAAGTTATCGGAAGTGGAAAAGCAGGACCCGTAACTTGCAGGCTAATTTCCCGCTTCAGAGAACTCACGCAACGAGAAGGTGTTCCAATTTATAAAAAGGAGGAAAAGGATGGCTAAAATATATTACGACAGTGATGCAGATATAGAGATTATCAGGAGCAAGGTTGTTGGAATAATAGGTTATGGTAACCAGGGTCACGCTCAGGCCCAGAACTTGAGGGACAGTGGAGTGAGGGTCATCATTGGTGAGCTTGAGAATAGCCCCAACTGGAAAAAAGCAAAAGAAGATGGTTTTGAAGTTATGAGTGGTGCTGAAGCTGCTAAAGAAGCTGAAGTTATTCAGATACTCATACCTGATGAGTATCAACCCAGGCTTTATCAGGAAGAAGTGGCTCCTAACCTGAAAGAGGGAAACGCTTTGGGCTTTTCGCACGGATTTAACATTCATTTTAATCAGATTGTTCCCCCTTCCTGGGTTGATGTTTTCATGGTTGCTCCCAAAGGCCCGGGAGTTTTAGTAAGGCGAATGTTTAAGGAAGGTAGAGGGGTCCCCTGTCTGGTGGCTGTTCACCAGGATGCCAGTGGAAAAACAAAACAGCTTGCCCTTTCTTATGCCAGGGCTATAGGAGGAACAAGAGCTGGAGTGATAGAAACCACCTTTGCTGAAGAGACGGAGACAGATCTTTTCGGAGAACAGGTGGTGCTCTGTGGAGGAGTTACCTCTCTCATAAAGGCTGGTTTTGAGACTCTGGTTGAGGCGGGGTATCAGCCGGAAATGGCCTATTTTGAATGTCTGCACGAGCTTAAACTCATCGTGGACCTTATCTATGAGGGAGGACTTGCTAAGATGAGGGCTTCCATAAGCAATACTGCTGAGTACGGTGATCTTACCAGAGGTCCCAGGATAATAAATCACCAGGTTAAAGAAGAGATGAAAAAGATTCTGGAGGAGATAAGGTCAGGTCAATTTGCCCGGGAGTGGATAATGGAAAATATGTCTAACCGTGTGGTTTTTAATGCCCTGGAAAAGAGGGACAGAGAACATCTTATTGAAAAGGTTGGTTCCAGATTGAGAAGCATGATGCAGTGGATAAGGGAAAGCTAAAGATTAAAGTTAGCCATGAAACATATAATTTCTGTTGAGGTTGAAAACAGGTTTGGTGTACTGGCTCGAATAACCTCCCTTTTCAGTGCGCGGGGTTTTAATATTGACAGTTTAGCTGTCGGGGAAACTGAAGATCCCACCATATCCCGTATAACTATGGTGGTTCCCGGTGATGACCAGATCATTGAGCAGGTAATCAAGCAGCTAAGAAAACTAATTGATGTAATTAAGGTTGTGGATCTTACCGATCAACCTATCATTGCAAGAGAACTTGTGATGGTAAGGGTTAAAGCTCGAGGTCAGGAGAGAGACGAAATCATGCGCCTGGCAGAGATTTTTCGTGCTCATATCGTTGACGTTCATCCAGAAAGTTTCACTCTGGAGGTAACCGGAACAGAAGACAAGATACAGGCCCTTTTAACTCTTTTAAAACCTTTTGGAATAAAAAAACTGGTAAGAACAGGAAAAGTTGCCTTAGCCAGAGAACCTAAAGGTTAGGAGGAGGATATGGAGAGAACTCTTGTGCTCATAAAACCGGATGGTGTTTGTAAACGTCTTATAGGTGAGGTAATAAGCCGGATAGAAAAGGAGGGGTTTAAAATTGTGGCTCTTAAAATGATAATGCCTGACCGGGAAAAAATTGAAGAGTTTTACCATCCACACAAGGGTAAATCCTTTTTCCCTGGCTTGATTAAATTCATGCTCACAGCTCCCTGTGTAGCTCTGGTTGCTGAGGGTAAAAACGTAATAAATCGTATAAGAGAAATTATTGGGGAACGGGTACCCAGCGACGCTTCTCCAGGGACAATCAGAAGAGAGTTTGGTTTTGATGGCAGGAAGAACATAGTTCATGGTTCGGATTCTCCCGAGTCAGCACAAAGGGAAATTAGCTGTCTTTTTTCTCCTCAGGAGATTTTTTCCTATCATCAGGAAGACTGGCTAAAAGGTTGAATTATTCAAGTTATAGAAGGGTAAATTGATGTTGGTGATACGTCCATTTAGAGGAATAATTTACAACAGGGAAAAGATACCTGATATGAAAAAAGTGGTTGCACCGCCATATGATGTTATTTCTCCTGAGCAGCAGGATTTTTACTACGGGCTTCATCCTTACAACATTATAAGAATTATCCTGGGGAAAGATAAGCCCCGGGATAATCCAGAAGACAACAGATACACGCGTGCGGCTCATTATCTACGCAGATGGCTTTCGGAAGGAATTCTCAAAAAAGAAAAAATTCCGGCAATCTATGTCTACGAACAAGACTACCAGCTTCCAGAAGAAGGAGAGAGAGTAAAAAGAAAAGGTTTTATCGCTCTTATGAAGCTTGAACAGCTACACGCCGGGGTTATTTTTCCTCATGAGAGAATTTTTGAGGCCCCTCAAGTGGACAGGCTTAATTTGATGTTAACCTGTCGCGCTAACCTTTCAGCCATATTTTCACTTTTTGAGGATCCTTCCCTTCAGGTGGACAAAATTCTGGATGAATCTGAGGGTTTATTTCAATTTGAAGATAGGACAGGAATAAAACACTCCCTGTCCGCTCTTCGGGAAGACGAGAAGATTAATCAGATAATTGAAATTATGAAGGATAAAAAAATTTTTATTGCTGATGGACATCATCGCTATCTTACAGCTCTCAAGTTAAGAGAAAAATTAAGACAGGAAAAGTTTTTTCCTTCTGGAGCAGATTATGTGATGATGTATTTTTTGAATACAGAGTCAAAAACAGTAACCATTCTTCCCGTACATCGACTTTTGCGTGGATTATCCAGGGATCAGATGGAGACTCTTTTTGATGGTATGGGAAAATTTTTTCACAGAAAACCCTTTCTCTTTTCCAATGGAGAAAACCCCGGGGAAATTTTGAAGGAAATTAACAAAAGTAAGGTCATGGTATTTGGACTTTATCATCACAGTCGGGGCTATTTTCTTCTGACACCAAAGGATACCAGCTGCTTTTCTCGCAAGGTAAATTCAGAGGTTCTGGATGAACTTGTAAAAAAAATTCTTGGCTGGGAAAAACTAAAAAAGGGTGAAAATATAGATTTTACTCCCAGTGTCCGAGAAGCAGTGGAGAAGGTTAAAAAAGGAGAATTTCAGCTTGCCTTTTTCCTGGCACCGGTGTCTGTGGATGAGGTCAAAAGGACGGCTTTAAGGGGCGAAATAATGCCTCCCAAGTCAACCTATTTTTACCCTAAGCTACTATCAGGACTTGTTATGAGAGACATTGATGATGCAATTTAGAGATTTTTATGAGAATACCTGTAGAGATAAAAGGCTGGCTTTTATTGAGTAGACTCCCCTTTTCTCAGATTAAAAAAGTAAAGGAGCTTTTGAGCAGGATAAACTCCGCGGCGGATATTTTCTTTACCCCCCTTGAAAAACTTTCCGATATTCCTAAAATAGACAGAGAGTCTATAGTTGAAATTAGAGAGAAGTTCTCTGATAGTCCTGACCTGGAGGCTGAATATAAGCTAATAGGTAAGTTGGGAGTAAATCTTATCCCTTTTACAAGCTCTTTTTATCCTGAAAATCTGGCCAATATATATGATCCTCCACTCGTTCTTTATGTAAGAGGCAAGCTGAAGAAAGAAGATGAGAGGGCTGTGGCTATAGTGGGAACAAGAAGAGCCACGAGTTATGGCAAGGTTGCTGCCAGGAAGCTGGCCAGAGAGCTTGCTCAGGCTGGTATTACTGTGGTGAGTGGAATGGCAAGGGGAATAGATACTGCTGCCCATGAGGGAGCACTGGAAGCGGGAGGAAGGACAGTTGCCGTTCTTGGGTGTGGGGTTGACATTGTCTATCCACCAGAAAACAGCTCTCTCATGCAGGAAATAATCCGTAGAGGGGCCGTTATCTCAGAATTTCCACTGGGAACAAGACCTCTGGCCTACAATTTTCCAAGGAGGAACAGAATCATAAGTGGTTTAAGCAAGGGGGTTGTGGTGGTGGAGGCTCCTCTAAAAAGTGGAGCTATTATTACCGCAGATTATGCATTGGAAGAAGGTCGGGAAGTTTTTGCTGTACCCGGACCTATTACCAGTCCGTATGCTAAAGGCACTAACAGATTGATAAAAGAAGGAGCAAAAATTGTGGAGGATATTTCCGATATTCTGGAGGAGCTAAATTTAACCAGGCTAAAAGGGGTAAAATCCCGGATTGATCTCCAGCTTTCTTTTAAAGAAAAAACTGTCCTGGAAAATCTTTCTTATGAGCCACTTCATATAGACGAGCTGGTGCACAGGACTAAACTTCCTGTATGGCAGGTGGGAGATATTCTGACAAGATTGCAGCTTAAAGGCATGGTGAGAGAACTTCCAGGTAAATTATTTATAAGAGAGGATTAAATTTTGAAAGACAAGAACATAAAAAATCTGGTTATTGTTGAATCTCCGGCTAAAGCTAAGACTATAAATAAGTTTCTGGGTAAGGACTATGTGGTTGAATCCTGTTTTGGCCATATCAAGGATTTACCAAAGAATAAGTTAGGAGTAGACATTGACAACAGTTTTAAGCCCACCTATGTGGTTATTCCGGGGAAGAAAAAGATAATCAGCAAGCTGCGTAAGTTAAGTGCTGAGGCAGATAGGGTTTTCCTGGCTACGGATATGGATCGAGAGGGAGAGGCTATATCCTGGCATCTTTCTCAAGAGCTTGATAATAATAAGGAAAAGCTAAGGGTGGTTTTTAATCAGATTACCCCAGGAGCTTTACAGGAAGCTATAGCAAACCCTGGCCAGATAGACATGAATAAGGTTGATGCCCAGCAGGGAAGAAGAGTTCTTGACAGACTGGTAGGTTATAAGCTGTCTCCTCTTCTCTGGGATAAGGTTAAAAGAGGTCTTTCTGCAGGAAGAGTACAATCGGTAGCAGTCAGGCTTTTGTGTGAAAGGGAAGAAGAAATTGAAAACTTTAAAAGAGAAGAATACTGGCATGTTTCAGCCATCCTTCAGGATGATGAGGGTAATACCCTGGAAACAGATCTTTACCAGATAGATGGGCACAGGCCAAAAATTACCGGGGAAAAGCAAGCAAAAGAGCTGGCTGAAGAGATAAAAAAATTAGAATTTAAGGTAAAACAGGTAAAAAGGACTCAAACCAGAAGGTCTCCGTATCCCCCTTTTATTACCAGTACTCTTCAGCAATCGGCGAGCTTACATCTTAGATTTTCTCCTGCCAGGACCATGAGGATCGCTCAGGATCTATACGAAGGACAGGACATCGGGAACAATGAGAGAGTAGGGCTTATAACCTATATGAGAACTGATTCCACTCGTGTTGCTAAGGAGGCTCAGCTTTCTGCTCGCAACTGGATTAAAAAAAATCTGGGGAAGGAATTTGTTCCTCCCAGAATTCCGGAATATAAAAATAAAAAGACCTCTCAGGATGCCCATGAGGCTATAAGACCTACCAGGATTGAACTTACTCCTCAAAGTGTGAAAAAATACCTTTCTGAGGATCATTATAAGCTCTATGACCTGATCTGGCGTCGGTTTGTTGCTTCTCAGATGAGTGATGCCATCATTAATCGTGTTACGGTTGAGATAGAGGGTGGTGATGGAAAGGACAGGAAGAGCTATTTGTTCAAGGTGGAAGGAAAACAGGTTCAGTTTTTAGGGTTTTTAAAACTTTATCAGGAAAGAGGAGAAAAAGATAAACATCTTCCTGCTCTTAAAAAGAATAGCCTTCTCTCTTTAAAAGAGATAATTTTAAAGCAAAACTTCACCCAGCCACCCCCCCGGTATACCGAAGCTACACTAATTAAGACTCTCGAGGAAAAAGGAATTGGAAGACCAAGCACGTATGCTCCCATTATCTCTACTATTCAACAAAGAGGGTATGTTAGATGGGTTAGAGGAAAGCTTATTCCTACCCCTCTTGCTCGTGTGGTAAATACTCTTCTGGTAAACAGCTTTTCTATAATTATGGACACTGACTTTACGGCTAAAATGGAAGAAGGGTTAGACGAAGTTGAGCAGGGTAAAAAATCCTGGGTTCACCTGGTGGGAGAGTTTTATGAACGTTTTGAAAAGGACCTTAAAAGAGCTGAAGAGCAGATGAGAAATATAAAAGAAAATGGTTTGGTGATTACTTCCATAAAATGTGAAAAGTGTGGCAGGGACATGGTGGTGAAAGTGGGTAAATTCGGTGAATTTCTGGCCTGCTCCGGTTACCCTGAGTGCAAAAACACACAGCCCCTGGATCAGAAAATAGGGATGAAGTGTCCGGTTCCGGATTGCGGGGGTGAGGTTGTGGAAAAGCTGACCAGAAAAGGTAAAAGTTTTTTCACCTGTAGTCGTTACCCGGAGTGTAAATTTTTAAGCTGGGAAGAACCTGTACCCGAGGTTTGTCCTGAGTGCCAGAGTAACTATATGGTAAAGGCAAAAGCAGCACTCAAGTGTCCTGAATGTGGTAAAACTCTGAAGAGTGAAATTGTAGAAAAAATGGATCTTAATGGATGCAAGGTAAAAATAATTAAGCTGAGAAGGAGTTTAAATGGAGATTCTTTTTGATTTTTCTCATCATTTGAGGCGAGAGAAAAACCTCTCTTTCCACACTATTAAGGGATATACTGCTGATATCAGAGACTTTTTACATTTCTTATCCCGGAGAAGTAAAAAGTTAGACCAGATAGATTATTCTGTGATAAGAGAATATCTATCTTTGATGATAAAGAAAAAGCTAAGTCAGACCACTGTTGCCCGAAAAGTATCCTCTTTACGGTGTTTTCTTCGATTTCTTTTAACAAGGGGGATTTTATACAATTTTCCGGTTTCAGCTTTGAGATCTCCCCGAATACAGAGGAAAATACCTGATTATCTTGAAGAAGAAGAGGTGGAAAAACTTTTAAACCATGTTCCCCAAGATGAAAATTTTCTGGTGAAAAGAGACAAAGCTATCCTGGAGCTTCTTTATGCTACCGGAATGAGGATTGCTGAAATTGTGGGATTAAATTTAAATGATGTTGACCTTGGTGAAGCGGTTGTTAAGGTAAAGGGGAAAAGACAGAAGGAAAGACTGGTTCCTGTTGGTAGCTATGCTGTTACTGCACTCAGGGAATATCTTATTCACCGACAGGAAAAAGCCTGTCAAGGTGAAGGTGCTCTTTTTTTAAATCGATTTGGCAGGCGAATGTCAGATCGTGCCCTCAGGAAAAGGTTAAAGTTATATATTGATAGAGCAAAAATTCTAAAAGATGTAACTCCACATACTTTAAGGCACTCTTTTGCTACCCATCTTCTCAACCGAGGAGCTGACCTTCGTTCTGTTCAGGAGCTTCTCGGACATGAACGACTGTCCACTACTCAAGTATATACCCACATTACTCCCAGACGTTTAAGAGAGGTATATCATAAATCCCATCCTCGAGCTTGAGAGGTAATTTCGGAGGAGGTAAAACTTGTTTCAGGCAACAACCATACTTGCCGTTAGAAGAGGAAAAAAAGTTGCTCTGGCTGGAGATGGGCAGGTTACTTTTCAGAATGTCATAATGAAACAAAGGGCTAACAAGGTTAGAAGGTTATACAAGGGAAATGTGCTGGCAGGATTTGCCGGAGGAGTTGCTGATGCACTTACCCTTTTTGAGAAATTTGAAAAGAAAATAGACCAGTACCAGGGGAACCTTTCCCGGGCAGCACTTGAACTTGCTAAAGAATGGCGACAGGATAAAATTTTGAGAAGACTTGAGGCTTTTATGATTGTTGCCGATAGGGAGAAAACGCTGGTTATTTCAGGAAGTGGTGATGTTGTTGAACCAGACAAGGACGTAATTGCCATTGGTTCAGGAGCAGGTTACGCTCAGGCCGCTGCTCAGGCCTTGCTGGAGCATACAGACTATGATCCGGTGAAAATCGTAGATATCGCCATGCACATTGCTGCTTCTATATGTATCTACACCAACGATACTATAACTGTAGAAAAATTAGAGTAGGGGGAAATTTATGAGTGAATATCCAAAAGACAGACACCTGACTCCCGCAGCTATTGTGGAGGAGTTAAATAAATACATCATAGGTCAGGAAAAAGCTAAAAGAGCAGTAGCTATAGCTCTGCGTAATAGGTGGCGAAGACAGAAACTGCCTCCTCAGCTCAGGGATGAGATAGCACCTAAAAACATCATCATGATTGGTCCCACAGGTGTGGGAAAGACTGAAATTGCCAGGAGACTGGCTCAACTGGCTGAAGCTCCTTTCTTAAAAGTTGAGGCCAGCAAATATACCGAAGTTGGTTATGTGGGAAGAGATGTTGAGTCGATGGTTCGTGATCTGGTTAACATATCGGTTAGTATGGTGAGACAGGAGATGATGCAGAAAGTAAAGGTTAAAGCCGAAGAGCTGGTTGAGGAGAGAATTCTGGATATTCTCCTGCCTCTTCCTCAGAAAGTTTCCACTCCGGGACAGGAGGATGAAGAAAGAGTTAAAAGGGCAAAGCTAACCCGGGAGATTTTGAGAGAGAGACTACGGAAAGGAGAACTTGAAGACAGGTTAATTGAAATTAAATCGATTGAGAAGTTTACTCCTGTTATTGAAGTCTTCAGTCCTGTAGGTGTGGAACAGATGGGGATGAGTTTCCAGGATATTCTGGGAGATATTCTACCCAAAAGACCGAAACATAAAAAGGTTACTGTTAAAGAAGCGAGAAAGATATTGCTGGAAGAGGAAATGCGGAAGCTGATTGACAAGGACAAGGTGATAGAAGAGGCAATTTCAAGAGCAGAGAATTCGGGGATAATATTTATAGATGAAATTGACAAGATAGCTGATGGTGCAGATAACAGGGCTGATGTTTCCCGTGAAGGAGTCCAGAGAGATCTTCTTCCCATCGTGGAGGGAACAACTGTGGTCACACGTTACGGAACAGTAAAAACAGATCACATCCTTTTTATTGCTGCAGGTGCTTTTCACGGAACCTCTCCTTCAGACCTCATTCCTGAACTCCAGGGAAGATTTCCCATTAGGGTTGAACTTGATCGCCTCACACAAAAAGATTTTGAGCGAATACTTACCGAGCCGGATAACGCTCTTATCAAACAGTATCAAGCCCTCTTAGAAACAGAAGGTGTTAAATTGGAATTTGCCCCTGAGGCCATAAGGGAAATTGCCACTCTTGCCTTTTTGGTCAATGAGAGAACGGAGGATATAGGTGCTCGCAGACTCTATACCGTTATGGAAAAACTGCTGGAAGAAGTATCCTTTCATGCTTCGGAGCTTGAAGGTCAAAAAATCACAATCACCGCCAAATATGTACAGGAGAAATTAGGTGATATAGTTAAAAGTGAAGATATTTCCAAATACATACTTTAGTTTTTATAAATGAACAGGATATACCGTATAATTGATGTCAATTTAAACCGGGCAGCAGAAGGTTTAAGAGTGATTGAAGAAACAGTAAGATTCATACTGGATGATAAGAATCTGACTTTAAAACTCAAAAACCTTCGTCATTCCATCTTAAATCAGCTAAACTTACTTCCGCAAAAAAATGAACTGATTTTTTCCAGATTCTCGGAGAAAGATGTGGGTGCCAGATTAAAAGACGAGCCCCGAAAGTCAGTTGAAGATCTTCTAAATGCCAATTTTAGAAGGGTTCAGGAGGCAGAAAGAGCTCTGGAGGAATATGGAAAGCTAATTTCTTCTTTCTGGGGCGAGAGGTTTCGCGATCTTCGCTTTCAAACCTATCTTCTGGAAAAAGAGGTAAGATCAAAATGGAAAAAGAAAATTGACTACAGTCTTTATCTTATTACTCCATCTTCGCTCCCGGAGGAGGAGCTCCTCAGAAAGGTCCAGCAGGCTGTAGAGGCAGGAGCGTCCGTTGTTCAGCTGAGAGAAAAAGATATACCTGACCGGGAATTTTTGTCCCGGGCTTTAGTAATAAAAAAAATCCTCCCTCCTCATGTTGGTCTGATCATCAATGACCGGGTAGATATAGCCTTAGCCTGTGAGGCTCAAGGTGTACATCTGGGGCAGGACGATCTTTCTGTTAATTTTGCTCGCAAATTGATGGGAGAGGGAAAAATTATAGGTAAATCTACTCATAGCCTCCAGCAGGCAGAAAAAGCCCAGGAAGAAGGGGCTGATTACATTGGGATAGGCCCTATATTTCCAACTTCTACAAAGAAACTTGTCTACTCCCCTCTTGGGCCTGAAATCATATCCATGGTAAAGAAAAAGCTGGAGATCCCGGTGGTGGCCATTGGAGGCATTTCTGAAGCTAATATTCATCAGGTTTTGGCTGCAGGAGCCGACGGGATAGCTGTTATTTCTGCAGTTTTTTCCAGAGATGACGTTTACCAGGCAGTAAAATCTCTGCGAGAAAAAATGGATAGCTTTAAGAAAGATGTTGGTTCTCCTTACCCGAAGTGAAAAGGAAACCCAGAATCTTGGTGCCAGGATAGGGAAGATTATTTTTGTTCCCTCCTGTATTGCCTTAATTGGCGAACTTGGTAGTGGTAAAACAACTCTCACCAGAGGTATAGCAAGGGGGCTCGGAGTTGAAAGTACAGTTAAAAGCCCCAGTTTTGTTATTATAAATGAGTATCCAGGCCCTGTTCCTGTGTATCATTTTGACCTTTACAGAATTGATAATCCCGACCAGCTTGTTAAACTCGGATATGAGGAGTATTTTTATTCGCGCAGGGGAGTGGTAGTGGTGGAGTGGGCGGATAAGATTTTAGACTTTTTGCCTTCCCAGCATCTCAGGATCGAGATGAGGATAAAAAACCTCCACGAAAGGGAAATATTTTTTCTACCGGTGGGTAAAAGTTATTCAAAAGTTGTTGAAAAAATTAAGGGAGAAACAAGTTGATAATCCTGGGAATTGAAAGTGCTCTACCTCAAGGGATGGTTTTTTTGGGAGAAGATGAGAAAATTCTTTCAAGTCGAAGTTTTTCTTCTTTTTCTTCTTCGGTGCAGCTTATTCCGGGGATTGAGTCGGTTTTAAATGAGACAGGAATTTCCAGAGATAGGCTGGATCTCGTGGTTGTTAGCACCGGTCCTGGCTCCTTTACAGGTATAAGAATAGGCTTGAGTCTGGCCAAGACCTTGGCTTTTTGCCTGAATCTGGCTGTTGTTGGTGCTCCCACTCTTGATTGTATAGCTTTTTCTGTTCCTTTTTCGGGTTATATTTGTCCTCTAATAAAGGCTTATAGAAATAGTTTTTTTTCGGCTTTTTTTAAAAAAGAGAAGGAAAAAATTCAGAAAATAAGTAACTACCTTTTTCTTTCTTTCGAGGAGATATCAAAAAGTGCTTCCCATTTTTTACCTGACAAAAAGGTGACTTTTATTTTACCTCCCGGAGAAAGGGGAAATCTGATTAAGGAAGATGAGGACTTTTTTCTTATTGAAGATAAGGTTTCTATCCAGAAGGCTTTTCTTAAATGGGGTCTGATGCGTTTTTTTTCTAAAATGGTGGATGACCCTCTAACCCTTTCACCCATTTATGTTTCTGAACCTCTTATTGACAGGAGGGTTAAAAGGTGGAAGATTTAGCCGCGAGAGAAATTACCATACGTTGCATGAGAGAAGATGATATTGAAAAGGTGGAAGCGATAGAGAAGCTCTCCTTTCCCTCTCCATGGTCTTCTCAACTTTTCTATTTAGAGTTAAAGAAAAAAGATTTTGCTTATTACTGGGTTGTTGAGCTTGAGGGGGCAGTTGTAGGATATGGAGGTTACTGGAAAATTCAGGATGAGGCTCATCTTGTTACTTTTGCTATACATCCTTCCTATCGGAGAAGAGGGTTAGGAAAAACCCTCCTGGCTTACATATTAAAGGATGTTCGGCAAAAAGGAATAAAAAAAGTAACCCTGGAAGTAAGGAAAAGTAACATCCCTGCTCAGAACTTGTATGAAAAATTTGGATTTAAAAAAATAGCCATCCGCCCTCATTACTATCATGACACGCAGGAGGATGCTTTTATTTACTGGAAAATTCTCTAATTTACTTTTTTTCCTGCTGTTTTACTTTCCTCTGAGCTATGATTTTTTGAGCAATCTCGTCCGGAACTCTCTCATAATGGGAAAATTTTTGTGTGAAAGTACCTCTTCCCTGAGTTATAGAACGCAAAGTTGTAGAATAGTTCCTTAACTCGGCCATGGGAACATGGGCTTTGATTCTTTCTCTTCCACCCAGAGGTTGAACCTCCAGTATTTTGCCCCGTCTGCTGCTTAAGTCCCCATTAACGTCTCCCAGATATTCACTGGGAACCTCAATTTCTATCTCCACTATGGGTTCCAGTAAAATGGGATTTGCGGCTTCCACCGCCTTTCTTAAGCCCATGGAAGCTGCTATCTGGAAGGCAATATCTGAGGAGTCAACTGAATGGTAGGAGCCGTCAAAGAGAGTGATCTCCATATCTACCATGGGGTAAGAGGCAAGATTGCCTTTCTTCATAGCCTCTTTTACCCCCTTTTCCACTGATGGAATAAAACGGGCTGGAACCACTCCACCTCTAATTTGATCGATAAATCTAAAACCTTCACCCCTTGGTAAAGGTTTAATCCGCAGCCAGACATCACCGTATTGACCTCTTCCTCCTGACTGTCTTTTGTATTTTCCCTGTGCTTCAGCAGTAGTAGTAATTGTCTCTCGATAGGGAATTTCAGGTTGCTCTGTTTCCACTTCTATGTTGAAATCTTTTTTTATCCGATCTATGGTCATTTCCAGATGGACTTCTCCCTGTCCGGAGAGAATTGTTTGGCCTGATTCCTTGTCAACCTCTACTTTTAACAGGGGATCCACCTTACTTAGACGGGCCAAAACAGCACTAAGTCTCTGCTCATCTTTTTCATCTTTTGGCTTGAGAGCAATAGAGGTATTGGTCTCGGGAAATTTCACCCTGGGCAAAACCATGGGATTGTCCCGGGTGGCAAAAGTATCTCCAGTTTGAGCAGTCTTAAGTTTGGTAAGGACCCCTATATCTCCTGCCACAAGTTCGGGAGTTTCCTCTCTTTTGTTACCCCGCATCAGATATATCTGGCCTATTTTTTCCTCGTCATTCTTGTTAACATTATAAATATTACTGCCTGAAGCGAGTGTTCCCGAGAGAATCTTGATAAAACTAACTTCACCCAGATGTGGTTCAGCCAGAGTGAAAAAGACCTGAGCGCAAAGTGGTTCCCGGGCCGAGATTTTTCTTTCCACCTGTTCATCTTCTTTACCGGGCAGATAGCCTTTTACCACTCCTCTGTCTTGAGGAGAGGGGAAAAACTTTACCAGAAAGTCCAGTAGTATATCTATACCAACACAATGAAGAGCGGATCCCATCAGGAGGGGAACAATATTGCCTTTGGTAATTCCTTCCTTTAGCCCCTGTTTCATTTCTTCGGAGGATAACTTTCCCTCTTCCAGATACTTCTCAATCAATTTATCACTGGTTTCAGCAGCTGCTTCCATTATCTTTTCTCTTAGCTCAGAAAGTGAAGATTCCAGCTGTTCAGGGATCTTTTCTTCTTTAACCTTTCCCTCAGAGTAAACCTTTTCCTTCATTTCAACAAGATCTACTATGCCTTTTAGTTTTCCATCCTCAATCAGAGGGTAATTTAATAAGAGAGGATCAAAACCTGTTTGCTCCTTGATTTTTTCGATCACTTCAGAAATCTCTACCTGTCCTGTTTCTATTTTGTTTAAGAAAACAAGATAAGAAAGTTTTTCATTTTGAGAATACTTTAAGCTTCTTCTGATTTCACTTCCCGATGTAGTGTCCATGGAACAAACCACCAGGGCGGTTTCAACTACAGGAAAGATGGTCAATGATTTTCCAATTAAGTCAGCAAACCCCGGGGTGTCAATTATGTTTATTTTTCTGTTTTGCCAGAAGGTATAAGCAAGTGAAGGATTTACAGTAAATCCCCTCTCTTTTTCCTGCCGGTCATAATCACATACCGTATTCTTATCCCGAACATTTCCCATCTTATTTATTACACCTGTCAAATAAAGAATCGCCTCCAGTAATGTGGTTTTTCCCGCGCCTTGCTGTCCAATTAAAACTACATTTCTTATATCCTGTGTAGAAATGGGCATAGTAACCTCCCTGTATGCTGATTTAAATAATTTTTGCTCTGTAATTTACGATCTTTCTTCCCTGAGGGGGAATTTTAATATTATAGATTATTTTATCTTTGGCTTTCTCATAGGAAGGAGGTTCACTTTCCAGAATTTCCCACCAGTCGTAGAAGTGCTCCACCACCTTAACATTTACCGGATATGAACGAAAGTTAGAGAGAACAATCTTGTATCCATATTCTCGGGCCACTTCCTTCTTGTAAACCCTCTTTTCCACCTCACTTAACTCAATTTCTCTGTAAAAAGTCTGGATTCTTTGAGCCTTTATCCCTCTTGCTGGCCCCAGGTAAATTTGAATGATTTCACCTGGAAGAGTTTGGGTAAGTTCTCCTTCACCAAGATAGAGCTTCTCACCGTCAGGTAATTCCTGATAGATATAAAGGTGACCTCCTGGCAGAACAAAATTGGAAGAGGGTTTAAAAGGATTAAAGAAGGAAATTTCTTCCCTCACCACCTCCCCGTATTTTTGTCCATCTGCAAGATAAGTTTTTTCCAGTGGCAGTTTAAAAAGAGAAAATAGGGGAAAACTTTTTATCTGCTCCTCTTCTAAAGTGATGGGTCTTTTAAAGTAGAAAAAAAGTATATCTTTATACGGCTTAATCCATACATTTTTTATATAATTGGCAATGGCTACTCTTTCTTCTTCCTCTTTTTCTTTAGTCTCTATTTGTCTGTAGTTGATCTTCTCAATAAAGGCAAGTTCGGTGTTCCACCAGTTAACCTTTCCTTTATTTTCTACATTAAGCAATCCATAGAGATTAAAATATTTTTCCTCCTTTTTTATTTCCATTCTGTAATTTATGGACCATTTTATTCCACGAGTTAAATAGGATAAGGTTAGTTCCCTCTGACCTTCTACTTCTGATTCTACCTTCCAGAATAAGATTGAAGGAAGCACAAATCTCTGTTCCAGGAAACTGCACCCTGATATATACGGGCACACAGACTCCAGAATAATTCCTTCATCCACTGGATGAAAATTTACTTCGTTTAGTCCTTTGTTTAGATAAACGACTCTTTTCTGTTGAACAAGAGCCAGGTTTTGATCCAGAAGAAAGATTTTCCCTTCCTCCGCCTGAGCAATAACCGTACCAAGCAAAAAAAGGCTTAAAGAGATGAGCTTAAAAAAAGACCCTTTCATGAGACTTTATTATTGAAATAATAATTACCACTGAATCACCATGGAAGCCCAGGTAAGGCCTCCTCCAAAGGAGGCAAGTAACACTTTGTCTCCTTTATTGATTTTCTTTTCTTCTATTGCTTGATCAAGAGCCACAGCAATGGAAGCTGCAGACATGTTTCCGCATTCATGCAGATTGATATAAACTTTTTCCATAGGAAGGTCGATTCTTTTGGTTACTGCTTGAATAATTCTAATATTGGCCTGATGGGGAATGAAAAAATCAAGATCACTGTAAGAGAGATTACCAAGTTCCAGAGCTTTATCCACAGCATGAACCATCACCTTTACAGCTCTTTTAAAAAGCTCGTTTCCTTTCATTTTCATATAATGCTGACGCTGTTTAACTGTTTCCAGACTTGCAGGCATTCTGGAACCTCCAGCAGGCACTCCTACAAGGTTAGCTCCACCACCATCGGCACCGAGATAGGTGGAGATTATTCCACTTTGATCATCAGAGAGTTGCAAAATAGCGGCCCCTGCTCCGTCAGCAAATATCACGCATGTGTTTCGATCTTGCCAGTCTATTATTTTAGAGAGAGTCTCGGAGGCAACAACAAGAATGGTTTTGTAGATGCCTGTTTTTATAAACTGACTGGCAACGGAGATTCCATAGAGAAAACCCGAACAGGCAGCCTCCAGATCAAAAGCTGGAATATCTGTTACTCCCAGTTTATGTTGGAGGATGCAAGCTGTTGCCGGGAAGAGCATATCTGGTGTGATTGTGGCGACGATAATCATATCAAGCTCTTGAGGAGAAATTCCTTTTTTATTAAGAGCCTTAATTGAAGCCTGATAAGCTAAATCTGAAGCTGCTTCGTTCTCTCTGGCGATATGTCTTCTCCTTATTCCTGTCCGTGTTGATATCCATTCATCCGAAGTATCCACCATCTTTTCCAGATCTTCGTTAGTTAAGACCTTTTCCGGAATATAAGATCCGGTGCTTACTATTTTAACTCTTCTTTCACTCATCACCTATCCCCTGACTTGCTCTTTTTAGGATAGATTCAATGCTCTGATTTATTTTTGCCCGGGAGAATCGATAGCTTGCCAGTATGGCGTTTTTTATAGCCTTGCTGGAAGAAGCCCCGTGAGCGATAATACATATTCCCTTAACGCCCAGCAGTGGAACTCCTCCATATTCGGCATAATCAAGGTTCAAACCTACTTTTTTTAACCAGTAACTGGAAAAAATAGCTCCCAGACCCAGAAAGGACTTTTTCAGTTCCTTGCTCATTATGTTTAAAGCAGTAAGAGCGAATCCTTCAGCAAATTTTAAGATCACATTACCTACAAAGCCATCGCATACCACTACATCAACCTGACCACTGGTTATGTCCTTCCCTTCTACGTTGCCAGCAAAATTCAAAGAGGAATTTTTCAGCAATTTGAATGTTTCTATTATCTGGTCATTTCCCTTGTTTTCCTCCGAGCCTATGTTTAAAAGAGCAACTTTAGGATTTTCAATTTTCAACACACTTCTGGCAAATACGCTGCCCAAAATGGCAAATTGAAATAAATGACTTGGCTTACAATCAACGTTAGCTCCCACGTCAACTAAAATTACCTCTTTTCCGTTAAAAGTAGGAAATGTAGCTGCAAGACATGGCCGAATAACCCCTTTGAGTTTACCCAGTTTAACCAGGCTGGTGGCCATAACGGCTCCAGTATTACCAGCACTCACAAATGCTTCTGTTTTGCCTTCTTTGACCATTTCCAGCCCAACAGCAATAGAGGAATCTTTCTTTTCCTTTAGAGGTGCTGTTGCCGGATCTGTCATGGTCACAACCTGAGAAGCATGAACTATGGAAAAAAAATCTTTTGCCAGTTCCTTTTTTGCCAGTTCGTGAGCTATCCTTTTTTCATCACCAACCAGGGTGATCTTGATTTCAGGATTTTCCCGAAAAGCAGCAAGAGAGCCCTCAATTACCGTTCCAATACCTTTTTCAGCTCCCATTGCATCAACTGCTATTTTCATTTCTCCTTTTGTTTCTCCTTTTTCTTCACTACTATTTCTCCTTTATAGTAGCCACATTCCGGACAGGCAAAAAAAGGTAATTTTGCAGATTGACATTGAGGACAAAAAACAATCGTTGGTGGTTTTAACTTTTGATGAGCCTGTCTGTTCTTTTTTCTGGATCTGGTTACTTTCTTTTTGGGAACACCCATCTATTCCTCCTTGGCAATTCTTATGCGGGCGTCAATTACCGCGCCTCCCTTTGTATAAACTAAAAGGGGA
The DNA here is from genome assembly GCA_964482715.1 of uncultured Clostridia bacterium. GTDB lineage: Bacteria > Aerophobota > Aerophobia > Aerophobales > B3-G15 > CAYZYX01. The sequence goes on from CAYZYX010000011.1 coordinate 21,428, forward strand.
TTGGCCTCTATTTCTTCTATCCAGGGAATATCCTCTACCAGTTGAGAGAGTTTAAGTAAAGACTCTTTTACCAGTTCAACATCATAGGCAGGTTCATCTCTAAAGCCCTGGAGTAATTTTGAGGCTATTTTTGTTTCTTCAATCATCTCCAGGACCCTGGAGGAAGTAAGAGGCACAAGTCGAGTGGAAAAATCACGAAAAAGTTCCACATATTTTCCACCCAGCCCAAATCTGATAAGATGACCAAAATTTACATCCTTTATCGCTCCAATAAGGATTTCTCTTCCTTCTTTTAAAAAGGGCTGAATTGAGACACCTTTTATCTCATCTGATCGGCCTTTTAAAAATTTTTTAGCATTTTCCATTATTTCGTTAAAAGCCTGCTCCACTTTGTCCGGTTTAATTCCAACTTTAACCCCTCCAATATCTGATTTATGAACAATAGCTGGAGACTCTATTTTCATCACCAGGGGCTTTCCAATTTTCTCAGCTATCTGCCGAGCTTCCTCAGGACTGCGGGTCAGATAATTTTCCACCACCGGGATCCTGTATCCTTTCATTATTTCCAGTGCTTTGGCTCCCCCTATCTGTAAATACCCTTTCTCTTTTTCCTCTTTTAGTATAACTTCAATTTTCGATTTTTCAACCTTGAAGACCTTCCCTTCTTCTTCTTTTCTCCCTACTCTAATCTTTGAATAGTCAATCATACTTCTTAGCACCTTTACCGCTGTATCCGGATCGTTGTAATTGGGAATTTTCGCTTTCTGAAGCACTGTAGTAGCAGACTGCATTATTTCTCCACCCATGAAGCAGGTTAAAACGGTTTTTTCCCTCTGTTTGAAGAGTTCATACACCTCACACACTACGTGGGCTGTCTCTTTTGGTTTTGTAGTTGCCTGGGGAGTTACAAGTAATAAAATGGCGTCAATAGCAGGATCTGGTAAAACTTCTTTCAGGGTAATTTTAAAACGCTCAGGATCAGCATCACCGAGTATATCAAGAGGATTGGAAATAGAGCTTGCCGCTGGTAAGTTTTTCTTTAGATTCTGGACTGTCTCCTCACTCAAGGTGGCCAGTTTTACCGAGTAATCCTCACAGGCATCAGTGGCCATGATTCCAGCTCCTCCCGCATTGGTTACCAGAAGAACCCTTTCTCCCCGGGGAGGAGGCTGAAAGGCAAATCCTCTGGCTACGGAGAAAGCTTCTGCTACGGTTTTTACCCGTATTACCCCTGTTTCCTTAAAGGCAACTTCATAGGCTTCATCAGCACCGGAGAGTGCACCTGTATGGGATGAAGCTGCTTTTCTTCCGGCCTGTGACCTGCCTGATTTTATAACCACTACAGGTTTTTCTTTCACCACCTCCTTAGCTGCCTTCATAAACTCCTTTCCTCTTTCTATACTTTCAAGATAACACATTATAACCCGCGTTTGAGGATCGTCTTTCAGGAAGAGAATAAAATCAACCTCATCAAGGTCAGCTTTGTTACCTATGCTGATAAACTTGGAAAGACCAACACCTTCCAGGGGAAACTGGTCAAGTGCCGTGCAACCCAGCGCCCCGGATTGGGATATAAAGGCTATGTTTCCAGCAGGAGGGTAGGTGGGTGCAAAGGAGGCGTTAAGGTGATGATGGGTGTCTATTATTCCCAGCACATTGGGGCCGAGTATACGAATGCCTTTCTCTCTTGCCCTCTTAACCAGTTCCTTTTCCAGTCTGGCTCCTTCTGGGCCTGTTTCTTTAAATCCAGCAGTAATAACCACTACCGAGTTTATCTTTTTATCTGCACAATCATCTATTACACTGAGCACAGCACCGGGAGGCACAACAACAAGGCAGAGGTCAACTTTTTCCGGGATTTCTTTCAAATTAGGATAGACTTTTAGACTTCTTACTTTACTTGCAGGAGTGGCTTTATTGTTTACCGGAAATACTTTTCCTCTGTAGCCCGCCTCCAGAATATTTTTTAGAATCTGATTGGCCAGTTTTTCCTTCTCCAGGCTTACCCCCACTATGGCTATAGAATCCGGATTAAAAAATTTATTAAGCATTCTCCCTCTCCATTTTTGTTTGTTAAGCTTGGAACAAAACGGTATAAAAAAACTCCGTGCTTTTTACAGGGCACGGAGGGTAACTTTAAACATTTGGGAAATTATTATAGTTACTTTTGACCTGCTGTCAAATAGAAAAACTCAATAGCCGAATTTTTCCAGTAACTTTTTCTCCACCACCGGAGGGACAAAGTCCTGGGTATTTCCTCCCAGTCTGGCAATTTCCTTTATTATTGAAGAGGACAGGTGAGAGTATTCTTGATTGGTCATAAAGTAAACCATCTCCAGTTCAGGGTTTAATTTTTTATTCATCAAATACATCTGAAACTCATATTCAAAATCAGAGAGAGCCCTGAGCCCCCTTATTATAAACTTTGCCCCCTTTTTTTTGGCATAATTTACCAGAAGTCCTGTGAAGCTTTCCACTTCAATTTTTGGGAAAGAGGGCAAAACCTGCTTTATCATACTCACTCTCTCTTCAGCAGTAAAAAGGAAAGGTTTTAGAGGGTTATCATTTACAGCAATTATTAGCCTGTCAAAAATAGTAAGACTTCGCTGGATTATGTCTATATGTCCGTTGGTGATTGGATCAAAACTTCCAGGATAAACAGCAATTTTACTCAAAGGTTTCTCCTTTTCTTCTCCCGAAAATAGTCCTTTAAAATTTCTCCATGATCAAAAGCCATATCCTGAGGGAGGTTTTCTTCAAAAAAGACCCTCACTTCCTTAGCATCATCTCCCGCCTTAGGACTACCTTTTCCTCTGGCAATAAAAACAGTTGAGATAGTGTGACATCGAGGATCTCGATCGGGGGCCGAATAAGTGTGGAACTGCCTCAAATCTTCTATTTCTAAATTACTCTCCTCCCGGACCTCTCTTTTTATTGCTTCCTCCAGAGTTTCCCCATAATCTACAAATCCTCCGGGCAGAGCCCACCCGTAAGGTGGATTTTTTCTTTTTATCAGTAAGACTCCCTCTTCCATCTCAACTATGGCATCAACAGTTGGAACAGGGTTTTTATAATGAATTTTTCCACAACTTTCACATACCAAACGAGATTTCCCCTCTAACTTCTTTTGAGACAGTTTCCCCCCACAAAAACTACAGAACTTCATCTCAAGCAATTTGGCTTTCCCCCTCCTACAGGTAACAGAGTTTTTCGCTTTAAGATAATACATAGCTGCTTTGATAGCTTTTCTGACAAAGAAAAAGTTCTTTCTCTTTATACCTGTCCTGTAACCGGTTTTGGTTTTCTTTCCCCCTTTTTAAGCCACAAGAAAGCCTCTTTATTATTTATGCATCCAGGATCCGGGGCCTTGTAGTTACCAAAGTAAGCATAGGCACGAGCCCGACATCCTCCGCAGACTGCCCGATATTCACATATCCCGCAATTTTCCTCCAGATCTTCTCTGTGCCTTAATTCTTTTAAAATCGGCGAATTGTTCCAGATTTCACCAAAACTCTGGTGTTTCAGATCCCCAACCGGGATGGGCATAAAGACACAAGGAGTCACGATTCCATCAGGCTGGATTGAACAGTAGGCTCTTCCTACACCGCATCCTCCGATAAATTCAGCAAGAACCCGGGCTTGCCTTCCTCTGGCAGTTGTATAATGAGAACTTGGAGCAAAACTGAGGTTACTTTTCATCATACAAACTCTGGCATACTGGGGGGAAGTGGTCATACACACTATGTCTCCTTTCTGATAGTGGTCATAAAGAATATTGAGCATTTCCTCTCTTTGCTCGGGAGTTAAGTCAACATTCACTATGTCTTTACCTCTTCCCGTGGGAATGAAATTAAAGGCATAGAACTTGTCAGCTCCTATGTTTTTGGCGAATTGAATTAAGTCTTCCAGCTCTTCAAAGTTTAATCTGGTTATAGTAGAGGCAATTCCCACCTGAATTCCTTCCTGAGCTACCGCATTTTCTATCCCTTTCACAGCTTTTTCCCAGAATCCGGGGATACCTCTGAATTCATCATGAACCTTAGCTTTTGTAGAATCTAAACTTATCTCTACGTAATTTACCCCCATTTCTACCATTTTCCTGGCCACATCGGGTGTAATCAGAGTTCCATTGGTGGCTATGGATTGATAGAATTTATATTTATTGGCTCTTTTTATAACCTCCCACAGGTCTTTATCCATTAAAGGTTCACCACCGGAGTAAGCTATAGAAAAGACATCTTCTTCGGCCAGTTGATCAATCACTTTAAGACGCGATTTAAGGTCAAGTTCCTGCTTTAACCTCTTACCCGCATCCTGATAGCAGTGCTTGCACTTTAAATTACAGATATTGGTAAAATTCCAGACCACCACAGGAGGTGCCGTAAAGATTTGAGGTCTTCTCATTCCGTATTTACCCACAGACCTCATGGTGAGAGAAATTCCTCGTTGAAATATAGGGTCTGAGAGTTTCTCTTTAACTTCGCTTTTTTTCTGATTGAAGATCATTCTTCCTATTTCAAAAAAAATGAAAAAAGGTAAAAGTCTCAACCTGGTAGTAAGTTTAAGTTTATCTCCATTGGTGTAAAACTGGAAAAGTTCCTGTAGAATGCTCCTGCCATTTTTATTTTTCCTGGAAAGAAGGGAAAAAACTTTTCTGTTGATCCTGCTTTTAAGAAAAAAGCTTATAAGGTAGCTGAGGTCCATCTCCTGCCTCCATTTTTAGGCAAGAGGAGAATGTACCTTCTCTTCACAGCTTACCCTTTTTCTGTTTCTCCTCTCGTAATTTTCAATAACCTGACTTAATCTTACATTTTCCGTATCCAGTTTGCCTCTTTTCAACTCCTCCCAGAATTTCTGAGTTATTTTTTTCATCTCTTCGGAGTAACGGTCGAGAAACTTTGCTGTTTCTCCTCTGACAATTTCCTCTTCTCCCGGTAGCGCTGGCTCCAGATTGAACTTTTCTACCACTTCTCTTAAAATGGTGGGATTATCTATTATACAGCATGGTGTGCACTTGTTTTCAATTTCCAGTTGTTTTTTTCTTATGTAACGAAATGCAGGATGCTGAACAACATCTTTAAGTGTCTTTCCCTGTTTATAAAAATCTTTTTCAATATGACCTATACTGAAATCAGCAAAAACACAGGGGGTAACTTTCCCGTCAGCTCTTATATGGAAGTATTTTCTCCCTCCAGCAATACATCCTCCTACCCAGGGTCCGTCATTCCAGAAATCACCTATGAATATGGGTTTTTTGTTTCTCATCTCCCAAACAAAATCTCTTAATCGCACCCTCTGCTCCGGAGTAGGCATAAGTCCCACATCGGGATCTCTCCCCTTGGGGATATAGATAAAATACCATCCAAAAGAAACGTCCTGCTGAATGAGGTGATCTATGAACCTTTCACTGGTTAAAACATCGGCATTTTCACGGATGTAAGTTATACTGAAACCGTGTAATATGCCATGAGAGGTAAGATTTTTCCTGGCATTTTTAATTAGAAGGTACATCCCCTCTCCTCTTCTTTTATCTGTTTCCTCCTCAAATCCTTCCTGGCTTATAGCCGGAGCCACATTTCCCAGTCTGGCCAGAAGTGGAGCTATGTTTTCTGTTCCATACAGACGTTTATTTCTCCGGGCGGCTCTTCTTATTCTTTCCAGTGCCGCTTTTGCCTTTTCATCTCCTTTTTTTGCTTTCTCCCCGAGCTCACGTTCTGCCCATTCTCGGTCAGCAAGAGATGTTCCATTGGTGTAAACCTGAAAGTAAACATCCGGGTTAGCCTGGAAGAAATCCAGAATGTTTTTTTCCTCTTTTTTATCCCAGTAAATGAAAGGTTCTCCTCCAGAGATGGTGAGAAATCTTATTCCCAGTCTTTTTGCATCACTGGCGATTTTGTTTAAGGTTTTAAAGCTTAGGTATGTTTCTCCTCTGTCAGCATTAGCATAGCAACCAGGGCAGGAAAGATCACAGTATTTTAAAGGAGAGATGACCACAAACCAGGGAGCCTCAAATCCCTCTCTTTCCAGCATCTGTTGAACTTTTATCTTGTCAGTTAAAATCCAGGGAACAAAAAAGGTATCCACAAGTCTCTTCCGGGGGATTTCTGACAATCTTCTTTGAACAAGGAGTCTGGCAAGTTCAACATAGGGATGACCGTTCTTTCCAGCTTTTCTCACCACCTGAACAGCGTTCCTGTTCTGATCATTGGCATGTTCCTCCAGATTTACCAGAATGTTATCAAAGGTTGAGTAAAAATCCTCTTTACTGTTGGTTCGAGCAAGTTTTCCCACATATTTTTGAATTAAAGATGTAACTACCTTTTTCTTTAAAATACCGGTTAACATATCCCTCCCCCCTTGAAAGATTTTAATTTAAATTTCGGAGGATTTTGCTCCCTTCCAGAAAATCTCCCAGGCAAGAGAGTGATCTTCTACCAGAGACTCTTTTTCTTTTTGAGCTATCCAGTTCAGGGTTAGACCGTGAACTATTCCCACCAGAATTACCGCCAGTTTGCGTGAGTCAAGAGGCTTTATTTCCCCCTTGGCTATACCTCTTCGGATTAAATACTGAATGATCCTCAGGTATTTTGCATTTTTTTTGAGTATTCTCTGAGTCAGTTCTTTTTCCATTTCCTTCCGGGATTCTCCAGAAAGGCCCTGGAGTATCTGGAAAAAATTACGATTTTTCTCAAGAAAACCCATATGAACCTGGATGGCCCTTTTTATTTTTTCAGCTGGAGAATCTCCCTCTCTAACCGCCTTTTTTATTTTATTTAATAAAATGTCCAGCTTCCTCTCGATCACCAAAATGAAAAGTTCCCTTTTGTTTCTGAAATGAAGGTATATGGTTCCTTTGGCCAGATCCGCATTTCTGGCGATTTCATCAAGTGTGGCAAGATAAAAACCCTTCTCGGCAAAAAGCCTTTCTGCTGCCTGTAAAATTCGATCTTTGTGGTTGCTCTGTTTTTTCTTGCGAGTATTATTTACTTTGCTCTTTACCGTTGGCAACTGAGACCCCCCTTTTTGACTGACTGTTCAGTCATTATTTTAATATTTCCTTTTTTTTTGTCAAGATAAAACTTTCCTGAAATTGAGATGCTTTTTGCCTGTATCTTTCTCCTTGGGTTCCCGGAGATACCTTGCAAGGAAGCCTCTTACCCTGTAAGAAAAAAGTCCCAATTTCAGATTAATACTCTTGACAGAGATAGAGGTTGGTATAGGTTTAAAAAGACGGAGGTGAGAGAAAAACGTGTTCATAAGTTTTGAAGGAATTGATAAAAGTGGAAAGTCAACTCAGGTTTCTTTGCTGGCGGATTTTTTGTTGAAAAAAAATTATCCGATAGCAGTAACAAAGGAACCAGGTGGGACTGATCTGGGTAAACTGATAAAGAACCTTCTTCTCATGGAGGATAAGAAAATAAATCCCTTCGCCGAACTTTTTCTTTACCTTGCCGACAGGGCACAGCATGTTCAGGAAGTTATAGTTCCTCTTTTAAAAGAGGAAAAACTCATTATCTCTGATCGCTATGCCGACGCCACTTTGGCTTATCAAGGATTCGGAAGAGGCCTTTCATTTGAAATGATTCAGAAGCTAAACGATAAGGTAACTCAGGGTATATGGCCGAATTTAACCTTTCTTCTGGATATTGAGCCAGAATTAGCCATGAGAAGAAAAAGGGCCAATGATCGTATAGAAAAGGAGGATCTTACTTTTCATCGAAAGGTAAGGGAGGGTTATTTAAAAATAGCAAAACTCTGTCCTGAGAGAATAAAAGTAATAAAAGCAGATGAGTCTCCTCTTTTTATTCATGAGAAAATAAAAAAAATAACTCTGGAAAAACTAAGTCATGGCGTTTAGCGACGTTCTTGGTCAAAAGAGGGCAATTGACATTTTGCGTAAAGATCTTGATTCTGGTAATTTATACGGAGGGTATCTTTTCACCGGACCTGCTGGAGTGGGAAAAAAACTCGTAGCCTTAAATTTCGCTAAGGCGATTAATTGCCAGAGAAAAAAAGTTGACTGCTGCGATGACTGCTCTTCCTGCAGGAGAATGAATAAGATGAATCACCCCAACCTCAGATTGATATCTCCTGAAAGGGGGTCTCTCAGAATCGAACAGATCCGTGATTTAAAAACGGAGGTAGGATGTAAAATATACGAGGGTAAGAAGAAAATATGGATCCTGGATGAATCTGATAAATTAACCCCGGAAGCCTCTAATTCTCTTCTTAAGATTCTCGAAGAACCTCCTCACAACCTGGTTATAATTTTGATTACACACCTGCCAGCGCTTCTGCCTGCGACTGTTGTATCCAGGTGTAAGATTATCGAATTTTCACCTTTGAAAAAAACCGATCTGCACAACCTTCTTCTAAAAAATAATACACCTTCTGAACTTATTCCTCTGGTGAGTGAATTAGCTCAGGGAAGTATAGGTGAGGCTTTAAAGCTGGTAAAGGAGGAGGAAATTTTTCAGGAAAGGGAAAAAATCTTTAATATTCTTACAGGTAAAGCCTCTTCACTTGAGGAGGTTTTTGACCTTTGCGAGAACTGGAGCAATAAAGAAAATTCTTATTTTCAGACTTTTCTAAACATTATTCTTTATTTTCTAAGAGATATTTTACTTTTAAAACTTGACCCGGCCTGTTCTCTCATTAATGTAGATAAAAAACAAGAAATGCTCAATTTAAAAGATAATTATTCTTTTAGATGTCTCTGCGAGGGTATTGAGGTTTTGAAAAAGGTGAGGCATTTACTCATTTCCAATGTCTCGCCCAGGCTAACTTTTGAGTGGATGTGGATGAGGCTCCTTTTTAAAAATCCGTAGTTAGTTTATAATTTCAAGACTGTATTCTAAATTGCCCAACCCTGAATTTTTACAGAGTTTCCAAAATTTATCCATGTTTACTCTGGGATAAATGGTCTTTACTTTATCCTTTTTTGCACCTTTTCTATCTGATTCTGATCCCGGATAATTTGTGCCCTTATTGAGAAGATCAAAGCTTGCTTTGTCACAGGCAAGTGCATCATAAGAAGCCAGAATTCCAAGGTCAGGAACAATTGGTAGATGACTTTCTTTCATACAGTCGCAATGATGGGTGATATCCAAACAAATATTTATAAAAAATCTCTTTTCAGAAGAAAATCTGGAAATGACTCCACAGAATCCATCTATTATTCCTTTTTGCACATCCAGACTGAACACCGATTCCCAGGGGACGGTTATTGCTCTGGAAGGACAATAGGCAATGCATTCCCCACAACCGATACATTTTTCCGGATCATACCCTATTTCTTTTTTTCCTTTTTGATAAAAAGCACCCGCAGGACAAACTCTAACACAGGAAAAACACAAAGTGCACTTTGATGCCTCGTATTTTGGTTTGGCCTGGGAAGTATGCATGGCCAGTTTTGTCTCTTTGGTTGTACATCCCATAGCAATGTTCTTTATTGATCCCCCAATTCCTGCGTCAGGATGAAGTGTGAAATGAGTTAGGGCAATAAGAAAATCAGATTCAAATACAGCCTGGGCAACTTTAACTTTTTTAAGTTTTTGATGGTTGGTAAGCTCTATCCACTGACCGGAGGTTCCCCTTAATCCATCAGCAATTATTACCGGACATCCCATGGTTTCAGAAGTAAAACCGTTTCTGGCAGCTGTTTGCAGATAGTCAAAAAGGTTGTGACGGGCATGGCGATAGAGAGTGGTAGTATCAGTTAAAAATGGTCTTCCACCTGCTTTTTTGACCATATCTACTACCTGTCTTGCCAGAGCAGGCCTGATATAGCGGATATTTCCCATCTCCCCAAAGTGTATTTTTATGGCCACAATTTCGTCTTTTTCTATTTTTTTCCTTATTCCAGTTCGGGCAAATAATTTGTCCAGATTCTGCCAGGCAGCTTTGGGACCAATCATATAAACTTTACTCTCCTTCAATTTCCCCTCCTGTAGTAACTTTTAGCCTGTCTTTTATTTTCTCAAAACGAACATCCCCAATTCCAGAAACCTTCTTGAGTTCGGCAAGATTCTTAAAGCCCCCTTTCTCTATCCTGTATTTGATTATCCTTTCAGCAAGTTCGGGACCTATTCCAGGCAAAAAAGTAAGTTCCTCTACTGAAACACGATTCAAATCCATTCTGCCTTCAGGAATGTACACGACTGTTTTGCAGGTTAAAGGACGAGAAAGGTCCACTTCGGATAAATCAGCCCAGGGCAAAGTCCCACCTGCTCTTGTAATTAACTCTTTTACGGTAGAACCAGAAGTAACTTTGTACCATCCCTCTTTTTGAACCGCCCCTTCAATTTTAACGTCTACTGGTGGAGTGTAAGTGGGAATTTCCTGAGGTATCCCACCAACAAGTTTTATACCCAGCCCAACAACAAAAGCACTTACCAGGAAAAGAAGAATTAACCCTTCCTGTCGTGTTAAATTCCACATTCAATTTACCACGAGGTTGACGAGTTTGTTGGGGACATAAATTATTTTTCTTACGGTTTTACCCTGAGTATATTTTTTTACTTTCTCTCTCTGGAGAGCAATTTTTTCTATTTCTTCCCGTTTTTCCCCTGCAGAAATGGTGACTTTATCTCGCACCTTGCCATTTATCTGGATAACCAGGGTTAGTTTTTCCTCCTCAGTTAGTGACTCTCTGTATTCTGGCCAGGGATAAGTGGAAAGATCTTTTTCACAGCCCATTTTTTCTGCAAGTTCCTGACATATATGGGGAGTAAAAGGATAGAGCAGTAAAATCAAAATCTGGATAGCTTCTCTGAAAATTTCGGTTTTCTTAAAAGGATACCGGTAAAGATAGTTGACAAATTCCATGAGTGAGGCAAGTGCGGTATTAAAGTGAAAACGTTTTTCAATATCATCACTTACTTTTTTAATTGTTTTATGGGTAACTTGCTGGAGTTCACCCTCATTTCCACTTTTTCTCTCAGAATAGATTTCTTCCCATCCTTCTTTCCATTTACCGGTATTATTTTCCAGAACAAGCTTCCAGACCCGATTGAGGAATCTGTTTATTCCCTCCAGGCCTTCCTGTTTCCAATCGAGATCCATCTCCGGTGGTGCTGCAAAGAGTATAAATCCCCGCAGGGTGTCAACTCCGTATTTCTCAATTATTCTTTCCGGGTCAACTACATTACCCCTGGACTTAGACATTTTTGCTCCATCTTTTATTACCATCCCCTGGGTAAGCAGGCGGGTAAAAGGTTCATCTATCTTTATAAGACCAAGGTCTCTTAGAACCTTGGTAAAAAAGCGTGAATAAAGAAGATGAAGGACAGCGTGCTCGATTCCCCCTATATATTGGTCAACGGGCATCCAGTAATTGACTTCTTCAGAATCAAAAGGTATTTCGTTTCGCCGAAAAGAGGCATACCTTAAGAAATACCAGGATGAATCAACAAAAGTATCCATTGTATCAGTTTCCCTTTCTGCATTTCCTGAACATCGGGGACATTTACATTCCAGGAAAGAGGGTACTTTTTTCAAAGGTGAACCGCCTTTACCGGTTATTTCAACTTCGGGGGGAAGTTTCACTGGAAGTTCTTCCTCCGGGACGGGAACAGTTCCGCATTTCGGACAGTGAATCATGGGAATAGGTGTTCCCCAGTATCTCTGCCTTGAAATGCACCAGTCTCTCAACTTGTAGTTAATGCGAGGAATTCCTATTCCCAATTCAGTCATCCATTGACTCATTTTTTTACGAGCTACCTGACTTGGCAGACCATCAAATTGCCCTGAATTTACCATTTTTCCTTCTCCCACATAGGCCTTTTCCAGTTTACCGGAGTGACCTTCACCAGGGGAAACGACTATTCTTATGGGGAGGTTATACTTTAAAGCAAAATCAAAATCTCTTTCATCATGGGCAGGAACAGCCATTATAGCTCCGGTTCCATATTCCTGCAGCACGTAATTGGCTATCCAGATAGGAATCTTTTCTTCATTTACCGGGTTGATAGCCCACAAGCCACTGAACACCCCTCTTTTTTCTATTTCCTTTTTGGCAAGTTGTTCTTTGCGCATTTTCTCGATTTCCGATCTGAGTCCCGGTTCTTTTCTCACGACTTCCTCTACCAGCCCATGGGAGGGAGATAGAACCATGTAGGTTGCTCCAAATACGGTATCAGGGCGCGTTGTATAAACTGGAAGTTTGACTCCATTATGAGCAAGTTTAAAATTTATTTCCATTCCTTCACTTCTACCAATCCAGTTTATCTGCATCTTTTTAACCGTAAGAGGCCAGTGGTCAAGTTTTTCTACTTCTTCCAGAAGTTCGTCAGCATAAGAGGTTATGCGGAAAAACCACTGTTTCAAATTTTTCTCCTCAACAGGTGATTCACAGCGATAACAGGCTCCATTTACTACCTGTTCATTAGCTAAAACAGTATTGCAGGTGGGACACCAGTTAGCCGGTGCTTTCTTTTGATAGACCAGTCCTTTTTCATAGAGTTTGATGAAAAACCACTGGTTCCAGCGGTAATATTGAGGGTCACAGGTGACCACTTCTCTTTCCCAATCGTAAGAGAATCCCAGTTGCTTTAACTGACGACGCAGATTTTCTATGTTGCGGTAGGTCCAGGTGCGGGGATGGATTCCCTTTTCAATGGCTGCATTCTCTGCTGGCAGACCAAAAGCGTCAAATCCGATGGGATGGAGAACATTAAAACCCTGCATTCGCTTATATCTGGCGATCACATCCCCGATTGTATAGTTACGAACATGTCCTATATGGATGCTCCCCGAGGTGTAGGGAAACATCTCTAAAATGTAGTATTTCTTTTCTTGATAGGGACGGGAGGAGAAAGTTTTATTTTTTTCCCAGTAATTCTGCCATTTTTTCTCGATTGTTCCCGGATTATAATCAGTGAATTTCATTTTTCTTTTATTTTTAATTTAAAGACTAAAAATAAAACTGGAGCCGGCGATAGGATTTGAACCTACACCCTGCTGATTACGAATCAGCCGCTCTACCCTTGAGCTACGCCGGCCCAGTATTAAATAATATTATTCACCCTTGGTTCTCTGTCAAGCAAAAAGCTCCAGTTTCGGAAAAAATTCCCCTTAGACAGCCCGGGTGCGTATACCTTGCTTTGGAGGAAGGGAATACACCTTTCCTTTTAGTGTTATAAGTTTTATCTTTGTTATAAGACTTTTTCCCGAATCTGAAAAATGTCCCCCACTGGCGTGGCTTTACTCGCTGCTTTCTCCGGGAGCCTCATTTTTCACAAGCTTTGTCTTAAAGATTTTTATCTTTCTCTTTTTCCAGTTATGAACTCTTCTACCCTTTCTCTTGCCTCCTCATCGGAGTATTGAACTGGGGGATGTTTCATGGTATAAGCAGATATTGAAGTCAGGACACCACCTATTCCTCGATCCAGAGCCAGTTTACAGCATCTTATTGCATCAATTGCGCAACCCGCACTATTGGGGGAATCTTCAACTGAGAGTCTCAGATCAAGAACAACAGGTGCATTACCGAATTCTCTACCTTCCATGCGGATAAAACAAACCTTGTTATCTTTTTGCCATGGCACGTAGTCGCTTGGTCCTATATGGACATTTTCTTCAGAGAGTGGTTCATCTAATTGAGAAACAACTGCCTCTGTCTTGGAGATTTTCTTTGAAGAGAGCCTGTTTCGCGCCAGCATATTGAGAAAATCAGTATTTCCTCCTACGTTAAGCTGGTAGGTTCGATCCAGCTTCACTCCCCTGTCACGGAAAAGTTTTGTTAAAATCCGATGGGTAATGGTAGCCCCCAGCTGAGCCTTTATGTCATCTCCCACAAGAGGTAGACCCTTTTCTTCAAATTTTTTTGCCCACTCTTCATCAGAGGCGATAAATACAGGTACACAATTGACAAAGGCTATTTCTGCATCTAAAGCTGCCTGTGCGTAAAACCTCACTGCCTCTTCCGAACCAACGGGAAGGTAGTTAACCAGTATTTCGGCTCCACTTTTTTTCAGTTCCTCAACTACATCACAGGACTCTTCACCGGCAATCCGAAAAGATTGATCTTCCGGGTAATCTTCCATATGAGAAGCTACTCCATCCAGTACTTTGCCCATTTTAACCTTAACTCCATAATAAGGAATGTCAGGACAAAAAACCAGAGTATTGTTTGGTTTAGCAAATATTGCTTCACTCAAGTCTTTCCCAACTTTTCTTTTATCAATGTCAAAAGCGGCAACAACTTTTATGTCTCCTACTTTGTAACCGTTAATTTCAGGATGCATCAACCCGATTACTTCCCGGTTGTTTTTCCTGTAATACTCTATCCCCTGAATCAGAGAACTTGCACAATTACCTACTCCTGCAATAGCAATTCTTATTTCACTCATTTTACCCTCCCCCTTTAAATTTTTTTAAATTTTTAGATTAAATGAGTTACTTTGTTTCGCCACGAACAGGCTTGAAAATTCAGTAGCCTCTGTTCACGCTTCACTTATATTATTTTTTCTCAAAATATAAAGTCTCCTGAGTGACTCTAAATTAGTTAATACCCCCAGAAGTAAAAGAACAAAGTAAATCTGATTAAGAAAAGCCCCAATCATGATTAAAAAAATCCTTATATCTCGCCCGATTCTTACCTTTATCTTAGATTTTTCCCTGGTTAAAAAAATGCTGTCATATTTGATTGCTGTATAACTGTTCATGAAACTGCCAATCAAGGCCATGAAACCAACAAGCCAGATATCAGTTGTAAGATGCAATTTCCACCAGCCATAGGTCATGCCAAAAATTATCAGAGCATCTGCATATCTGTCAAGGACCGCATCAAACCAGGCACCGTATTTGGAACTCTGAAATTTGAGTCTGGCTATCTCTCCATCACAGCCATCAATTATTGAAGATAGCTGAGATAAGACTCCAGCAATGACAAAGTAAAGATAACCGCCAAGGGAGAAAAAAAGACCCGATAAACCACAGAGAAAAAAACTCACAAGCGAAATCAGGTCAGGTTTCAGGTTAAAGTTTACCAGAAATTTTGAAATTCTAATGGAAACAGGACGATTAAGATATTTTGATATAGGACCATCTGTTGGTTTTTTTAATTTTTGACACAAAATTTTCTCAGCCATCCTGTAAGATTTGATGGTATCTATGTCAATCCAGAAATTGTTTCCCACCTCCAGGGATTTAATTTTTCTCTTTTTCGCTAAAATTCTGATTCCTCCCGATAAGGTTTCGTCTCCTTCTTTCACACTTTGGTCTAAGGCAGAGAAGATTAGCGGAGATAAAAGAAATATACCACAGTCGACACAATTAAAATTTTCCGTATCTTTTCCAATCTCCAGAATGTACCCATCATCATCTACTTTGACTTTTGTGGCATCTTCAAGGTCTATGTAGTATTTATCTGGTGCTCTATCTACTACAAGCACACACTCGTCTTTCTTTAATTCCGTTTTTTGTAACCTTTTTAATATTTGACTGTCAAAAATATGATCTGACATCAGCAGAACAAATTTTTCTTTCAGGACCTCTTTTGCCATTAGAACCGAAATACCATTTTCTCTATCCCATTCATTATTCTCAATATAGGTAATATTAACACCAAGATTTTTTCCGTTACCAAGTTCTTTTTTTATTTTTTCGCCCAGATAACCCACAACTACAACAAACTCCTCAATTCCAGCCTGTTTTGCTGTAAGGATTATTCGTTCAATTAAGGACAAACCTAAAAGTCTAATAAGAGGTTTGGGTTTTTCCTTACTTTTGGTCTGCAGTCTACTACCTTTTCCAGCAGCAATTATTAGAGCTTTCATTTTGCTTTCTTAAAAAATCCTCCACATCTTTTATGGTTCCCTCAAAAGGTCCATGTTTTGCCAGCTTAAGCGAGGAAACAGCAGCAGCAAATTTTCCTATCTCGACAAAATCTGTCCGAACACGGGAATTTTTTAGTTTTTTATAGATATAACCTGCCATATAAGTATCACCACATCCAGTAGGATCCACAAATTTTTCTGGAGGATAAGCGGGAACCGGATAAAATTCCCCTTCCACAAAAATTAAGCTACCATTTGAGCCTGAAGTTATGATCACTTCCCTGGGACCAAAGGATGATAGTTTTTTCACTGCTTTTTTTAAGTCTCTTTCACCGGTTAAAATTTCTGCTTCAATTTCGTCTGTCTTTAAAATACTTACGTACGGAAGCACTTTTTCTTTTTCTTTCCAATCTTCTTTTTTTACCCATCCATTTACTATTTTTCTTACAAATCCTTGCACATCTAAACAAATGGTAGCTCTTTCGGCTAATAATTTAAAGATAAAAAGATTTATGTCCCCCCTCACCAGGGGACCAAGATGAAAAATCTTTGGATAGATCTCGGGTATGTTGTTCAAAAGAAAAGGCGACGCAGTGGACTTGACTTTCTGAATCCGCTCTTTTTCTCCATCCAGAGTCTTTCTGTAAGTGTTTTCAAATACAGTTGTTGAAGTGTTGGTGGTAAGAAAAAGGGTGATATTTTTTTTCTTTAATTCATCTATCAGGTGAAGGTCTTTTTCCCCAATCTTGGTAACTACTGCCACATTCAAACCCAGATTCTTTAAAGCTAAAGAGGTATAATAAGCAGTTCCTCCAGGTAAGACTTTTTGGTGATGATTTATTCTTACTATATCTTTGGTTACATATCCAATCACGCAAACATCTATCAATTAAACTTCCCCTCTTAAAAAGTTTTTGGTTAGTTTGTTGGCACAAAAAAGGGATCCTGAAAAGAGATGGCTGTTGGTAATATATTATTATTTTATTTTATTTTGCCATCTTTGTCAAACGACCTGGGGCTGAAATTGAACTTAAAGGTCTAACACAACACAGGGGATTATGCATCTATTAAAATTAAAAACGGTGAAATGGCTATGTTATCTGGAAGTTGCTGAAACGAAGGATTTGTTTTATAATATACCCACTCTGGAGAAGGAGGGAAAGATGCTTTTCTGGAAGAAAAGGAAAAAATTCGATGACAAACAGCTTGAACAGATAGTTGATGAATATCTGGGTCTGATGAAAGAGACAATTGAAGGATGTTTACCCCGTAATCTGCGTAGAGCCTTACGCAGGAGGAAAGAATGGAGAGACTTTTCCAGAGTTAACAAAGAGGAGGAAATTGAGCAAATAAAGAAAAATGGTCTGGAGAACTGGTTGGCCACAACCATGCAGGAAGCCTACGAGGAGCTTGCACCTTTTGTTTCTCAATCTACTGAAATGGAACAGAAGTTAAAAAAGATGCTGAAAGAATTTAAGGAAAAGTGGGGAATATAGCTTTTAACCTGAATCCATATCTTATTTAATTTTTAAGAGGTATAAACTTGCAGGAAAAGATCAAAGTTTCAATAATAGGATCCACAGGTTATACAGGGGCGGAACTGGTGAGACTTTTGCTTCTGCATCCGGAGGTAGAGATAGACAGATTAACTTCGGAAAGTTTTGCTGGACAGAGAATCTGTGATGTTTATCCTTCCCTGAAATGTACCAGGGTTTGCGAGCCTCTTGAAGTGGAAAAGATTTCCTCTCCTTTCGTTTTTGTAGCCCTTCCCCACGGAGTTTCTGCTCCAGTGGTGAGAAAGCTTTACGACAAAGGTTTAAAAGTGGTTGATCTTTCGGCTGATTTTCGTTTAAATGACGAAAGACTCTATGAAAAATGGTACGGAATCACTCATCCTGAGAAAGAGCTTTTATCAAAAGCTGTTTACGGTCTTCCCGAATTAAACAGAGAAAAAATAAAAAAAGCCAGGTTAGTAGCTAACCCGGGGTGTTATCCTTCTTCGGTAATTCTGGCTTTAGCACCTCTTCTGAAAAACGATCTTGTAGAAGTGGAGGGAATAGTTGTTGACTCCAAATCGGGAGTGACTGGAGCGGGAAGAAGTCTCTCCCTGAAAACACATTTTCCTGAAGTCAACGAGAACATAAATGCTTATGCTGTCACTGGACACCGACATATTCCAGAGATGGAACAGGAACTTACCAAAATTTCAGGGAAAAAGATGATCTTAAGCTTTACCCCGCATCTTATTCCAGTCAACAGAGGGATTCTTTCAACCTGTTATGCTGACTTAAAATCTCAACTCACTCCCCGGGATCTGGTGAAGATTTACTCAGAGTTTTATGCCGGTGAACCTTTTATTGAAATCTTACCTCCAGGGGTTTTTCCCCATACCAGAGAAGTTATCTGGTCTAATCGATGTCGGATCGGGCTGGATGTAGATGTTCGGTGTGGTAAGGTAAAAATTATTTCTGTTATTGATAACCTGGGTAAGGGAGCCTCAGGGCAGGCTGTTCAAAATATGAACCTTATGTGTGGATTTGATGAAAAAATGGGACTTAACTAAACAGACCAGTGAGGAGAAAAAGTGAGAGAAATTGAGGGAGGAATTACTGCAGCTATTGGATTTAAAGCAAGCGGGATTCATTGTGGAATAAAAGAAAAAAAACCTGACCTTGCTCTCATATACTCAGAATATCCGGCAATAGCCTGTGGGGTTTTCACCACCAATAAAGTAAAGGCTGCTCCGGTAGTTCTTTCTCAAAAGAAAATTCGCAAGGGTCAGGCAAGAGCAATAGTGGCCAATAGTGGAAATGCCAATACCTGCACAGGAAAACGTGGATTTGATGATGCAAAGAGGATGTGTGAAATTGCGGCAAGGGAGCTTGGCATTGACTCCGAAGAAGTCCTGGTGGCTTCAACAGGAATAATAGGAGAATGCCTGCCTATGGATAAGATTGAAAAGGGGATCAAAATTGCCGTCTCCTCTCTTTCTTATAAAGGAAGTCACCAGGCAGCAGAGGCAATTCTTACTACCGATAAGGTGGTAAAAGAACTTGCCCTGGAAGTTGATATCCCGGGACAGGGAAAGAAAAAGGTGAAAATAGGAGGAATTGCTAAAGGATCGGGAATGATTGCCCCTAACCTTGCCACTATGCTATGTTTTATTACCACCGATGCCTGTATAACTCAAGATGCTTTAAAGGAGGCCCTGCAAAAAGCCGTAAATGAGTCTTTTAACCAGATAAGTGTTGATGGAGATATGAGCACCAACGATACGGTTATAGTTTTAGCTAATGGAAAAGCGGGAAACAGGAGAATAAAAACCTGGCGAAGGAAACCCACCTTAAGAGTTGAGGATGAAAATTTTGAAAAGTTTTACTTAGCTTTAAGTTATCTCTGCAAGCACTTTGCTAAGTCAATAGTAAAAGATGGTGAGGGAGTAAATCGAATATTTGAAGTAAAGGTTGAAGGAGCCCCTTTTCCTCAGGATGCCAGGCGTATTGCCAGACAGGTGGCTAACTCTAATTTGGTCAAAACCGCTATTGCCGGAGCTTCGCCAAATTGGGGACGAATAATAGCTGCTCTGGGTTCGGCTCATACCAAAGTGAAGCCAGAGAAAGTGGATGTTTTGATCAATGGGTGCCTGGTGCTGAAAAATGGGCAGTCAGCAGGTGCATCTCTATCCAGTTTGAGAGAGGTTTTATCCAAAGAGGAAATAAAAATAACCATAAGGTGCAACCAGGGAAATTGTCAGACAAGTTTCTGGGGATGTGATTTAACAGAGAGATACGTAAAAATCAATAAGAGATACATTTAATTTTGAAGGATGATTGAGGGGTTTTTCTGTCCAGAAGAGGCGCTGCGAGATATTTTGGAAGGAAGGGTTAAAACGGTAATGGTTCTTGGAGCATCTGATTCCGGCAAAACCACAATGGTGAAAGTTTTAGCAAAATACTGTGCTAAATCGAGAAAAACTGCGGTAATGGATATTGATCCGGGACAATCACACATTGGTCCTCCCACTACTGTAGCCTGGGCTGTAGTGGACGAGAAATTTGAAGATTGGGACAAGTTAGAGATGGCTGGTTTTTACTTTATCGGGGATATCTCTCCCACCAGCAGTCTCCTTTCCACTGTTACTGGAGCAAAAATAGTCTGGGAAAAAGCCTCACAGGCAGCAGAGATAGTTATTGTTGATACCAGTGGTCTTATAAGAGGGTCTCTGGGAAGGAATCTTAAATTGCATCTTATAGATCTTCTTAATCCTGAATTAATTCTGGCCCTGCATCGAAAGGATGAACTTGATCATATCTTATCTTTCTATCAGGGGATAAAAGTTCCCCGTATATATAAAATACCTGTTCCTGAGGAGGTGGAAAGGAAAGATTTTTCTCAACGCCGCCTTTACCGGGAAGGTAAGTTCAGAAATTACTTTCAGAGAGCAAAGGATATTGAATTTGTTTTAAGAGAGATAGGTCTTGACGAGAAAATGCCTTCTGAGTATTTATCTTTTCGTCTGGTAAGCTTGAGGGATAAGTTTAACAGTGACATTGCTCTGGGGATAATAAAGCAGGTGGATAAAATTGGAGGGACAGTGACCATCTATTCTCCTGTTTCTCTCCCGGAAAAAGTTGGTGCAGTTGTACTGGGAAAAATAAGGTTATCTCCGGAGGGAAAGCAACTAACCGATTTTTAACTTAACCTAAATTATGCAAGCAATAGAGGTTCACAATCTGGTTAAAGAGTTCAACGGATTTAAAGCTGTGGATAATATTTCTTTTTCTGTGGAAGAAGGAGAAATTTTTGGACTTCTGGGTCCCAACGGGGCGGGAAAAACCACCACCATTCGCATTTTATCCACCACTCTGCGAGCAACCACTGGTGAGGCAAAGGTTTGGGGTTATGATGTGCACAGGTACCCTGATGCGGTAAGAAAATCCATTGGTATCGTCTTTCAGGATCAGGCCCTTGATGATCGTCTGACCGGACTGGAAAATCTGGATTTTCATGCTCGCCTGTATGGGATGGACAAAAAGTTACGCAGGCAGAGAATAAGAGAAGTTCTTACTCTGGTTGGGCTCTGGGATAAGCGAAATACTCTGGTCAAATACTATTCAGGGGGGATGTGTCGAAGACTGGAAATTGCAAGGGGTTTGATGCACTATCCCCGGGTGCTTTTCCTCGATGAACCCACCCTGGGTCTTGACGCTCAAACAAGACATACTATCTGGGAACATATCAAGCTTCTCAACAGAAGAGAAAAAATAGCTATCCTTCTAACAACTCATTACATGGACGAGGCTGATGCTCTCTGTCACAGAGTGGGAATTATTGATCATGGTAGAATTCTGGTCATCGATAGACCAGAAAATCTAAAAAGTCTGGTTGGTGAAGATATAATATCTTTAAAGCTGGACCTCCCGGAAAAATTTAGAACCCTTATTGCTGGTATTGATTGGATCAAAGATAGCCGGATTCATGATGGCTTTCTCTATTTGAAGGTAATAAAGGGTGATGAAAAGATTCCTTTTTTAATTGAGCTGGCTCAACAGAAGGGGCTGAAGGTGGAACTTGTAAATCTGCATAAACCCACACTGGAGGACGTTTTTCTTCATTTCACCGGGCGCACCATAAGAGAAGAAGAGGGGTCAGTGAGAGAGAGGATAAGTGCAAGGATAAGATCAATCAGATCAGGGAGAAGAAGGTGAGGGGACTCTTTTTCCAGGCTGTATACGTGCTATGGTTAAGAGAAGTAAAGACCTTTTTAAGAGCTAAATCAAGAATTTTAGGCAACGTCATTCAGCCTTTTTTCTTTCTGGCTATCCTGGGAGTGGGATTCAGATCTTCGGTTAGTTTTGTAGCTGCGGAAGTGAGTGGTCTGGATTACCTTCAATTTCTTGTTCCAGGTTTGGTTGGAATGACACTTCTTTTTTCTTCCATTTTTGCCGGTCTTTCTATTCTCTGGGATCGTCAGTTTGGCTTTCTTAGAGAAATAATGGTTGCTCCTGTCTCGCGCCTATCTCTTGTTGTGGGGAGAATTGCTGGTGGAATGACCACAACTATTTTTCAGGCCCTTTGTGTTTTGCTTGTCTCTCATCTTTTTGGCTTCAAAATTAAGACTTCAGGTGGATTTTTAATTTCTCTTGTCTTTATGGGATTGATTGGTGTAAGTTTTGTTGGGATGGGAGTTGCTTTTGCCTCCAGAATGGAGGATATGCACGGATTTCAGATAATAATGAATTTTATAATCATGCCCATCTTCTTTCTTTCCGGTGCACTTTTTCCCCTGGAAGGTCTTCCCTCCTGGCTTAGCTTTTTAATGTATCTTGATCCATTAACCTACGGAGTGGACGGACTTAGAGGCGCCATGCTTGGAATTTCCCACTTTCCTCTAATCTTTGATTTTTCGGTGCTGGCGGCCTTTTGCCTTACGATGCTGCTTCTTGGATCTTACTTTTTCTCCATCTGCGAGGTTTAAAATGAACCTCCGCTCTTTTTTTCTTGCTTTTGTCCCTATCTTTGTTGCTGTAGATGCTTTTGGTGTTTTACCTGTATTTATTTCTTTAACCGAGGGGATGAATGAAAATGAAAAATGGAGGGTTTTAAAACAATCGGTTACTACAGCTCTGGCTATTGCTATTGCTTTTATATTTGTAGGTAAAGCTATATTTATTTTTCTGGGGATAACTGTTTACGACTTTTTAATTGCGGGAGGATCAATACTTTTTGTTCTTGCGCTGGTTGATCTTTTATTTCCCACCAAAAGGAGGAGAACCTCTCCTGATCTGGGAGTTGTTCCTCTGGGTATGCCTTTAATTGTGGGTCCTGCGGTCTTAACAACTTCTCTTATATCCATAGATTCTTACGGACTTTTACCCACCCTGATCTCAGTAGTGATTAACATACTTATAGCTGGTTTTTTATTTTACTCTTCCAATTTTTTAATTAAACTGATCGGCGAAAATGGCTCAAGAGCAATTTCCAAAGTTTCCAGTCTCCTCCTGGCAGCAATTGGGGTAATGATGGTCAGGAAGGGTATAATTTACCTTTTTACCTCTTTCACCGGAGGATAATAAAATTTTTATCCTCCATTAAGAAGAGCTTTTTCTTCCCAGAGATACCAGTCGCGAGAATCCTCAAGATAAGACAGAGTATTTGTCAGCAATTGGTAGTGTTGCCTTTCCTCTTCCACCAATCTCTCAAATAGTGCGCGTAGTTTATCTTCTGCTGCTTTTCCTTTCTGCTTCTGATAGAAATCCACACTTTTTTTCTCCATCTCTATGGCTTTTCTTAAGACATCCAGCTCATCAGAACTAATAGGGATATGTTTTTGAACTTCTCCTTTAGCTTTTGAAAAAATCGTTTTTACCTTATCTGCTGGTAGTTTTAAGGAGAACATTTCCTCAAAATCTCTGTTAAGATTCGGAAGTTTTGTCTCTTCAAATATTTTCTTCAGGAGATTAAAATGCTTTTTTTCATCTTTTACAAAGGATAAAAGCATCTTTTTGGCTGATTCACTGGCAACCTTTTTGGCTGCTTCCTGGTAAAAATCAGCACCATCTTTTTCCATTTTCATTGCCATCTGAATAGCCTGTTTTAATGATTCCATCCTTCCCCCTTTCTTTTCTTTAAAAAACGTCCCTTCCTTGTCTGCAAAAGTTCTGACAAAGCTGAAAAGTTATATACCAAAATCCTCCGGTTTTAAATCTTTCAGTTTTTTTCTGAACTCTTCTATCTCTTCATCGGCAATGGGACTACCTCCAACAGCCACCTTGTCCATCACACTTTCTTCAATAAAGATGGGAACCTTGAGTCGTAAAGCCAGAGCTATAGCATCACTGGGTCGAGAATCCACCTGGATACTTTCTCCGTTTTGCTTTATCAAAATCTTTGCGTAAAAGGTATTGTGTCGCAGATCGTTTATCACCACTTTGTCAACTTTCCCTTTGAGTTTTTCAATAAGGGATTTTGCCAGATCGTGAGTTAGAGGACGGGGTGGTTTAATATTTTCCATAGCCAGAGCAATAGCCTGAGCTTCGAAAAGACCTATCCATATTGGCAGAGTTTTATCTCCGTATTTTTCCTTAAGCACAATTACTGGCATCTTTGATTTTATATCTATGGCTACATTGACTACATCCACTTCTATCAAGTTACTCACCTCCTCTTTTTGTTTTTTATGAACCAACCATGTGTCCGCAACCCATCAAGTCCATAATTATCCGGTTAAGAGATAGTCCATTCAGGTGACCAAGACCTCCACAGGCAACAGAAACTTCATCGAAAAAGTTAACCCTGTCTTTACGAATCCCCTCTCCATAGATGAGTACAGGCACAGGATCACTTGTATGTCTTTTAACACTAAGAGGGGTGGAGTGATCAGCGGTAATTATCAGCCAGGCATCTTCTTCTCTTAATATCTCAGCAAGTCGATTTACTTTCTTGATCATGCTGAGTTTACCCTCCAGATTACCATCATGGCTGGCATTATCAGCTCCCTTTACATGAATGAAAACAAAGTCGTAGGTTTTTATAGCCTCCCTGGCTGCCTTAGCTTTGGCCTCAATATCGGTATCAATCCTTCCTGTAGCACCTTCCACGTTCAAAACATCCATTCCTGCATACCTGGCAACACCTTTATAAAGGGCAGAGCCAGCTATACAGCAGGAACTTATTCCATAACGATCCTTAATTGATTCCACTTTCTGGTATATACCGGCTCCCCTTGTGAGGACTATGTTAGCTGGAAGTTTACCCTCCTTTTTCCTTTCTTTATTTAAGGGATGCGAACTTAAAATCTCCCGGCTTTTCCTGACAAATTTGTTTACAATGCGAGCCGTTTTTTTAGCTTCTGGAGTATTATCCCGGGGTTTTGACTCAAGAGGAGGTACTTTTTCCGGTGAATGAGGGTCAGTGTCGGAAACGGCAGGAGAAAGTCCCTTGCCCCTGAGAATTAATGTTCCTCTGTGTTCTGTGGAGGGGAAAAATATTATCTTAACGTCCTCTATAGTCAGGTTTTGCAGCGCTTTTGCCAGAACAGAACCTTCATCTTTCAGTCTTCCAGCCCTTCTGTCAATAACTCTAAAGTTATCATCCACAGTAGCAAAGTTACATCTAAAGGCTACATCTCCCTCCTCCAGATTCAGACCAACTCCTAAAGCCTCAAAGGGACCTCTGCCTTTATAATAGAGCTTAGGGTCATAACCAAAAAGGGCAAGATGTGCTGTATCGCTTCCAGGAATAATGCCTGGACCAAGTGTATTCATGATTCCCGTGCATCCTTCCATAGCCAGCTCGTCTAACACAGGCTTATCTGCTATCTGGAGAGGAGTTTTGCCATCTTTAACACTCCTGTCACCGAGACCATCTACCACTACAAAAAAGGCTTTCCTTTCCAGCATCTTACTCCTCGTTTTTTCGCTTATAGAATATTAAATCCATATGAGTTGTCAAGCGAATTTCCTCCAGTTTCGGGAAAAATTTCAGGATCTCTTAAGGTGAGCTTATCCTATTAATC
>CAYZYX010000012.1:0-15261 GCA_964482715.1 uncultured Clostridia bacterium
CGAAGATTTTCTTATGTGAAATCAAATAGTTCCCCCTGTTTTTATCTGCTAAAGACCAAGTATTGCTTGTACTATTTTTCTCTCAAAAAGCTCTATACAAACATCAACCACCCGGGGATCGTAAAGAATACCTCTATTCTTTACTATCTCCTCAATTATTTCTTCAACCCTTCGTGCAGTCCGATAAGGACGATTTGAACCCATGGCTTCAATCACGTCAGCTACACCCAGGATTTTTGCCTCCAGCAAAATATCTTTGTCTTTTAGTCTTCCGGGATATCCGGAGCCATTGATTCTTTCATGATGTTGTAACACAACTTCGGCAATCGGCCAGGGAAAATGAACTTTTTCAAGCATTCTGTAACCATCTTCAGCATGCCTCTTAACCAGATTAAACTCAACTTTCTCCAGTTTAGCAGGTTTGTTGAGAATCGCTGCCGGGATATATATTTTACCAATATCGTGAAGAATGCCGGCTACACGTAGTCCTTCTATCTGGTTTTTTGAAAGTCCCATTTTTTTAGCTATACTGATAGCTAAGCTGGCTACTCTTTCCTGATGATTGGTTATGTAAGGGTCTTTTATTTCTACTATTTTTGCCACAGTCTTGATGATATCATCAGTCATTATTTGAAGCTGTTCAACCTTCTGTCTCAGGTTTTCCTGCAATCTTAAAGCTTTTATCCCTATAGAAATATTTCCAGCTATCTCCTGTAGAAATTTAACCTCCTCTTCTCTAAAGGCAGCCTTTTCTCCCGAAAAAATGGTGAGCACACCAATTACCTCTGTCTCGTCTATCAATGGCAAAGCTATTACTGAACCAAGATCTCTCTTCAGTGCCTCTTTCCTCCAGGGTTTAAATCGCAAATCATGAGCAATACTTTCCACAATAAAAGGTCTCTTTGTTTTTACTGCCATACCAGCTGGTCCTTTTCCCAGTCTGGAATCATCCCATTTAACTTTTCTGGAAGAGGTAAAACGGGTTCCCCCGGTTCCCGCCCAGGCAACCGGTCTTATAGTGTAATCCCTGCCTTTTAATCCAATCCAGACAAATTTAAAACCTTCTATATCCACCAGGAGAGAGCATATTGCCTGGAAAAACTCCCCTGTATTGTTAATTTCCAGAAGAAGCCGATTTACCTTCCGGATAATTCTCTGCATAGCATAAAGCCTTTTTATCTTGTTTTCCGCAATTTTAAGCCGGGTGATATCACGGTTAACAATTAAAAACAACTTTGTATCTTTATATTTTAAAGGTAAAATCATACTTTCCAGAATCACTCTACTTCCATCTTTTTTAAAGAAATTGACCTCATACAGTTTTCCAGGTTCTTCTAATAAAGACTTCTCTTTTAAAAAAGAGTTTGATTCTTGAATTTTCCCTGTAAATACCAGGTCTGAACCGAATTCTTTAAAAATATTTTTGCCAATTAACTCTTCCCTCCTGTAACCGGTTATCCTCTCCATATTGGAATTAAGATCAATTATCTTTCCCTGCAAATCTATCAAGAAGTAACTATAAGAACCTTGTTCAAAAAGTATATCTCTAACGCAGAGATCCAGGATTTTCTCTTCCTCTCTCCTCTCCTTTCCTGCTTTTTCTCTAAATTCACTCATAAAACTCCTCTCAAAATAAATAGTTAAAGTGTTTTTTTGAATTTTTTGAATAACCGGGAACAGGCTTTTATCCTGTTCCCGGCATATAGAGGGGTAAATGGGGAATCTCAATTTGAATTTCTGGACTTTACAGATTCTGAAGCTCATCAGCCAGGGCAGCAACCTCTTCTATTGCTGTGGCAAGTTCATTTATTCCCTTAGCCTGCTGCTGTGTTGAGGCTGCAGCTTCTTGAGCTGAAGTCGCCAGTTGTTCTATTTCGGATACCATCTGGTCTATACTTTTTTCTGTTTCCTGAGCTTCCTGAATCTGTCCCTCTGCTATCTTACCTAAATTAGTAGCTACTTCTCTCACCTCAGCCATGCCTTTATCAATGTTACCAAAAGCTTCCCTTATTTTCCCTCCATGTTTTGACTCTTCCATCACATTGTTGTTATTTTCTTCAATAATCTGAGAAACCTGGGCAATTCTTTCCTGAAAATCCCGGACAACATCTTTAATTTTATCTGCTGACTGAGAAGATTGATTAGCCAGTTCTCTTATATCGCCGGCTACAACAGCAAACCCTTTGCCATACTCCCCTGCTCTTGCCGCCTCAATTGCGCCATTTAAGGCCAGAAGGTTGGTTTGAACATTTAAGTTGGTGATTACATCAACTATTTTATCTATTCTTCTACTTTCCTCCTGCAGCTCTTCTATATCTTTCAAGGCTCCTTTTATTATCTCAACTGTCTGGTCAATTCCCCGGGTAATCTCCAGAACATCCTGAATAGCCTGTTTTTCCAGTTCCGCCAGTTTGTCCACAGATTTCTGCAGTTCCTTCACATTCTGGTTTAAAAACTCTGCTTTTTCTCTGACATCCTTTGTTCCCTTCCTCATTTGCTGACTGGATGCCGATTGTTCTTCGGTGGAGCTTGCAAACTCCTCTATGGTGGAAGCAGCCTGCTGGGAGGCGCTGTTTGTCTGTTGAAGGGTGGCGGAAAGTTCCTCAGCTGTAGCGGCAAGCTCTTCGGCAGTCTTTTCACTCCCCGCACCACTTCTTATATCCTCAGCCCTGGTGGTAAGATCATCAGCTGTGGAGGAGATTTCCTGGATGGATTTTGCTATCTGACGCATGGTTGAGGCTATCTCTTCAGCATTGGATGCTTGCTGTTCCACGGCGGAGGCTATCTGATTGCAACCGGATACCACCTCTCCTGCAGCTTTTCCACCCTCCTCCTGGAATTTCCTTATATTTTCCATGTTTTGAGCAATGTCTTCGGTATGGCCAACTGTAGGGGCTACTGCATCACGGGCTTTTTCGCTTTTTTCAACCAGCTCTTGACCCTGCCTCGCCGCCTCCTGCACTTCCTTCACCACATTTTCCACTCCATTTTGGATTCTCTGGACAAGTTCCTGAATTTCTTTAGCCGAGTTTTCAGCCTGCTCGGCAAGATTTCTAACCTCATCGGCCACCACGGCAAATCCCCGGCCGTGCTCCCCTGCTCTTGCCGCCTCAATTGCAGCATTAAGAGCGAGAAGATTGGTCTGGTCGGCTATACCCAGGACTGTTTGGACAACATTTCTGATTTCTTCAGCTTGTTTTTGCAATGCGGAGGTATCTTCGGCCGATTTAGCATTCTGATTAGCAACAACTCTAACTCCTTCAATGAAAGAATCGGTTTCTCTGGCTGTATCGGTAATCATTTGCTGAATTCCGGCAATTTTTTCTGCAGCCTCATTTACAACCCTGACACCTTCTCTTGCTGCTTTTTCCACACCCTGAACCACTTTTAGAATCTCGGCTGCTCTTTGGCCAACTTCCTGGGTTGTCTGAGCTGTATCCTCCACAACTTTGAGAGTCTCATTTCCTGTCTTTGCCGCTTCCTCTGTACCTGAGGCTATCTCGGCAATTGATGCTGCAAGTCTTTCTGCTATCTGCTGCCTCTTGGCGGAGGTTCGTTTCATCCTGACATCGTCCAGAGATTTCCTGGTTAATCTTTGACCGGGGGCCGAAGCCGCTTTTTCTGCTAAAGCCGAATCACTCCTTGTTTCTCTTTTTTCCCTTTTTTCACCTTCTGGAAGTGGAGCAAGTTTTTTAGGGACACCGTTTTTTAATTTCATGTCAGCCATTTTTACACCCCTTACACCTTTTTTTGAAAATAAGATTCCTCCTTGTTTCAGGATTGATTTTTTCTTTCTTCTTTCATATAATACCTTAGTTAAATAGTAGGATATGTGGCTTCTGCCACATACTATGGTAAAAAGGAATTTTTTGTCGATTTGTTTCTAATAGAAACCCAGAGGCAAAAAATGAACATAAAATGGAGCAGCAGGTTCAAAGATAGAAGTGTTGGACTCCTGACCCACTATTTTCAGACCCGCTACAGATTCTCTCCCGCTCTCGCCGAAGCTCTATCAGCTGATTTTTTGAGACTATTCCGGCTTTTTAACCCTGATCGTCTGGAAGAAGGACAGGTTATCTATCATGTCGTAGCCAGAAAGGAACCATCCGGAAAATCCTTAAAAGACTGTGAGTTTGTCCCCGTCAGGCTTACCCTCTATCATCCGGAAGATTCAGAGTTCAAAAAGAAAAATGGCCTTAAGAAACTCAAACTCAGGATAATTAAGCGAATTACCCGGGAGGCGGTCCAGCAGGGAGGCTCACTGAGTCAGGAGGATATAGCAGAGCTCCTTTTTCTGGATCGAAGAACAGTGGTGGAATATATCAAGGAAATTGAAGCTGAAGGAGAAAAAGTAATTACCCGGGCTAAACTTTCTCTCCTGTTTTTCCATCAGAGTCCCAAATTCAAAATAATCAAAATGTTTCTTAATGGATATAACGGTGCTGAGATTGCCTCTTCCTGTGGTTATCCGGAAACCTATATAGCCTCACATATAGACAGTTTTTTGAGGGTAAGTCTTTTCTATCGCCGGGGATTTGCACCTTTTCAAATTGCCCAGTCTACAGGAATTGAATTAAACTCGGTGAATAAACATATTGAAAATTATAACAGGGTGATGGCAGACGAAAAGCTCTCCCAACCTGCCAGGAAGATCTTTTCCTTCTACGAAGGACCAGAGGTAGTAGCCCTTCTAAAATCAAAGAACAATTTTTATGGTATGTGGTGATTACCACATAATTTATCGGTAAAAAATAGAAAAACTTTAATAAGGGGTGAGCAGCGCAGATAAAAATAAGGCTGGAAAATCCAATTTCTTAAAAAGATGGGATATATCGCAGGTGAGAAGATGGAATGTTTAGTTTTTCCCTGTACCTGGTAACAGTGCGTCTTGCAATTTTTATCTGATAATCTCTTCTGATTTTCTCTTTAATTTCTTCATCAGTTAAGGGACATAAGAGAAGGCCTTTTTCCATCATCTCTTTCTCCTCCAGAATGACCTTTTTGACCAGATTTTTCATCCAGCGGCGGGAAAAGAAAAACTTAATTGGCCTTTCCTCTCCCCGGGGAGTGAGAATACTTTTTCCCGCGATGGCACGACTTATCGTGCTGGGACTAACACCAAGACTTCGGGCAAGCTCACTTTGACTGAATGGTAAAAGATCAATTAATCTTCCTGATATAAAATAGGGACGTTGAATCTCTTTAAGCTGGTGCAGTATTCTATAGATGGTGGTAACTCGCCGATTAATCATGTCAAGCTGTCTCAAAAATTCTGTGATTTTGTTTACCTCAGTTCGGGAAATTTTCTTTTCTTCTACCAGCTTTTCAAGTCTTTGATAGTCAATGTGATACCTGCCCTTAATAAGATAACTTTCTTCCTTGAGTGGACGGATAACAAGATTACCCTTTTCCCATTCAAAAGATGCAATGAGAAAATACCCTGAAGATGTGGGAAAAGGTGCCGGAAAAGAATTATTCAGGAGCTGCTGCAACTGAAATCTGTCTATAAAATCCTTGAAAATGCTAATCTCGCTTGAAGAAAATTCACCTAATCTTGAGATTTCCTTAATCCCCATCTCTCCGGAAAGGACCCTGCGGAAATTATCCTCACCTATTTTTCCCCCTATTCTTTTTAAAAGGTTTAAAATGTTATCCGATAATAACTCTTCAACCTCAAGCCCGCCTTTCTCCGGTAGAATTTCCTCCTTCAACTGGAGTCTTTTATGGTCTCTAACGTCGTAAAATTTCCTGAAAGTTATGATTCTGTATCTTTCCTTTAGCAGGAAAAATAAGGGGTCTTTCTCCATCTTTTCAATGTAAAGTTCAAAATCTGGTTCGGGCAGGGATAAAAATTCTGCTACTTTAATTTTTCCGATTAATTTCATCTGGAGCTTTTGGTCGGGTTTTTGTATCAGTTTAATCTTTTGAGTCATCTTAACCCTCCTTTTTTAAATTCTCACATCAATGAACTTACCTTTCCCATTAGGAAAATCCCCCGATGATTTTTTCTTTTTCGCCTCATCCTCTTTTTTTTCATCTTCTAAAGAGATCTTTCTTTTTCTTTTTTCCTTTTTTAAAGAGGAATCTTTTTCCTGTTTTAAGTACCGGGAAAAACTTTTCCTGTCTGTCTGGGAATTTCTCTTAAAGAGTTTATTTATTTTTTGAGGAACCTGTGTTCTGGTAATCTCTCTTATATGATTTAACCTCACTTTTTATCACCTGCCTTTAAATAGACAGATTTTTCCTTAATTTATTAAGAACACTTTTTAGCTTCAGGATAACCCTTCCATGTATCTGACAGACTCTTGATTCGGAAACACCCAGAAGCTGTCCTATTTCTTTAAAAGTTAGCTCTTCATAGTAGTAGAGAATGATGACCATTCTCTCCCTCGGGGACAAATTCTCCAGTGCTCTTCTGAGTATTTCCTTCAATTCTTCTTTTTCCAGCACATCCAGTGGATTCTCAGCCTCCACAGAAGCAACTTTTTCCCGGAAACTCTTTTTTTTCTCATCGGTCTGTTCCAGAGATACCCAGGAAAAATGGTTTACCTGGGTGTAGAGTTTATAAAGATCGCCCTCACTGATGTTTAACTCTTCAGCAATTTCCTTATCGGTGGGAGTTCTACCTAATTTTCTCTCCAGTGATATAAACGTTTCTTCAAGAATGTCAGCTTTTTTACGCAGGGATCGGGGAACCCAGTCCAGACGTCGCAGCTCATCCATGATGGCCCCTTTTATTCGGGTAAGGGCGTAAGTCTTGAACTTAACACCCCGGGAAGGATCAAAACTCTCCATAGCTTTCAAAAGACCAATCACACCACTACTTATGAGGTCTTCCCGTGAGACCTGAGGCAAAAAGCTAACCGGGAGTCTATCCACAACGTACTTAACCAGGGGCAAATACCTTATTACCAGCTTTTCTTTCTCATTTTTCATCACTTTCCTCTGTTAAACCCTGTGGTTAAGTTATAACTGTACAACACCTATGTTTTTAATCTTAACTTCAGGAACTATCTCGTTAAAGGACAAAACCACCAGAGAAGGGATGAATCTTTCCACAATTCTCTTAAAGAATATCCTTATTCCAGGTGAACAAATAACTATGGGCTCTTGCTGAAGGGAAAGTGCCTTTTTCACCAGGGGTGTCAACTTATCAATCATCTTCTGGATGATTGAAGGCTCAAGATGGATATAAGAACTCTTTTCCTTATGTTCTATAGAGCGTGATATCTCGTCTTCCAGTCGAGAATCAAGAGTTATCGCCCATATTTCGCCCTTATCATTTTTATACTGTTTACTGATTAAACGAGCCAGACTCTGTCTGACATACTCGGTTAGAATATCTATATTCTTAGTCTGGGTTGCCCAGTCGGCAAGTGTTTCAAGAATGGTGAGCAGATCCCTTATGGAAACTCTCTCTCGAAGAAGATTCTGAAGAACTTTCTGCACATCTCCCAGACTTAAAAGACCGGGAACAAGTTCCTCCACGACAGCCGGATAGTCCTGTCGCAGGTTGTCCAGAAGATTTTTTACTTCCTGCCTTCCCAGAAGTTCATGAGCATGAGATTTAATGACCTCTGTAAGATGGGTGATGAGAACCGACGAGGCACTTACAACTGTGTATCCTGCCCTTTCTGCTCTCTCCCGTTCTTCCTCCTTAATCCATATTGCCGGCATACCAAAAGCTGGATCTTTGGTCTTTATTCCTTCAAGAGGCCTTTCCACCATTCCGGTATCCATGGCCAGGTAATGCCTTACCATAATTTCCCCTCCGGCAACCTCCATTCCTCTTATCTTTATGCGATAACGATTTGGTTCAAGTTGAATGTTATCTCTTACTCTTATGGGTGGAACAACTATCCCCAACTCCAGTGCTACCTGGTGACGTATCATGGTGATTCTCTCAAGAACATCTCCTCCCTGTGAGCTGTCCACCAGGGGAATAAGTCCGTAGCCAATTTCAACTTCCAGAGGATCAATGCGAAGAAGTTCCTCCACCGGTTCTTTTTTTTCAGAAGGAGCTTCCGGTAACTTTTTCTCTTCATGAAGTCTTTCTCTCTCCCCTCTGTTTACCATATAATAAAGTCCGGCCACCACAAAGGCCAGCAGAAAAAGGGGAATTTTGGGAAGGCCGGGCAAAAGAGCAAAGAGAAAAAGTAAAAAGGCGACAATAGCAATGGCTTTTGGTTGACTTAAAATCTGTCTGGTAAAATCAAGTGCAAGGTGAGATTCAGAGGAACTGCGGGTAATTATAATCCCGGCAGCTGTAGAAACTATCAAAGCCGGAATTTGAGACACCATACCATCTCCCACAGTAAGTAAGGTATAGGTGCGAAGTGCCTGTTCAGGTGACATATGGTGCTGCAAAATTCCAATTGCCAGTCCTCCTATTATGTTGACCAGGAGAATTATGATAGCAGCAATGGCATCTCCCCTGACAAATTTACTTGCTCCATCCATGGCTCCGTAAAAATCAGCCTGTCTTTCTATTTCAAAGCGTCTTTTTCTTGCCTCTTCCTCGGTAATAAGGCCAGCGTTAAGGTCGGCGTCAATGCTCATCTGTTTTCCGGGCATGGAGTCAAGTGTAAAACGAGCCGCAACTTCAGAAACACGGGTTGCACCTCTGGTGATCACGATAAAGTTAATCACCACAAGTATTAGAAAGATTATAACTCCCACTACATAGTTTCCTCCCACCACGAAGTAACCAAAAGCCTGAATCACTTTACCAGCATAACCATGGAGGAGAATCAACCTTGTTGAGGCCACATTGAGACTCAGGCGAAAAAGTGTTATCAAAAGAAGCAGGGAAGGGAATACCGAAAAATCCAGGGGTCTTTTCACATAAACGGTCAGAAGAAATATCATAAAGGTAGCCGCAAGATTCAAACTGAGTAAAACATCAAGAACAACAGGAGGAAGCGGTATGACAAGAAGGACAACTATCCCCACAGCTACAAGAGAAAAACCTATATCGCTTCGTCTTGTTAACGATCCCGGGTTCATTTTTTACACCTTTTTTCTCTTAAGACGATAAATATAGGCAAGGATCTCCGCAACAGCCTGATAAAACTTCACGGGTATTTCCTCCCCTATTTCCACCGATTGGTAGAGCATCTGAGCCAGCCATTTGTTTTCCACTATAGGGACGCCATATTTTCTGGCAATTTCCTTTATCTTTTCGGCAATTATTCCTGCCCCTTTGGCTATAACAATAGGGGCATTCATCTTTTCCCTCTCGTACTGCAGGGCTACAGCAAGATGCCGGGGATTGGTTATCACCACATCAGCCTGGGGAACTTTCTGCATCATTCGAGACCTCAGTATCTGACGCTGAAGACTGCGTATTTTACTTTTTACAAGAGGATTTCCTTCGGTTTCCTTGAGTTCCTCCTTTAACTCTTCTCTTGTCATGCGGAGCTCTCTTTCATAGCGCCTTTTCTGCCAGATATAATCTATAAGGGCAAGAGGAATCATACCTATGGAGAGGGAAAGAAGGAGCTTGAATGCCAGTTTTAAGCTGACAAGAAAAATTTTCCCGATCTCCTGGCCGGTTAAAGAAAAAATTGTCGGAAGTTCACCCTTAACTATTAAATAAGCTATGTAGCCAATAATGACAATTTTCAGGAGAGAAACGAGAAGTCTGACCAGACCTTCTCTGGAGAATATCCTCTTTAATCCACTTACAGGGTTTATCCTGTTAAGATCGGGAATGAGGGGATGAAAGCTGAATACAAATCCGACCTGCATAATATTGCTGGCAATAGCTATTAGAACAATGAATAAGAAAAAGGGCAGAAGAAGAAGGGCTGTTTGTGAAAAAACCTGCTGCATTTTATAAAAGACATCCTGGGGACTGGAGGTAAAATAGTAGAGTTTCGCCCAGATACCCTGAGAGATGGAAAGTAGCCCTGCAAAAAGAGGATATCCCAGAAATCGAAGTAGTATTATTCCTCCTACGAGAACAAGGACAGAGTTAATCTCTTGCGATTTTGCCACCTGTCCTCTTCTCTTTGCTCTTCTGCGACGTCTGGGTGTTGCCGGAAATATTTTTTCCTCTTCGGGCATTTTCAGCCTCCGGTTTGTGTCATTTTCAAAATTGAGATTAAACTACTGTAGAAATTGCCAAATTCGTCTTCCAGAAAGTAAAGGAAGTGCGGCATGGAAAAACCAAGCACAAATAGACCTATCAGAATCTTAAGCGGGATCGAGATCATGAAGATGTTTATCTGAGGTATCACTCTATTGATAACCCCCATAACTATCTGGACGAGCAGAAGAGTGAGGATAACAGGAATTCCTGCTTTAAGGGAAATTACGAAAATACTTCCCATCGTTTTTGCAAACATCTGGATCAAAGTAGAAGAAAAAATAAAGCTCCCTGGCGGAATTGAAACAAAACTTTCCATAAGGGATTTGAAGAGGAAAAGATGACCATTGATGGAAATAAAAATGAGCATGGCCATAATACTGTTAAATCTGGAAATAATTGACATCTCTGCGCCACTTTGAGGATCAAAAAATTCAGCCATTCCAAGACCCATTTGAATACCTATAATCTGACCACTAAGTTCTACCCCAACAAAGATAAGTTTTATTGTATACCCCATGATAAGACCCAATCCTGTCTCGGCCAGTAAAAAGAGAGTGTAATTTATCGGATGACTGTCACAGCTAATCCTGGAAAGACTTACAACTTCCGGTAACATCAAAAAACTTAAGGTTAAAGCCAGAGCCACTTTTACCTGTCTGGGAATAACAGGTGACCCTAACAGGGGGGCGCTAAAAATTAGTCCCCCTATTCTTGCCACCATCAGCCAGAAAACCAGAATTCCTTCAGGTGAAAGGATCTCTCGCATAGGAAAAACTTCACTTCATAAAAAGACTGATTCCAAGGTAAAGTGTAGAGGTATAACCGGTTATAACCTTGATTATCCAGGGTAGAAGAAAATAAAGTACCACTCCTACGGCTATTATTTTTGGAATAAAAGTGAGAGTCATTTCATGAATCTGGGTAATTGCTTGAAATATACCCACCAGAAGCCCAACTATGAGTCCCACCGCAAGAGGAGGAAGACATATTAAACCGGCGGTTAAAATAGCCCTTCTGCCTATTTCAATTGCAAGTTCTGGACTCATTTTTCTCCTCAACGTTTGCTTTTTTCTTCTTTTTCACTGACTTTTTATCGAAAGCTGGTTATTATTGATTGAATTACAAGGTCCCATCCATCCACGAGAACAAATAAAAGTATCTTAAAAGGCAGAGAAATCATCATTGGTGGAACCATAAACATTCCCATGGACATAATTATGCTTGAGACAACTATGTCTATGATTAAAAAGGGAATGTAAAGGACAAATCCAATTTGAAAGGCGGTTTTCAGCTCACTGGTGATGAAAGCAGGAATCACAACCCGCAAAGGAAGCTGATCCGGGGATTCTGAAGATTCAATTCTGGCATAGTTTACAAAAAGGGAAAGGTCTTTCTTTCGTGTCTGTCTTAGCATAAATTGCCTAATTGGCTGAATCCCTCTCTCCCAGGCTTCCTCCTGTCTGATCTCACCGTTCAGATAAGGCTGAAGAGCCTTCTCTTTGATCTCCACCCAGGTGGGAGCCATGATAAAAAAGGTTAAAAAAAGTGCCAGTCCAATCAAAATCTGATTGGGTGGTAACTGCCGCATGGAAAGTGCCGAACGAAGAAGTGAAAGTATTACTATTATCCTGGTAAAGGAGGTCATCATGATAACAAAAGCAGGAGCAAGAGATAAAACTGTGATTAGGAAAATTATTTGAAGGGCAACACCAACTTCCTGGGGACTTCCTTCTCCTCCGATTTCTATCTTAATTTTTGGTATCGCAACTCCCCCCGTGGAAGCTGCCCACCCTGTTTCCAAAACTCCCAGACAGGAAGTTGTTAAAATTAAAGCACAAAAAACGATCTTTTTCTTTGATGACATTTTTTTATTTCTCATCAACTCTATCTACCCTGTTGAAAAGTAAGAGACCACTTATCTTTTCTCCACCCGAAAAAAAGGCACTTTTCAAAAAGTTTGTAAATTTTGTTCTTGAACTGTCAGGTTGAAATTCCAGCAATTTGAGAAATTCCTCATCTTCTATGGTGCACAGAAGATGAATCTCTCCATTTGCCCCAATTACCAGGATTTTTTTACCTATTTTGACAAGATAAATGGCTTTTTTAGGGGAAAGGTTCAGTTTTCCCACTATTTCAATTAAACTATTTTTGTCCGCACTGAACCTACCTTTTCGCCGCGAAAATTTGAAAAGAAAGTAAACAAAAAAGTACATAAGCCCTATTACGGCTATTAGAGAAAAAAGAGCTCTGAGAGATAAAGATAAAATTGAAGGTTCAGGGTTCACTGGAGTTTCCTTATTCTTGCTTCCTGAGCTATAATTTCCGTGATCCTCACGGCAAAATTTCCATCAGCAACCACTACTTCACCTTTAGCCACCAGTTTTCCATTGACCAGAAGATCAACCGGTTCACCGGCCAGTTTATTTAGCTCAATTACTGACCCGGGTGCAAGTTGCAGTATTTCCCTTATGGACATAGAAGTTCTTCCAAGTTCTGCGGAGATTTGAAGAGGGATGTCAAAGAGCATCTCCAGATTGGCTTCTTCTTGAGAACCAGAAGAAACCTTCTTTTTTGAGTCGAGTTTTGGAAATTCTGCCCGTTGAATTTCTACTTTTTCTTCTTCCTGCTTTGTGGCTGCTTTATTCTCCAGATCTTGTTTTTTTTTATTCTCCATCGTCTTCCTCCTTTTTAAACCAGGAAGTTATCTTTACTGCTTTTCTTTTTCCCACCCGCCCCGGTGAGGCATAAAATTTTGGGAAACCCTGGACTTTAACCAGAAGATCCTCGTTAACTGATTTGTTGAGAATTATCACATCTCCTGGAGCAAGTCTTAAGAAATCAAGAATGGTAATTTCTGCCTGCCCCAGATCCACTACGACCTCTACATTTGTACCAGTAATTTTTCTTTGCAATAGCTTGAAATCCCTCTCTTCTGTGGTTCCTTTTTTTTGAGAGAGCCAGCGCTGATGAGAGAGCCAGCGCTGAGGGCTTAACTGAGGGAGAAGAGGTCTTAAAGTGGAAAAGGGATAACAGATATTAAAAATCCCGTAGTTTTCCCCCATATTAACCTTAAATATGACCAAAATTACCAGTTCTCCACCGGAAACAATCTGCACGAACTCGGGATTGGAGTTTCTGGATTTTACCTCCAGTTTAAAGGAAATCACATGCTGCCAGGCTTCTTCCAGGGCCCTTAGAATTAAACCTGTTACTTTTTCCATAATAGATTGTTCAATTCTGGTAAGCTCGCGGACCTCTTGAGAATTTTTTCCTGAGCCTCCCAGCAGTCGGTCAACTATGGAGAAACAGAGAAAGGGATTAATCTCAAGGATTATCTGACCTGAAAGGGGTTTGGCATCAATGGTAACAATGTAGGTGGGTTCGGATAAAGAGGCAATGAATTCTGTATAGGTTAGCTGTTCCACAGCAACTATCTCCACTTCCACCGTGGTCCTCAAATAGTTAGAGAGTTTAACTCCACAACTTCTTATGAACTCTTCATGCAAAAATTCCAGAACACGGATCTGGTCTCTTGAAACAAGAGCAGGTCGCTTGAAGTTATACAGGCTGGCCGCCTTCTTATAAGCAGGTGGTGCCTTTTTCTCCTTTTGTGGAATTTTACCCTTGGAAACCGCAGAAAGCAGAGTTTCAATCTCTTCCTTACTTAAAATATCCGCCATTTACCTCTCCTACTGAATCATAAATTCCGCAAAGTAGGCATTGATTACTCTACCTGTGTTCAGGTGACGATTCAGCTCCCCTACAATTTCTCGGCGCAGTTTCTCTTTTCCTTCAGCACCTTCAATATCCTTTAAAGCCTTGCTGGAAAGAAGAGTAATCAGTGAATCAAGAAGTCGTGGTTTTAAGAATTCAATCTCTTCAATGACTTTAGAGGAGTCAAGCTCTATATTTAAGCTCACCTTTAAGTATCTCCTTGCTCCCTCCTCATTTAAATTAACAATTATGGGCTCAAACTGGTAAATAGGACCCATCTTTTCACGCCATGACGTAGGAGATGACTTCACTTCCCTTTCCGTAGCTTTCTCCGGTGAACCAACCATAGGAGTAACCACTTTCTCGACCACAAAATAGGAAGCCACCAGGATACCTGCCACTATTGCTGCCCATCTTACCAGTTGGGGAAACTGAAAAGGTCCTTTATTTTTCTCTTTTTCCTTTTTTTCTTCCTTTTCTTCTGCCAAATTACCTTCGGAAGCTTTTTCTTCAGGCATTTAACATCCTCCTTTTTAAGGAATTTTAATTACTATCTCCACCCTGCGGTTGCGAGTTCTACCCTGGGGAGTATTGTTTGGAAAAAGGGGACGATACTCACCGTAGCCTACCGCCGAGAGGAGCTGCCTGTTTACGCCTTTTTTCTCCAGATATTTAACTACATTGATGGCTCTTGCTGCCGAAAGTTCCCAGTTGGAGGGGAATCTTTCGGTGTGAATGGGGAGATTGTCGGTGTGACCTTCCACCCTTACCTGATACTGATATTCCTTCAGTGCTGGTACTAATTTATCCAGGATTTTTCTTGCCTCTGGCTTCAATTCAGCCTCTCCCAGATCAAAAAGTATCCTGCCCGGGAGCCGCAAGATCACACCTTCTGCTCCAGGAACAATCTCTATAGCCTTTCTTTCTTCTCCTAAAATCTCTTTCAGGGAGGCGGATAGCTTTTTCTGTAATTTCATTTTTTCCTGTTGTATGAGGTAGTCAAAATCCAAAGGTTTCTCCCTGCCAAAAAGTATTCCGGCTCCTCCACTGAAAAAAGCTTCACGGAATGAGTAAAGTCCTATTTTTAACTTTTTTTCCTCTATCTGTCCCATGGAAACAAGAACGATAAAAAAAGTCATCAAAAGTATCATCAAATTAGCGTAAGTGAGCATAAAACTTGACCTTGATCCTTCATCTGATCTTTTTTTAAGAGCCATTTTTCACTCTGACAAATATTTCTACTCTTCTATTTTTCTGACGGTGCTCAGGAGTATCATTGGGAAAAAGCGGACGGGAATCAGCGTAACCTACAACTCCTATCCTTGAGGGAGTAATACCTTCCTGGATAAAATATCTGGCCACACTTATTGCTCTTGCTGCCGAAAGTTCCCAGTTGGAAGGGAATCTTTCGGTGTGAATGGGGAGATTGTCGGTGTGGCCTTCCACAATAATTT
>CAYZYX010000012.1:15361-20290 GCA_964482715.1 uncultured Clostridia bacterium
GGGAATCTTTCGGTGTGAATGGGGAGATTGTCGGTGTGGCCTTCCACAATAATTTCATTGGGCAGTGGCTTAATGATAGCCGATATTTCGTCAAGTAAAGGTAAAATCTGTGGTCTCAACCCGGCTTTTCCCAGATCAAAGAGTATTGGACTTGCTAAACTGATCCTCACTCCTCCTTTTACCAGCTTAACTTGCACTTCACTTCCCATACCACGAGAGACAACTGCGTAGTGTATCTTTTCGGCAATTTGTTCACTTTCTCTAACTATTTCAGGAGATGAAACTATGACTGGTTTTGTCCTGTCCATCATCCCCAGTGCCCCTCTCAAAGAACCAAGGGCAT
Organism: uncultured Clostridia bacterium; assembly: GCA_964482715.1. Classification (GTDB taxonomy): domain Bacteria; phylum Aerophobota; class Aerophobia; order Aerophobales; family B3-G15; genus CAYZYX01. The sequence goes on from CAYZYX010000012.1 coordinate 15,705, forward strand.
CTTCCATTTTACTTTTATCAAGATGAGTAGCAGCAAATAGCATAACAAAAAAGGTAAGCATGAGCGACATGACATCGGCAAAAGTTGTAAGCCATACCGGATCGCCGGATCTCTCGGGAACCTTTTTTTTCATGTCTTTCATGATGATTTAAACTCCACTTTGACTTTTTCTCTTATTCCCGGTGCAATAAATGACTTCAATTTATCCTCAACCACCCTGGGATTATCTCCTGATTGAATGGCCACAATTCCTTCCATAATTAACTGCTTGCTTAAAACCTCCTCCTCACTTCTGACTTTTAACTTTCCGGCAATGGGTAGAAAGACAAGGTTGGCAAGCAGAGCTCCATAGAAAGTGGTAATAAGAGCAGTAGCCATTCCCTGTCCTATCTTGGAAGGGTCTTCAAGGCAACGAAGCATCTGGATAAGTCCAATAAGAGTTCCAATCATTCCAAAAGCTGGAGAGTAGGTTCCCATGGCATTAAAGATATTCTGTCCCACCTTATGTCTTTCCTGCAAAGATTCAAGCTCTATGGTAAGTATCTCTCTAATGGTCTCAGGTGGAGTTCCATCCACAACAAGCTGAACCCCTTTACGAAAGAAAGGGTCATCTGTTCCGGCAATTTTTTCTTCCAGAGCCAGCACACCTTCTCTGCGAGCAATGCGGGCAAATTCAACCAGAGTGGCTATTGTCTTTTCCGGAGAGGGCTCCTGATGAAAAAAAGCTTTCTTTACTACACTCATAACTCCAATAACCTTGGACATGGGAAAATTAATCAGTGTAGCACCAATTGTTCCTCCCACGGTAATCATCAGAGAAGGTATATTGATAAAGGTGGCTATCCCTCCACCCTGCAGGATAGCTATGAGAACAAGTCCCATTCCTGCAACAATCCCTGCCAGTGTTGTAATGTCCATTTTATTACCTCGAGAGGTAATCTATTATTAGTTAATCATATCAGTCGATTCCTCTCTCAATTGATTTGTAATAACGGACAACCTTTTCGATTATATCTTCCACCGGTTCTTTCACCAGAATTTTATCTCTGGTGACTAAGGTGATCACAGTGTCCGGGGTTTTTTCCACGTATTTTATGAGTCTTGCGTTTATCACCAGTTCCCGCCCATCAAGCCGGGTAACCTTAATCATCTTTTATTCCTGTTATCGTTTTATATTAACAAGCTCCTGCAGAATCTGATCTGAGGCTGTAATAACCCGGGCATTCACTTGAAAGCCTCTTTGAGCAATGATTATCTCGGTGAAACTTTTGGCAAGGTCCACGTTGGACATTTCCAGACTGGAAGGAGCAATTACCCCCCGGGTTCCCGTTCCCGGTGTTCCTATTTGTGACAGTCCTGAATTCAGTGACTGTTTGTAGAGATTGTCTCCCGCCTTGTAGAGGCCCTCAGGATTGGGAAAATCAGCCAGAGCAATCTGGGCAAGGGTCCGGTTAATCCCATTGGTAAATATACCGGTGATAATTCCCGAATCATCAATAGAGATATCGTCAAGACTTCCGCTTGGATAACCATCCTGTTCTTTTAAAGTTGCAGTAAAGTCTGAGGCAAATTGAGTTAAACCGTTGAACTTATTGATCGTCCCGAAGTCTAAATTTATCCTCATTTCCTCGGCTCCTCCATCCCCGTCAGGATCAAAAGTGATCCGGGTGGTGGTCACACTGGCCAGAGAACCATCAGAGTTAAAAGTTAAAGTTCCTGTGTCTCCTGAGACTGAGGCTGCATCCTGATAGGGAACAATAGCCTGCCAGTTCCAGGTATTACTCACCCCTGATTCTGTATCTTTGGCAAAGAGCAAGGTGATAATCTGGGCGTTCCCGAGGGAATCATACGTGGTTACGAAGGTGGTGTAGTCAGCACTTCTTGAACCTTCGGCAGTGCTCCCCGAGCTTCCTGCTGTGATGGGAGTGTCAAATACTCCGTAAGAGTTAAATTCGGTTTTTCCGGTACACTGCAGGGTGAGTCCTGTTATATCTACGGAATCTGGCATGGTCATGACCTGCAGGCTCCCATCACTTTTTACCATAACGGTCTCATTGCCACCACTTGCAGCTCTTATAGCTTCCTGAAGTGCATAGGCAAGGTCAGCAAGGGAAGAATTTTCCGTAACGGTGTAAGAACCAGAAATGACGTTGCCACCCGCATCTCCGGAAAATTGAATTTCATCCCCCACATGCAAATTCATGGGATTTCCATCAGCATCAAAAAGTTTGGTAAGAAGTGTTGTTGAAGTAGCATAGGTAGGCTCAACTTCTGAATTAAGATTACCCACAAAACTTGCCGAAGTGGTTGCTCTTGCCGGAAGTCTCTGCTGGAAGTCTATGGTTATGTTGCCCAGAACCTTACCTACCTCACCACTTTCATCCGCCATGTAGCCCTGGACCATATAGCCGTTGCTGTTTACGAGATTTCCCTGATAATCAAAATCAAAAGCTCCATCCCGGGTATAAAACTGCCTTTCTCCATCACTCACGATGAAAAATCCATTTCCCTGAACAGCCAGATCTGTTTTTCTCTGAGTGGACATGAGATTTCCCTGAGTAAAGATCTTATCTATGGAAGAGATTCGCATACCAAGTCCTACCTGTTGAGGGTTGGTTCCCCCTCTTCCCTCTTCTGCTCCACCTGCTGACCTTAAAACCTGACTCAGAAGTTCCTGAAAAAGAACCCGGGAGGACTTAAATCCCACCGTGTTTACATTGGCAATGTTGTCACCAATTACATCCATCTGAATCTGGTGGTTACGCAGACCAGAAACTCCTGAAAAAAGCGCTCTCATCATTTTTAAAACCTCCTTTTGCCTCTTAATCGGATAAAACTCTGGTTATATAATTTATGGGTATGTACTTTTCCCCAACCTTTAGATAACAGTTCCCTTCTTCCCAGCAAACTTCACTAACCTTACCTCTAATTTCCTCTCCTGTTAATGGATTGATCCCTTCTACCTGATGACCGATAAGTTGACTTCCCTGTAAGAGGAGTTGAGCCTGAAGCAAACTGTTCACCCCGGAGTTAAGATTATTAAGTTGCTCCAGAGAGCTAAATTGAGCAAGTTGAGTAACAAAATCCCGATTACTCATAGGTTCTGTGGGATCTTGATGGCTAAGTTCAGCAACGAGTAACTTGAGAAACATATCCTTATCAAGGAAATTTGAAGTATTCGATAATTTCTCGGAAGAGGAACCTTCATTTGATAATGGTTGAATCATCATCGGGAAATTCACCTCCTAAACCAGAAAATTTATATAGCGAGAGTAAAGATTAATTGGCTCATCTTCATTTTCCTCTCTTTCAGAGTAAAAGTTGGTGTCAATTGATATCCCTGCAGATTTAAAGCTTTTCCATGCACCTTTGTGCTGGTGAGAGGGAGAAAAGTCTTCCTCATAACCCACACTAAACTCCTTGAGAAATATACCTTCTCTTTCCAGGGTCTGTTTGAGGTAATGAATATTATCCTGGAGTAATTGACCTGTCCTGTTCTCAGATACCTGGATCTGGAGAACCAGGGTATTTCTTTCCATTTTAAGGTTAACATGGATGTTTCCAAAATCCTCTGATCTCAACAGGAACCTGGCCTGGTTTTGATTTCTGACCCTGGCAAGTTCTATTTGATTCAAAATCTGGTCTATTAGCTCAGAAGCTCTGACCGCTGGGAGTGGAGAATGGTTTTCTGCCGTTTCTCTAAAGGCTGAATTTTCATGAGGACTGGATAGAAAAATCTCCTTTTCTGGATTAGAAACATTCATCCTGATGTCAGACTTTGAATTGGTCCGGGTAGTTTTTTCTGGAGCATAGAGAACTTCATTTCTAATTTTTTCTTTTCCTTCTGGTAGATCAGATGTTCCCTTAAACTGAACGGTTTCTTTGCTTCCAGGGGTCAGTGAAAGCCTCTGGAAATTTATTTTTTCTTGTTTCTGTAAGAAAGTCTTTATTTTTTCATCCAGCAGTAAGAATTCATCTTTCACAGAAGAAGAGGTCCTGTCAGAAGATTTCTCTGGAAGCACTTTCTCTTTATAGAGGGGAATCTCCTCTGGAGAAGATCTGTCAAAGATGGTTTTCAGTTTCTCTCCCTCTATGAGATCAGATTTCTCTTGAAGCCAGAAGGTTTCCCATCTATTAGAGGAAGGTGAAAATCTGGAAAAAATTACTTTTTCCTTCACCAAATTGTTCACCTTCTTGTTTATGAGTGGATGTTCGTCTTCCAAAACTAAAGAGGTTGTGTCTGAAGATTTTGACAATTCTTCTGATGGAATAATCTTTTCCTCAAAGGATAAGATTTTTTCTGGTGATGCTTTTTCGAAGATAAGTTCAGAGTCTTCTTTTATGTTGTTCAGATTATATGTCAGACTATCTGGAAGGGCTTCGGTTTTTCCGGAAGTGACTACCGCCCTGTTTCCAATTTTACTTTCTCCCTCTTTCAGAAAAACCCTTACCTTTTCCTGCGAAGACGAGGGTTTATCTTCCAGCCTGAGGGAAACTTTCTCCTTGATGGGTTTTTCTGTTTGATTGACATTTTTCTTTAAAAGAAAAACTTTCTTCAGGGGTTTATCTTTAAGGATAGCTGCAGG
>CAYZYX010000012.1:20390-41287 GCA_964482715.1 uncultured Clostridia bacterium
AATGTTTTATTAAGCTCATGATTTTCTTTTTTCTCAGGAGAGGATAATAATTTATGAATGACTTTAGTTTCTCTCTCTTTAAAAGTAGCCTTTACCTTTTCTTCTTGAGGTAAAAGTTTATTTTCCAGCCTGAAAGAAATTTTCTCTCCGGCAACTTTTCCTGTCAGGAATACCTTTTTATCAGAAGGAAAAATCGTCTTCAAGATTAATTTTTCTTTTTTCTTTAGAACATTTATCCTGTCAGGCTGCAGGGACTCTTTCTTCCTGGAAGTAGGTGAAAGATCCTGAAAAACTCTTTTTTCTCCTTCCTTCGGTGAGCTTATTTTATTGAGAAAATTAACAATCAATAAATAGAGGTCCTCTTTATAAAATTGCTTCCCTCTGTTTTTTAATCCAGAATTTTTCCTCAGATCCGGTTTGCACATTTTACCGGCTTTTAAATTTTTCACTTTTTTCTCAGCATCCCGTACTGCAAGTTTAAGACAGCTTTCAAAGCCAACCTTTTTTTCTTTGATTGAAGCTCGCCTTATTCTTTTCCCTTTACCCAAAAGGTTAAATCCTGAAACTTCACCTATGTTTACATTTTTCATCATTTATTTTTCTCCGGAAACTTCTCTCCTAATTTTTGAGCCAGTTTAACCGCATTTTCGGTCTTCATCGCCTCAATTACTCTACCCACCTGACGCTGATCCATCCTGGATAAAATCTCAAGAGCAAGTTCACCGTCCAGTTTCTCAATAATGGGAGCAACTTCCTCCGGTCGCATTTTCTCATAAACCTGAGCCAGCCACTTAATCCTGTTATCTCTCTCAGCCGCGCTTTTTTCCAGATAATCTTCTATTTCATTTTTCAATGCGAGAAGTTCATCGGCTTTTTCTCTGAGTTCTTTTTCCTGCAGGAGAAGGTGCTCTTCCATTCGGGCCAGTTCTTGTTCTCTTTCCAGGATCATTTCCTTTTTCCTTTCAATTTCCTCAAGAGCCTTGATTATTTGCTCCTCTTCGGGCAAAATCTCACTTTTTACTGAAGATGATGAATCAGAGGACCCTCCTTTATTAAAAAAAGGCAAAAACTTTTGCATCAAAACTTCTACCTTGTCCTTTTGTAAAAGCCCCTTTCTGAACATCATCAAACCGGTGAAACATATAAAGATTGCCAGAATTATGGCCACTTTTTTCATGGATTCTTTGCTGGTTAAGGTTTGGTTTTGTTTTTAAATCTGGCAATAGCACTTTCATCAAGGATCTGCTGCTCAAGTTTTCCTCTCTGGTAAACAAAATCAGCCCATCTTCTTTCCCTCAACTTTTCAACTGCTTTTCTTTCCTGACCGGCCTGGATAAGGGCTTCCTGCAATTTCCCTCTTTTTTCTGATATTTTCCTGATTTTTTTTCTCTGCTCATCAGCCTGACGAATCAATTTCTCCAGATAAGAGTAAAGATAAGTAATCCAGCACATTTTAATATCCTCTTGTTGTTTCTTTTCCCTCAGTTTTTCCCTGTAAAGATTAATCTTTTCCTCCAGTTCTCGTAGGACACTTTTTTCCCGTTCTTCCCGGGCAATCACCTCTGCCAGCTCTCGCTTCAATCTGTCCTCTTTTTTCTTTCTGTAATCCAGAAGAAACTGAAGAGGAAAAGAAAATTTCTTCATTTTTCTTCACTGAAAATCTCCCTGAGCCGGGAAACTGACTCTTCAATTGGTGTAAATTCTTCAAGGTCCTGCTGCAGATAATCTTTGATCTTACCAATAACCCTCAAGGCATAATCAATTTCAGGATTGCTTCCTTTAACGTAAGCCCCTATGTTGATCAGATCTTCTGCTTCTTGATAAACAGCCAGAGTTTTTTTCAGTTTTGTTGCAAGCTTTTTATGTTCAGGTGAAACTATATCTACCATCAATCTGCTCACACTGTTTAAAACATCAATAGCCGGGTAATGTCCTTTGGAGGCCAAATTTCGGGAAAGAACAATGTGTCCATCAAGAATTGACCTGACAGTGTCTGCAACCGGTTCATTCATATCATCAGCCTCCACCAGAACAGTGTAAAGTCCTGTGATACTTCCCTTTACAAAACAACCTGCTCTTTCCAGTAATCTTGGTAAAAGCGAATAAACCGATGGCGGATAGGCCCTGGTGGCTGGGGGTTCACCAATGGCAATACCTATTTCTCGCTGAGCCATGGCAAAACGAGTTACCGAATCCATCATTAAAAGAACATCCAGCCCCTGATCACGGAAGTATTCAGCTATCGTGGTAGCCAGAAAAGCTCCCTTTACCCTGAGCAGGGGTAACTGGTCAGAGGTAACTGCTACCACCACGGATTTTTTTAACCCCTTTTCTCCCAGAATTTTATTGATAAAATCCTGAACCTCCCTCCCCCTTTCTCCTATAAGAGCAATGACATTTACGTCGGCTTTAGCAAAGCGTGCGATCCTTCCCAGAAGAAAACTCTTTCCTACCCCACTCCCGGCAAATATACCTATCCTCTGACCTTTCCCAACAGTTAAAACTCCATCTATAGCTCTGATTCCTGTTTCCAGTGGATTTCTTATTTCTTTTCTTTCCAGCGGTGAGGGAGGTAGATGATAAATGGATCTTCTGTCTTTCAGCCTTATACTCCTTTTTCCATCCATTGGCTGTCCCAATCCATTTATTACTCTTCCCAGAAGCTCTTCTCCCACTTCTATACTTAAAGGGTGACCGGCAGCTCTTACAACATTTCCCACCCTTATTCCCTGAACCTCCTCAACAGGCATGAGAAGAAGCCTCTCTTCCCGGAAACCAACCACCTCTGTCCTGATACATCTTGTTTTGGAAGGATAAATGTAACATAACTCACCCAGCGAAGCTGAAGGCCCCTGAGATTCAATAACCGAACCAACAACTTTAACAACTTTCCCTTCTGTGGTGATAGGGTCTATCTTCTCTATTAACTGAAGATAAGAGGAGTTGACATTCATTTTTCCTCTCCCAGTAAAGCTTTACCTAACCGTTCCAGCTGGCTTTCTATAGTGGCGTTTATAACTCCTTTTTCTGTCTCCACCATGCATCCACCTGGCAAAATATCCTCATCCTTTTCAAACCTTATATTTTTCTTTTGTTTCCCACCTCTGATTGAAAAATCCAGCTTTTTATCAATAGTTTTTAGCTTCTCCCAGTCCTGTGGATTCATCCTGACCACTACCTGTTCACAATCAGAATCTGTGGCACGTTGAATCGCCTCCCGGACTATTTTTTCAACAATTTTGATATCTAAACTTATCTCTTTTCTTATTATCCTTTGTGCCATGGCTGTTGCTATGGCAATAAGCTCTTTCTCTTTCTCCCGGAAAAAGTCTCTCTTTCCCCTTTCCAGCATATCAACTGCTTTTTTCAAAGATGTTTTTAAAGTCAGAACACTCCTTTCTCCTTCCCTCTTTCCATCTTCATAACCTTTATTGTAAAAATACTGCTTGATTTTTTCCATTTCCCTTTCTATATTTTTATTTTCACTGCTCTGACTTTTTCTTATCTCAGCTTCATTACTTCCAATTTTTTCTGAGCTATTATCTTTCCTCAGGTAAACATACTTTAAGGGCAAAGGCAGTTGGATTTTAAACAATCAATTCCTCCTCTCTGCCGGTTTCAATGATTATTTCTCCTTTTTCTCCCAGTTCTCTGAATATATTGGCAATCTTCCTCTGAACCGCTTCCACTTCTTTCACCCTCACAGGTCCCATCAGTTCCATTTCTTCTTTCATCGTGGCTGCGGCCCGGGAGGACATGTTTTTAAAGAATTTCTCTCTAAGCCTGCTGTCAGCTCCTTTTAAAGCCAGGGCTAAATCCTTGGTATCAATTTCTCTTAAAGCCCTCTGAACATATTTATCAGCAATTGAGAGAATATCCTCAAACACAAACATCATCTGTTTAACTTCTTGAGCCAGCTCGGCATTTTTCGTTTCCAGATGTTGCAGAATTGAATTCTGTGCGTCTTTATCCATCAAATTAAGAATTTCAGCGACAGTCCGGGTTCCTCCAACTACCTGCAATTTTTCCTGAGAAGCGATGGTGGAGAATTCCCTTCTTAAAGCTCTATCTATTTCCCTTAATACCTCGGGGGATATTTCTCCAATATTAATTATTCTAAGAGTGACATCTGTTTGAAGCTCCTCCGGTAAAGAGGAAAGAATAAAGGAGGCCTTTTCAGGTTTCAGATAAGAGAGTATCAGGGCAATTGTTTGAGGGTGTTCGGATTTAACGAAATTCAGCAGATGTTGAAGATCAACCTTCTCCAGAAAATCGAAAAATGACTCACTATCTTCATCCTTCTCAACCTGCTCTCCGAGATCCTCTCTTACATTTAACGCTTTATGATTTCCAAGAGCACGTGTGAGAATTTCTTGAGCATACTCCTTTCCTCCCTGTCTTATGTAATTTGATGTTAAACTCATTTCGTAAAACTCCTTCCACACCTCCCTGACCAGTTCAGGGGAAACTTTTTCCCAGTTAGCTATCTCTTCCATCAAAATCTCAATTTCTTCCTTACTCAATCCCTGTAGAACTTTAGCTGCTCTTTCTTTATCCAGACTTATCAGTAATATGGCTGCCTTTTGCCTGCCAGTTAGTTTTATCTCTTTACGCTCTTCCATGGTTGGTAATCCATATTTTAATTATTTGAGCCACCTTCTGTGGCTCACTATCGGCCAGCTCAAAAACACGTTCCCTTAACCACTTTTCGTCTTCCACTGGTAGAATCTTTCCAGTTTTCTCCGCACCGGGAATAATCTCTCCTCTTACCTGTCCACTCAAAATCTTAATAACCTGCCTCAATGAAAAAAGAAGAATTAAACTAATAGTTGCTACCACAATATACTTACCTAAATGTCTCATCAATTCCAATAAGGGAATCCCGCCCAATCCGGTCTCCTCCAGCCGGAAAGAGGTATCAAAGGGGACATTGGTCACAGTCACGGTATCTCCTCTTGATTCATCATAACCCACTGCTTGCTTAACCATTGAGGTTAACTTCTCTATTTCATCATTGGAAAGAGGGATATATTCCATCTTTCCTTCTGGTGTTTTTTTGTAGGTCCCATCTACAGCAACAGCAACCGAGATTCTCTCAATATTACCAACCCCCTCCACAATTTGCTCCACTTTTTTGTTTATGGCATACTGCACACTTGTCTCTTCCCTTGTTTCCTTACCGGGATTTCCCGATGTGAGAAGGGTTCCCTGTCCAAGATTGGTTTTTGCTCCAGGAGAGCCACCTATCGGTGTTTCGGTTTTTTCCGAACTTTCTTCACGTCTTATCTCACTTAAAACAACTCTGCTTTCGGGGTCATAGTATTCCTCTGTTCTTGTTATCTGGTCAAAGTTAAGTCTGGCATCAACTTTAACCACTACTCTGTCAGGGCCAAGCACAGAGGATAAAAGTGTCCGGACTTTACCGGCAAGATACTCTTCCACCTGCTTTTTTGTGTCTATTTGATTTGCCGTAAGATAAACAGGAGAAGAAGTCTCTTCTCCTCCAAAAAGGACCTCACCTTTTTGATTTACAACAGTTACATTTTCTAATTCCAGATCACTCACACTTCCACTGATTAACTTGGCAATTCCCAGAACCTGGTCCTTCCTTAGGTATCTTCCCTGTTTCAATAAAACTACCACTGATGCCCGGGGTTTTGACTTTTCACCTATAAAGGGAGATTCTTCTGGAAGAACCAGATGAACTCTTGCCCTCTGGATCTCTTCTAAACTTTCAATTGTTCGAGCCAGCTCTCCCTGGAGAGCTCTCTGGTAATTTATTCTTTCCATAAAATTGGTCATTCCAATAAGACCTGTATTATCAAAAATTTCAAATCCCATCTGTCCTCCCCTGGGAATCCCCTCCATGGCTAAATTGATTCTTGTTTCGTAAACCTGTGAAGTCGGGACGAGGATAGTTCTACCACCATCTTTCAATTTATAAGGGATCTTCTGCTCCTTTAGCTTATCTATAATCTGACCCGCATCTTCAAAAGAAAGACCAGAGTAAAGAAGAGAGTATTCAGGACGTGTAGCCCAGCTTATAAAAAAACAAAGAGCAACAACGAAAGTTCCCAGGCTTAATATGAAAGCTACTTTTTGTTTTCTTTCCAGTTTTTGCCAGATAGCGATGACCTGTTCCCAGGTCTGTTTGAGAAAATTCATTTTTAAATCCCGAGCCTGCAGGATTTTTTAACTTAAATCTGGATATGCATGATCTCTTTATAAGCTTCTATCAACTTGTTTCTTATCTCCATCATTAGCTGGAAGGCAATGTTGGCCTCTTCAGCAGCCATCATAACCTGATGGATGTCCCCTATTTCTCCACTTATTAGCTTTTGAATTGCCTCATCAGCATTTTTTTCCAGCTTACCTACTTTCTCAATTAGACCCGTAAGCACCTTTTGAAAGGATATTTCCTTTTTATCGAAGCTAATATGCCCTTTAAATCCGGCTTTTTCTCCTTCAGAGGGAAAAAGAGGAGAAATAGGACTTTTTTCTATCATAATCTCCTCCCTATCTCCAGAGCTTTACGAGCCATGTCCTGGGCGTATTTAAAAGCTGTAAGGTTAGCTTCATAAGCTCTGGTAGATGCTATCATATCAATCATCTCCAGGGCAATATCCACATTGGGCATAGCTACAAAACCCTGGTTATCAGCATCAGGATGTGATGGGTCATAAATCATCTTGAGAGGTGACGGATCAGGAAAAATACCCACCACTTCCACCTGTCCCTTCATTTTCTCGTCCAGACAGGTGGCAAAAATAACCTCCTTTCTTCTGTAGGGTCCACCCTGGGCACTTCTTGTGACCCGGGAATTAGCAATATTGCTGGCAATAACATTCAGGCGGACTCTCTCTGCGCTCATACCGGAAGCACTGATTTCCATAGCTGAAAAAAGTGAACTATCCATCTTATTCCCTCCCGGGACAAATTATCTCCCTCTAATGGCCATTTTAAGCTTCTCCAGTTTTTTGTTTAAAAGTTGAACATAGAGATTGTATCTCAAAGTATTCATGGAAAGTTTAACTATCTCTTTTTCAATGTTCACATTGTTAAGATCTTCTCGTAAATTTGACGTATAATCTATTCTTATTTCGGGAGTCAATTTCTGCAGTTTTTCACGGGTTAAATTTTGGTTTAAGAGATTTCTGAGTTTTTCCTCAAAAATAACCCTCCTGGTTTTAAATCCGGGAGTATCCACATTGGCGATGTTGGTGGCTATAACCCTATGGCGAAGAAGACACACATCAAGCATCCTGGCAAGCAGCTCAAAGGTTAAATCTCCCTTTAACCACTGCATTTCTCACTCCTTTTTCCTGAATTGCAAAGATTTGACCTTTTTTAAAATGCCGACTAAAAACCATTGTTTCTTTTACCGGGAAAAATATTCCTACCTTAGCCCGTATTTTTTTACCTTGTTACGAATGGTCCTCACACTAACACCCAGAATTTCGGCAGCTTGAGTTCGGTTGCCTCTTACTTTATCCAGAGTTTGCTGAATGAGTCTTTTTTCCATCTCTTCCAGAGTGATGTTCTCCAGAGAAAAAGATGGCTGGTTTTTGGTGACTTTATTTAAAAACAAATCTTCAGGTTGCAGGTAATTTTTTTCACTTATCACCATTGCACGCTGGATGGCATTTTCCAGTTCCCTTACATTTCCGGGCCAGTGATACTCTTTCATGGCTTTAAGACAATCAGGAGATACTCCTTCAACTCTCTTTTTCACCCGGGGAGCGTATTTTTTAAGAAAATGTTCCACCAGCAGGGGTATATCCTCTTTTCTTTCCCTTAGAGGAGGCAGGTAAATTGGAATTACATTTAACCTGTAGTAAAGATCTTCCCTTAATTTCCCCTTTTCCACAGCTTCTTTGGGGTCAACGTTGGTGGTGGCTATTACTCTTACATCCACTTTTATTGTTTTTGTTCCCCCTACCCTCTCAAACTCCTCCTCCTGCAGAACTCTGAGGAGTTTAGCCTGAAAATTCTGTGAGGTTTCGCTAATTTCATCCAGCAAAATCGTTCCAGTATGAGCCAGTTCAAATCTCCCCTCTTTTCTCTCCACTGCTCCTGTAAAAGCCCCTTTTTCATAGCCAAAAAGTTCACTTTCCAGAAGGTCTTCTGGTAGTGCCGCACAGTTCACCTTAACAAAGGGTCTTTTTTTTCTGGGACTTGAATAATGAATCGCTCTTGCCACCAGCTCCTTTCCGGTTCCCGTTTCACCATAGATTAAGACCGTGCTTTTAACAGGTGCCGCCTTGGCAATCAGACCATAAACCTCTTTCATGGCAGGACTTTTACCCACCAGCTCACTTCCGGAATAGAAACTGCTCACCTCCCACTTCAAATATTGATTTTCTCTCAGAAGATCCTGGTAGCGGGATATTTTTTGAATGGTAATCTTAATCTGATCCGGAATAATGGGTTTGGTTAAGTAGTCAGAGGCCCCCATTTTCATTGCCTTTACTGCATCATCTATACTTCCATAGGCGGTAATCACTATTACCGAAGTTGCGGGAGAAAGCTCTTTTATCTTTTTCAAAAGAGTAATTCCGTCCATCTCTGGCATTCTTACATCGGTAATCACCATATCAAAGTAGTTCTGACGGATTTTTCGTAACGCCTGATGACCATTACTTACCGATACCACCTGATATCCGTCTTTTTCCAGAACCTCGCTTAAAAGTTCCCGAATAAGAGGTTCGTCATCCACTATAAGAATACTCTCTACTGCCATCTTCCACTCTCCCTGGATTATTTGCCAGTGGAAGGTGCAGGATAAAAGTGGTTCCTTCACCCGGCTTACTTCTTACCCTTATCTTACCACCATGACTTTCCACTATCTGTTGAACAATGGCAAGACCCAGACCACAACCTTTTGATTTGGTTGTAAAGAAGGGGTGAAATATCCTGGATATGTTTTCAGGAGCGATACCATGACCAGTGTCAGAAATCTCAACAATCACATCCCGATCTATATTACAGGTTATTCCCCTGTGTTTTTTGTTCTCACTCTGACAGGTTGCCTGAGCCAGACTGTCAGCTTTAACCAGGATGCTCAGTTTTCCCCCTCCAGGCATAGCTTCAACAGCATTGAGCATAAGATTCAAAAAAGCCTGCCTTAAAAGATCAGGATCACCCACTATTTTGACCGGATGGGAAGAGAATTTTTTCACCATACTCACGGCAATCTTTTCTTTTTGAATTTTCTGTTGAATCAGAGTTAAAGTTGATTCTATAATCTGATCTATCATTATAAATTGAAAATCAGGTTTCAAAGGATGAGAAAAGCTCAAAAGATTATTTACCAGATTGTTCAGGCTGCGAGCTCCTTTTATTATGTGTTCAACCCATTTTTTCTTTTCCCTATCTTCTTTTAAATTATCCCGGAGCAAAAGGGCAAATCCTTCTATTCCAGAAAGAGGATTTCTTATTTCATGGGCAACACTCGCGGCCATCTCCCCGAGAATTGCCAGCTTTTTCTTACGCTGGATTTCGTCTTTCAAATATCTGATTAGAGAAACATCGCGGAACACAACCACTACTCCTTCTGTCTTACCATCATTGTCTTTTACCGGATTTGCGGTGACTTCCAGGAAGATGCGTTTTTCACTTGAGAAAAAATTTTTTTCTCCTATTATAGCTGTTCTTTTATCCAGACTTTCTTTTAAAAGACTGACAAATTCCTCATTTTCCTTTCCGAAGATCGCCTCATAGTGTCTACCTAAAACATCTTCTGCTTTGTAACCTGTGATTCTCTCCGCTGAGTGATTGAAAATGGTTATCTTCCCATCCAGATCCAGGACAATAAGGCCATCCATCATACTATCCAGTATATTTTTTAAATAGGTGCGGACTCTGTTTAACTCAGCTACTTTTCTACTCAATGCCTTATTGGCTTCGGAAAGTTCTGTGTTAAGCTGGGTAATTTTTTGTTGCAGCGCCTTGTAACTTTTGCTTAGAGTTTCCGTAGCCTGAGCAAAGTTTTGAAAAGCGTAAACCAGAAGATTCATCTCTTTTTTATCGGGAGATAAATTTTTATTTTGCATCCTTTCTCTCATCCCCTTTTATTTTTTTTGATCCAGAAAGCGGGCAGCCGGTTCAGAAGATCCTTTATAGATTTTTTGCAAAAGACGGGTTTTGTTAATTTTCTGTAGATCCTGCATGGTCTGAAGCATGTTTTCTTTCAAAAGGGCCTGATTTTTTTTATCTTGATTTAATATCTTCTTCAGAAGTAAAATAATACTTTCCACTATTTTTTGTTCTTCCATATTTAAGGAACGTCCTGCAGCAGGCATTTTCTTCTTAATTTTTTCTATTTTCTGGATAATTTTGTCTTTTTGCTGGGTGAGTAAGATAAGTTTCTGATAGTTTCCTTCCTGAATGGCTTTTTCCTCATCATGTGTTAAACTGAATATCTCCCGGTAAAAATCAAGCTGTTTTTGATAACAATCTTTGAGCGCTTCCATTTTTAAATCATCACCTGACTTATTTTTGCCCATAAACTCTGGGGAAACTTCTCTATTAATTCCCGGTAGTAACTTTTTGTTTCCTGATTCAGGTTAAGATGATGGCAGCAATTAGCCATCTGATAAAGACACCAGGCAAGTTCCCCGCTTTCAGGATACTCTTTATATAGCTCAGAGTAGCAGTCATAGGCTTTTCGGTAATTCTTTGTTTGATAATGGAGGTCAGCAAGTTCGAGCAGGGTTTCCTCCTTTATGGACGGTACCAGAGAGTTTTTCTCATCAGTTTTCAGAATTTTCTCGTATAGCTTGATGGCAGAATTTAAATCTCCTGATTTCTTTTTAATTCTGGCCATTTTAAGTAAAATGATTGGCAGTTTTTCTTCTTGCCCGGGTGGCAAAATTTTTACGACTTTTTCATACACCTTATAGGCCGTTTCCATATCCTGTGCCTGATAATAGAGATCTCCTATCTTGATGAGTGCCAGAACTTCTTTTTGAGGAAAATCTTTTAATATCGGCAAAAGATACTCTCTGGCTCGTGATCTATTTTCCATTTTTAAAAGACATAAAATCATTTTGATTTTAATGGATAGTGGGATCTCTTTTTTATTCTGCTCTATGAGGGTAGCCACTTTTTGAAGAGTCATTATTGCTTCCTCCCAGAGTCCCATCTTTATATAGGTATCTGCCATTTGCTGGAGTGCCCGTTTTTTTTCTTCAGTAGAGGAGGCGCTTTCTGCTGCCCGGGTAAAGGCTTCCACAGCCTTTAAATAAAAGCCAAGCTCAAAAAGAGCTTTTCCCAGGTTAAGATAGGCTGCTGAAAGGAGTTCAGATAGGGGGAAATCGTGAATGAATTTTCTAAAAACCTCAACTGCCCGGGAAAATTCACCCACCCTTAAATAAAGACTTCCCAGAGTGAAACATATACTCTCTTCATCCCCAAGGTAGGGATAGTTCTGAATTAGACTTTCGTAAACTTTAGCAGCTTCCTGGTACTTTTGCTCAGCCATAAAGGTTTCGGCCAGCTTCCTTTTAACCTGGATCGAGAATTCGGGTTCCTCTTTATAGATCTCTTCAATTTTTTTGAAAATCTCTTGAGCTCTTTTTACTTCCCCTTTTTTTAAAAGAGCATCTCCGGTAAGAAACATACCCCTGATAAAAAGCAAGCTTCTGGGGTATCTTTCTGAGAGAAAAAGTAGCACGGAAAGAGCCTCCTCTACCTGACCTCTTGCCAGGTAACAACGGGAAAGATTGAAAAGAGCTTCTTCTAAAACCTCTGCCTGAGGATATTCCTTAAAGAGCGATGAATAAAATAGAATCGCATCCGAATATCTCTTCCTGGTAAAATAAATATTGCCCAGTTTCAGGTATGCCTTTTCTGCTGTTACAGTAGCAGGATAATCTTTTATAATCTTCTTGTAAATTGATATTGCTTTTTCCTCATCCGATTTTTTAAAAAGACAGTCTGCCAGCATAAGGTAAAACTCAGAAACCTTCTCACTTTGAGGAAACTCTCTGATTAATTTCTGGGTAAATTCTAAACATCTCTCCGCATCTCCAACTTCTTTATAACACTGAGCAAGCTGATAGCTTGCTTCAAAATAAAGGGGGGAAGACCTATTCGAAGCCACCTTTTCGTAAAAAAAAGTTGCCCGATGCAAAAGACCCGATTCTCTGAAGATACTGGCAAGCTGGAAATTTATCCAGTCCATCTGTGGATTGGAGGGAAACTTCTTTTGAATTTCAAAGTAGATATCTTTTGCCTTCTGGAGTTTTCCAGATCGATAGAACTGATCCGCCTGGTGAAGATAATCCTGCCATCCTCTTTTTTCAGGGAGAAGGGAGAGAAGATTTAACCTGAATCCTAAAAGTATTACACCTACAGACAAAACAAGAATAAAAAGGATTCGCCGCAAGGACTTTTCTTTAAACAACCTTTCCTTACCAGATATCTTATCTTTTAAGATGTTCTTAATCTTGACTGGAAGCTTCATTTTCATACTGGCATAGAAGTTCTATTTTGTTTCCACAGGAACAGAAAATCTCTATTATCCTGATTACCTCTCCCTCTTTCTTTAAATTTATCCTAACTGAATCCTTTTTTCCTTCGGATCTGACCAGAAGTGGCTGACCGGAGAAGTTGAGATTTTCACTTTTTATAATAAAGCCTCTTTTATCTATTCTCATGGTTAAAAATCCCGGTCTGCAGAACATGTTTGACAAGGTTTTTTACCTCACCAGGATCAAGTGGTTTTGTTAGATGGTAGTCTGCTCCCAGAGCTCTTGTTCTATGCCGTATTGTGGCAGAGGTATCTCCGGTTATCACCACAATGGGAAGCTCGGGATCTATTTCTTTAACCAGCGGAATTACATCCAGTCCATCCAGCCCTGCCATGTAGATATCCAGAAACAGGATATGAAACTTCTGTTTTAATATTCTCCTGAGCACCTCGCCTCCACTTTCCACAACCTGAATTTCCAGGTTAGCCTCTTCCAGAGTCTCTCTTAAAAGTTGCCTTATGAACCTGTCATCATCAGCAACTAAAACTTTAAACATTTTCTAAAACTCCTTGTGGATATAAAAGGCAAAAAAAATGCCAATAAGAAAAATGTGTTCTCATCATACTCGAAAAATCACGATTATTAAGGATTGGAAAAAAGCATCTTCCAGAATGGAAAATCATAGTGAGTGTCTTCAAAAGATGACACAGATAAATAAAATAAAATCTGGCTTTTTTTAATTTTTTTAGGCAAAAAAGGCAAGAAGCAATCTGTCAACAGGAAAAAACAGGTTAAAAAACAAAAGATGCTTTTTTCCTGTAAAAGGCAAGATCGATTTGATACTTATTGATTTTTTTATAAAGGTAGGCACGGGTTACTCCTGCCCGTTTTGCGGCTTGAGAGATGTTACCCCGAGATAGTAAAAGAAGCTCCTTTATATATTTTTCCTCCCAGCAACTTAAGAACTTTTCTCTGGCTTTCTCAAAGGGAAGAGGAGATTTCCTATTTTTACTCATAGCAGGTAAAACATCTTTCACCTCTTCCAGGGTGATGAACGGTTTACTGCAGGTAACCACCATTCTTAAAACAGTGGTCTCCAGCTCACGAATATTACCCGGCCAGGGATAGTTCAGAAGAATCTCATAAATCTCGGAAGAAAGTCCCTCTATTTCTTTCTTGAGGCAAGTACTGTATTTTTTAACAAAATGGTCAATAAAAAGAGGTATATCCTCTTTTCGTTCTCTTAAGGGAGGCAGATAAATAGTGAAGGTGTTGATTCGAAAGTAAAGGTCAGAACGAAATCTCTTTCTCTGGATTTCTTCCCTCAAATCTTTATTGGTAGCTGCTATAATTCGGACATCACATTTTACAGGAGCTGTTCCTCCAACGGGGATAAATTCCTTATTTTCAATTATTCGCAAAAGTTTTGCCTGAGTATTTGTGCTTGTCTCTGTTATTTCATCCAGGAGAATGGTTCCTCCGTCAATTGCAGCAAACAATCCCTTCTTTTTGGTATCTGCCCCCGTAAAAGCTCCTCTCTCATAACCAAAAAGTTCGCTTTCCATTATGGATTCAGTTAGGGCAGCACAGTTTAGCTTCAGGAAATCTTTCTTCCTTCTCCTACTCAATGAGTGGATAAGTGAGGCTACCATTTCTTTCCCGGTTCCGCTTTCCCCCTGAATAAGAACAGTAAAATCTGTAGGTGCCACTTTCTGCGCCAGGGTAATAGCCTGCCTGATCCGGTAGTTCTTCCCCACTATAAACCCCGGTAGAGAAGAAGAAAAATCAAGGTCATCTTTTTTCATGGATACTCCAGAGAGGTTCTGCATTTTTTCTTTTAGAGCCCGGCGAATAACGATCTTCAATTCATCCATGGTAAAAGGTTTTTTTAGATAATCGTAAGCACCGATTTTTACAAGCTGCAATGATTTTTTTATACAATCAGGCTCCGGAGAAGAGAGGATGATAACAGGAACAGCAGGATAGGCTTTTTTTATTTCTTTAAACACATATTCTTTTAACTTCGAGTTATCAAGATTAAAGAGGATGAGAGAAGGAAGGTTTCGCCCTTTTCTGGTTAAAAATTCAGGTAAAGATTTAAACTGACTGATGTCAAATCCTTCCTCTTTCAAGGAAGAATATAGCTGTAAAAAACCCTGGTCTGAGGAACCTGTCACCACAATTTTGAGTCTTTTCATTTTATCTCCTCATATATTAGAAAAGACCCTCTTTTTCCTGCAGGTTCCTCTAAGAAAGAACGATTTTACCTGCAGGAGTTTCGGCAGACCAGCTACCCTTTAAAAGGGTCTTAGTCTTTGCGCCCCATCCTTCCGGATGGTTTGCCCTTTCGTCCTCCTGAATTTATTTTTAGCAAAAATTTTTTTTCTGTCAAATTTTGATTTCTCCAATTTTGGGAAAAACACCTGTTAGACAGCCCGGGTGCGTATACCTTGCTTTAGAGGAAAGGTGATTCCCTTCCCTTCATGTGCTCAGGAAATACACCTTTCCTTTTGGTGTTATAAGTTTTATCTTTGTTATAAGACTTTTTCCCGAATCTGGAAAAGCTTTACCTTGTCAAGAATTGAATTTTTTTCTACAATTAAAGGTAATGAAACTAAAGAGGGAAACCAGAAAGCTGCTGGTAATATGCATAAAAGCAGGATTGGGTTTTTTAATTATAATCATGCTCTCCCCTCCTGTTAACATTATTTCCTTTAAAACGCCTGAAGAATACCTGAAGGGTGTTGAGAAACTCTGCTCCTATTACAGCCAGCGTATGGATTTTGAAGACTATTACCTTTCACTGGAAAAAGACCCCTTTCTCTTCAGGCTGGTTTTATCCCAGCTTAAGGATAAGGAAAGGTTCTACTTTCTACAGATGAGACCTTTTCTGAAAGAAATAGCAAAAGCCTCACAGAAAACGGGCATACCAATCTTCTCCCTTGCCTCTCATATAAAAAGAGAGTCTCAATTTAACCCCTGGGCAGTTAGTAGTCAGGGAGCCTATGGACTTATGGGTGTTACTGTCTGGGCGTATAAAGATGTTCTGCGGCTTAGAGAAAAGAAAAAGTGGGTCGCTGAAGCACTTGAAGAATATGGGGATTTCAGCTGGGAAGAGGTAAAAACTGATCCGGAACTTAACATTGTGGTCGGAGCTATATACTATAGATTCTTACTTGATGAGTTCAAGGACACCACTCTTGCCTCTCTTGCCTATAACTGGGGGATAGGCAATGTAACAATAATGCAGGAAAAATACGGTGATGTAAAAAACATTCTTGCGCGACTGAAGGAGCTTGCTTCTCTTAATAAGGCCTGGATGGAACCTGCCAGATATCCAGTTCACATATCCCGTTTTGAGACAGTTTTTCAGAGGGTGGATGAAAAAATAAAGGCAACTTACTTTGCCTTCCAGGAGGTTGCTCAGGAAAGACTTATCTCCCTGGAAGAAAATCAAGCAGGCTCATCTTCTTGATCTCTTTTCCACAATCTCACAAAATATCTTTACTATTTCAGGATCAAATTGGGAACCCGCCTTTGCTTTAAGTTCTTTTATTACCTTCTGCAGTGGCAAACCTTTGCGATAGGGACGGTCAGATAGCATGGCATCAAAAGCATCGGCCACACTCAGTATTCTGGCCAGAAGAGGAATTTTTCTTCCTTTAAGTCCATCCGGATACCCTTTCCCATCATACCTTTCGTGGTGGTGACGTATTACAGGGGCTCCTGGCTTTAGAAATTTTATCTGCTTGACTATTCTTTCTCCAATTAAAGGATGTTGTTTAACCAGTTCATACTCTTCCGGGGAAAGTTGAAACGGTTTATTAAGAATACTGTCATGTATTCCTATTTTACCTATATCGTGTAGAATTCCGCAAAATTTCAGTATCTCCATTTGCTCCCTTGAGAGTTTAAGGACTCGACCTATCTCAAGAGCATATCTTGTTACTGTGTGAGAGTGCCCCGAGGTATACAGATCTTTTGCTTCAATTATTCTGATGAGCGCCTTGATGGTATCCAGAAATGACCTTCGCAGTTCGTCGTAAAGAAGCTTGTTCTTAATGATTACGGCTGTAAAGCCCCCCACCACCAGAAGAAAATTGAGGTCATCAAGGGTGAAATATGGTTTTCCGAGGGTATTACAGAGGATTAAGATCCCGAGGATTTCTTCTTCAACTTTTAAAGGGACACCAACCAGATTTCTGGGGGTAATTCCAGTAAATTCCTCACCACTCCGAAACCGGATATCTTTCTGGTAATCATCCACCATTATGGGGTTTTTTTTGGACACTATCCACCCGGTAACTCCATCGGTAAAGGAAAAATTACATTCTTTAATTTTAGAAAGAGAAACATTCAAACTAACCCAGGGTGAAAGTCTTTTCTTTTTCTCATTTATTTTTAAAATAAATCCGTATTCACTTCTGGTTCTATCTAAGGTTAGCGCTAAAAGATGACGGAGAATTTCTCTGATTTTTCGGTAGGATCTGAAGCTATGCAGGATACCTGAAAAAACTAACTGCTCTTTTTCCTCATACCCTTCTTGCCGGGTCAATTTTCTGTAAAGTAAACTGTTATCTATCCTTAAAGCAACCTGTCTTGCTAAAAGAGTAATCAGGCTCTGTGAAGTCTGATCAAGAGAATCTTTCCTGTAAGGACAAACTGCTATCATTGCTCCTATTTTCCTGTTGTCTGTTAAAAGAGGAACCACGAAAAAACTTCTGTTATGGGAATTCAAAGATTGATCCACAGCCGGAATATGCATGGGAATTTCCTTTTCTATCACCCAGTCTATTATTCCCTCCTCTATCAGGTCTTTAATCTCCTGCATAGCTTTTTCTTCTATTGCTTTCACTCTAACAAATTCAAACTGTTTTGTATCTTCATCCAGGATAAGAAGGACCCATCCCGTCCAGTTAATCAGATCTTTAAATAAATCTATTAGTTTCTCGCTTAACTCTTCTGGTTCTTCACTGGCTCCCATTATTTCCAGAAGAGATGGTAAAATTGTATTTTTTTCTTCCATCGAATTTATCCTTTAGCTTTAGCCAATAATATCAAAGAAAGGTTTTGCCTGGTTTATTTCTTCTTCTAAGAGAAAGGCAAAATACTCCAGATATGTTTCATCAACGTCGGGCCTCACCGATTGCAACATTTTCCATATAGAAGTATCTACACGGGGAATCTCTTTATCCCCACTCCATCCCACTTTTTTCATCTTGACAAGAAAATCTGCAAGGTGAACAACACAGCAAAGCCCTTGATTTAGTTTTGCCCGAGCAGGAAAATGGTGAACTTTGATGGATTCCTCAATTTCCTGGGGAAGATTCCATCTGTAGGCTAACCATCCCCCAATTTCAGCATGAGTAACACCCAGAACATTTTTTTCTGCCTCATAAAATGATGTATTGTTGGACAAAACCCGCTGCATAACTTTTTCAAATAAATCCCTGGCATACTGATTTAGAAACACTTTTCCAATATCATGGAGAAGACCAGCCACAAATACTTTGCCTGTCACCCGGTATCTAAAAAATCTTGCCAGCATTTTTGATGCCAGAGCACAGCCTAAACTGTGCTGCCAGAAAGCCTGGTGGTTAAAAAAGGGAGAGTTCTTTTTGGGAGGGAAACTCCGCAGGATGGAGATGGTAAAAACGATGTTTTTTATTTCATTAAAACCCAGAATGACCAGTGCGTGTTTTACCGTGCTTATCTGCCGGGGAAAACCATAGTAGGCAGAATTCACCACTTTAAGAACAGCGCTGGTTAGCGATTGATCACTGGATATTGTGCTGGCAATTTCTTGAATCGGGGTTCTGGGATTGCGAATAAGTTCCATTACCCGGGAAGCAATAACCGGCAATGTGGGAATACTGGAGATGTTGTTCACAATGCCTCTCAATCTCTCAGAAATCCTTTCTTTTTCCATGTTTATTTCCCCTTCATTTTATTTGCCCCTCCCTGATAATACCTTTTATTTGTTTTTCGGTTAAAAAACAAAAAAACTTTATTATTTCCATTAAAATAAAAAAACTCTTAGATTTAAAATCTGTTATTCAGTAAACAATCACCTGTGCTGTGGCACCATCAGATAGACGCTTACTTTCCAGGTGCCACCGCAGCTTAAGCTGATTTAGAGAGTAACAGAAAGGACAGGTTATTGTGGGATTATCAATTCCCACCTGAACACGCCTTTTAAATCGATACCCGCAATTCATACATCGCAGGGGTAAACTTACAGTAAAGGTAAGTTCTCCCTTTACTGTCTGATGACGCTCAACCTTTACTTTTAATGTGCCGTCAGGCATAGCCGGTTTGTCTCCAAAAGCCAGGTTCTAAACCCAAATTATAAGTCATTAATATATAAATAAAATTAAAAGCTGTCAAGAGAACACCTGTGATATTAGGAAAATTTTGCCTGTACCTTTTTCTCCACGAGAAAAATTTCAGAATCTCCTGCTACGAAATTTTACTTGCTTTAATGTTAAATTCTACTTCGTTATACCCTTTCCATAAAATTTCAGCAAGTTCATCTCTCTCACATAAGGAATTGTAAACTCTGAAAAAGAAATTTTTACCTACTTCCTGATAGTGAATCATGGGAACAGAATACATTTTGCTCTTATCGGTGAAAATTTGAATACATCTTTTGTCATCTCCAATCTCCAGTAGACCCTCGGTACTCCCGAGACAATGTTTTGAGGTTACCAGATGATTTACCGGCTGATGTTGCCATATTTTTTGGCCTTTAACGTAAAATTTTTCCAGATCCCTCCCACCATTGTGAGTGGCATAATAAAGAGATTCCCTCTCAAAACTTTCAGGATTAAGTGTAATTATTCCCACCCTGAAAGAAACAGGGTGTATTCCTCTGGTGTAGAGTTTGTAAACCAGCTTTAAACTGTCTTTGCAGATTCTGTATTCTTTTACACAGGAGATATCCTTAAGTTCTATCGGCCTTTTATTCCGCAAGACAATCCATCCAGGACACTCTTCCAATTCAACCTCACATGATACCGAGAGATCTGTAACCTGAAAACCCTCCTGGGTTACCATGATGAAATGCCCGCTGTAAAAATCAGCTCCAAAACTTATATCATCAAAGTAACCCTGAAAGAGTGTCCCTAATAATGGATGTGGAGAAACCTTTTTAAAAATCAGTTTTTCTATGGCCAGTCCTTTGTTTTTGAGAAGAGAAATGATAATTGCTGGAGTCTCCAGAACAAACCTTCTTCCCCCTTCGTAAAAACTGTAAGCAGGACAAACCGTTTTGTTTACCCTTCTATTTATTGTCGTAGATTCATCTTGTTGGCGACCTAAAAGATCGCAAAGCGAGTTTAAACAGTATCCCATCTTATCTCTAAATTCCAGGTATTTTTCGTCAGTGGTGTTGGTTCTAAAGTCACTACCCCATAGAAAAAGTAAATCTCTGTAAAAATTATCCCCTTTACCAGTTCTTTCTTTTGCCCTGGAGAGGAGACGATACAGTTTGTAGCATTGTGTGTTCATCTTTACCGAATCTCTACCTGTAACTGCCCATCTGGTCAGGTTGTATTTGTCCTGTTTTTTACATCTCACAGGATAATCAGGGGTTTCTATCCTGATAGTTTTTTCGGGGGGATAATCTTTTAAAATCTCGGATGGCAATTTGATCTCAATCCAGTCAAAGGATTGAAGTTTAAAGAGAAGGTTCTTTATTTTTCTTATATCCTTACCGTTTTTTTTAAATTCCAGACTACCTGGAGTGTAGTCAAAAACCTCTGCATCAGAGACATAGAGAGGAAAGGTTCGCTTCTCACTTTCAGAAAAATGAGACCTTATAAAATTGAAGTATTCTTCCTCATCCAGCTCTTCCCAGATGTATCTTTGAAATTTTTGCCAGGCCACACAATCAGACCAGAGCAAATTTATCTTCACCCCACCTGAGCCTTCTACCTGAACAGGCCTGTATCTTAAGTTTACATCAAAAGCATTGGACTTTTTTGCATTCATCCAGTCAAAAATTATAGCCTCATACCCTGCTTCTCTGTAAATTTCAGGCAAACTCTTTGAATAAACCTGCTCATTTAAATAGGCAACTTTAGGGACCTGGTCCAGTAATTTTCCATATACCTCCAGGCCAAACAGGAGATTTTTCCGGTTTACTTTGTAGGGAATAAGGGGAAAAATTGCCTGGGAATAGCTGGAACCCACGAGTTCACATCTTTTTTCTTTTAAGAGTCTTTTAAGTCTCTTGATAAACTCCGGTTTTACCTGATTTATCTTTTCCAGAGTGTATCCCGTAAACTCAAGTCCCAGATTAAATCCTTCCTCAACCATATCTAAAAATGAAGTGTAGATATGATCTATGATGTATGGATAATGGGTAGCTGGTATGGAGGAAAAAGCAAGATTATGATGAAAAACAATATAAAGATTTAATTT
>CAYZYX010000013.1:0-39503 GCA_964482715.1 uncultured Clostridia bacterium
TTCTGGAAAAAGCTTTTCTGCCCGGTGATGAGGACATTGTAAGGACTGCAAGAAGGCTTGTTGAACAGTGATAGGTTATAAATGGGAATGGAGGATGGAGAACCAGAGAATATGCAAGAAAAGGGAGAAATAGTTATTAGAAAAAAATCAAGAGGGAAAACATGAAAAATTTATTAAAGATTCTAATGGGTGGTTTAGTAATTCCTTTCCTCTGTGGTAATGTTTTTGCCTCAGGCCCGGGAACAACAGGTGCCAATTTCTTAAAAATTGGAGTAGGGGCAAAAGCAGCAGCCATGGGAGAGGCTTTCACTGCTTTTGCTGATGATCCTACAGCTCTTTACTGGAATCCCGCAGGGCTTTCTCAATTGAAGAAAATGGAGCTTTCTGCTTCTTATCATTCCTGGTTTGCTGACGTGAAACAGGGATATCTTTCATTTGTATTGCCTGCATTGGGAGGGATTCTGGCTTTAGGAACAAATTATGTTGATATGGGTAGTATTGAGGGAAGGGATGACAAGGGTAATCTCACAGGTAGTTTTGGGGCATCTGCAATTCAAATAGTCGCTGGTTATGCAACAGGAAAAGAGAGTTTTTCAGTTGGATTTGCCGGAGGTATTTTGCAGGAGACTATAAAGACAGATAAAAAATCAACTGTCTTAGGAACAGCAGGTATTCTTTTAAAAAAAGACCCTCTTTCTCTTGGCCTCTGTGCGCAAAATCTGGGAGGAAAAATAGGTGAAGATCCACCACCTTTTATTATGAGAGGTGGTGTAGGATTTAAAAGATCAAATTTTAGGTTTGGAGTTGATGTTGTTAATCCACAGGATAATGATACCTATTTTTGCGCTGGCGGAGAGTTTCTTTTGGGAGATAAATTTGCATTGAGAGCAGGGTACAGAAATGGACAGGATGTGGGTTCCGGATATACGGTGGGGATTGGATTTAACATGAATTGGTTATCCTTTGATTATGCCTATGTTCCATATGGAGACCTGGGAAGGACTCACAGAATATCAGTAGGCTTACAATTTTAGGACTTAAATTTTTTAAATGGGGAAAGTGAAAAATGAAAAGATATAAGTTTATATATCTTTTATTTTTTGTCTTTTTGACAGCTGCACTACCTGTGTTTGCCTTCACATCTCCAGGTCCAAAGGCTATGGGGATGGGGGGCGCATTTACTGCAGTAGCGGATGACCTCAGTTGTGTATTCTGGAATCCCGCGGGTCTTCCTCAAACAGGTTACTTTGATGTGGATCTATCAATAGCAGCAGGTGGAGAAAATATAGAAAGTCTGGAAGCTCTTTCCGATATCTATAAGGCATTGGAGGAGAAGGACTACCAGGCTGCCAAAGATACTGCTATGAAAATCAAAGCCCCCTTTGGGTTTGCTCCAGCTTTTAATTTAGGAATCGGGCTATTTAAGAGAGTTGCTCTTTCTGCAGTCTTTCAAGGTGATTTTGATGTCAAAACCCTGAAAGAAGATGTTGATTCAAGAGGTGAGTATGTTGAGATTGAAGATACAGAAACTGCCCTTGCCTCTGGATACCTATCTTTCGCTTACAGGTCATCCCGGAGTCTTACTCTGGGAATGAACGTAAAATACTTACGAGGTTGGCGTCATATTTCTCACTTTAAAATTTATGTTGATGGGGAAACTCAAGATATAGAGGAGGGACAAGAAGGTTTTTCAGACCCTGTTTTTTCTTTTGATCTTGGAGCAATATATCAGGGAAAAGAAAGCCCCTTTACCTGGGGTCTGATGATAGAAAATGTAACTCAGCCCAAGCTCAATTTTCCTGAACTTTCTGGCAAGCATCGTTCAATAACTCTTTTCAGAAAAATAAATTTGGGTCTCTCCTATAAGCCTCTTGGTTTTTTAACCCTGGCAGCTGATATTCACAACTTGACTGACAATCCTACATTTCATTTCGGAGGAGAACTAAGCCTGAAATTGTTAAAAATCCGGGCAGGTCTGTCTGATGGAAATTTAGCCTGTGGAATTGGCTTAAATATCCTCTTATTCAATCTTGAGGTAAGCTATTATGAAAAAGGGGAAAATAATCCTCAACTTGCCTTTGTTTTAATAAGGGTCTGATTTTAAACTGCCTCCACACTTTTAATCTCAGGCACTTCTTTTTTTAGAGTTTTTTCAATCCCGACTTTCAGAGTCAAAGTAGCCATGGGACATCCTCTGCAGGCTCCGGTAAGTTTGACTTTAACTATTCCATCACCAGTCACCTCAACCAACTCCACGTCACCACCATCAGCCTGCAGAGAGGGTCTTATCTTATTCAGCACCTTTTCTACCTTCTCTTTCATAGATTTTCTCCTCGCAATTATTGAAGTTATTATTGGTCAAAAATCTCCTCCTGTCAACCCACGAAAATTTTGTAGGTAAAAAGTGTCCCAATGTCAGACAAAAATTTTCTATTTTGTCTCTAATACTGCCAGAAAAGCTTCCTGAGGAATGTTAACCTGCCCAAATTTTTTTAGTCTCTTTTTACCCTCTTTTTGCCGTTCCAGAAGCTTTTTCTTTCTGGTAACGTCACCCCCATAAAGCGGTGCAGTCACATCTTTTCTCAGAGCAGGTATTGTTTCCCGAGCAATTACTCTTTTTCCTGTAGCAATTTGCACAGGAACAGGAAATTGATGCCGGGGGATTACTTCCTTTAATTTTCTGGCCAGTTGCTTGGCTGTATGATAGGCTTTATCCCTATGCACAATTACAGAAAGGGCATCCAGCACCTTGCCATTTACCAGAACACTTAATTTAACCAAATCACCTATTTCATGGCCTGTATATTCGTAATCAAAAGTGGCATATCCCTTGCTAACTGACTTTAGTTCATCATAAAATTTAGTAATTATCTCAGCCAGGGGCATTTTGTAAAGGACGAGGATTCGAGATGAATCCAGCCACCTCATATCAATAAATCTTCCCCTGCGTCTCTCGAGCAATTCAAAAATCGATCCCAAAAATTCTTGAGGAGTAATAATACTTGCCTTTGCATAAGGTTCTTCAATCATTTCTATTTTCTGATCTGATGGGAATTTAACAGGATTATCAATTTCTAAAATCTGACCGTTTGATTTTAACAATCGATAAACAACATTGGGGGCGGTGGTTACAATGGACAAATTAAACTCTCTCTCCAGTCTTTCCTGAATTATTTCCTTGTGTAATAATCCTAAAAATCCACAGCGAAAGCCAGGACCAAGTACTGGTGAATTTTCGGGTTGATAAGAAAAAGCGGGGTCATTTAGCTTTAATTTATCAAGTGCACTTTTCAGCTGAGAAAAATTTTCTCCGTCAGCAGGATAAATTCCACAGATTACCATTGGTTTTGGTTCTTTATATCCAGGAAAAGGTTTGGAAGTAGGGTTCTCTTTATCAGTTACCGTGTCTCCCACCTTCAAATCATCAATATTTTTTACACTGGCAATAAAATAACCCACTTCTCCCGACTGCAACATTTCAGTTGGGATCCGCCTTAATCTCAAAATACCCACTTCTTCTACTTTAAATTCTTTCCCGGAGGACATGACCAGGGTTCTCATTCCTGGTTTTATGGTTCCTTCGAAAACGCGAATATAACCTACTACACCCCGATGGTTGTCATAAAAAGAGTCAAATATCAGAGCTTTCAAAGGATATTCAGGAAGATGTGCTGGTGGAGGGATTCTGTTCACGATTGCTTCAAGGATTTCCGGGACACCTCTTCCATCACGAGCACTGGCAAGGATAACTTTATTGTTTTGAATGTTTATCCCCAATTTGGAGAGTTGATTTTTAACTCTCTCAGGATTAGCGAGTGGTAAGTCGATTTTATTTATTACCGGGATAATTGTGAGTTTTCTTTGCTGAGCGAGATAAAGATTAGCTATTGTCTGTGCTTCCACTCCCTGTACAGCATCAACTAAAAGAAGGGTCCCTTCACAAGCTGCCAGTGCTCTTGACACCTCATAACTGAAGTCCACATGACCAGGAGTATCGATTAAGTTGAGCAAGTATGTCTTACCATCTCTTGCTCTGTGGGTGAGGGTTATGGTGTGGGCTTTAATAGTAATTCCTCTCTCCCTTTCAAGTTCCATTGTATCCAGTGTCTGTTCCCGGAGTTCTCGAGAAGAGAGGGTGTGAGTATATTCAAGTAATCTATCAGCCAGTGTAGATTTTCCATGATCAATATGCGCAATTATGGAGAAATTCCGTATATTTTTCTTCCCCATTTTTACAAAGATTTGTTCTTGGAATAAAATTTCAATTTTTATTGGCAGGTTGAATCTGGTTAAATTTTTTCATTAATTTAGATTTTATCCGGGCTACTTTATTTTTATGCCATACACCCTTTGCCCGGGCCGAATCAATTATACTTATTACTTCAGGAAGCTTTGCTCTGGCTTCTTCTAATTTTCCTTCTTCAAACAGGGCCAGAAGTCCCTTTATTGCAGTTTTTACCCGGTTTTTAATCTGGCTGTTTCTCCTGGCACGCTCCTGGCTTTGGCGCATTCTCTTTTTTGCTGATTTTGTATGAGGCATGCTTTCTACTCCTTGCTTAAGTTTTAGGTAGTAGTTTATCAAAATCTTATAATTTGACAACCCACAAAGTGCGGTTAAAAATATAGCAGATAGGTAAAAATGTTAAGAAAAAGAGAGGAAAAAGAAGGGGTAATAAAAAGCGCTGGGATGGTCAGTTTAGGCACCTTATTTTCTCGTATTACGGGACTTATAAGACTTCAGATAATCGCCTACATTTTTGGTTACTCTCCAGCTACCGACGCTTTTTGGCTGGCTTTCACCTTACCCAATCTCTTTCGTGCGCTTCTCGCTGAAGGAGCTTTAAGTACTGCCTTTATACCCATTTTCAGTGAATGGTACTCAAAAAAAGGGGAAGAAGAAGCCTGGAAACTGGCAAATAACATTCTAAATTTACTTGTCCTTATGGTTATGAGTGTTATTGTAATGGGGGTCATTTTAGCTCCCTTTTACATGCCCTACCTCGGAATAGGTTTTAGAAAAAATCCATCCCAGGTTGGTTTGGCTATTTATCTCAGTCAGCTTATGTGGCCTTTTCTCCTCTTTATCAGCGTAGCCGCACTCATCATGGCCATCCTTAATTGTAGAGGACATTTTGCTTCTCCGGCATTTGCCCCGGTTTTTTTTAATATTTGTTTTATAATCTTTGCTCTTCTTTTGAGTAATAAGATTGGTATTTACAGTTTGGCTTGCGGAGTGGTTGCGGGAGGATCGATACAGCTTTTAGTTCAAATTCCAGCTTTAATAAAGAAAGGATTCAAATACAGATTGACTTTTTCTCTGCAGGATGAAGGGGTAAGGAGGGTTTTTAAACTGATTTTACCCGCAATTCTGGGAAGCATTACTCTGCAGATAAGTGTGGTTATAACCAGAATTTTTGCCTCCACTCTTCCTGCCGGTGGAATTTCCAGCCTTCAGTACGCAATGCGTATAATCCAATTTCCTTTGGGCCTTTTTCCTATAGCTATCTCAACGGCGATTTTCCCTCGCTTTTCATTGCTGGCAGCGACTAACAATCGTGATGCCCTTAAAGCCACAGTCAACATGGGTATACGAATGGTTTTTTTTCTATTGGTTCCCTCATCAATTGGATTAATTTTACTGAGGAAGGAGCTTGTTGGTCTGCTTTTTCAATACGGCTCGTTTTCTTACAGGGACACTTTGATTACAAGTGAAGCCCTTTTCTATTACTGCTTCGGTCTTTTTGCTATGGGAGGTGTTATGATCCTTACCAGGGCGTTTTATTCTCTTCAAGATATGCTCACTCCCTTTTATGTTTTTGTTATTTGCCTCGGATCAAATGTACTCCTCAATTTTGCCTTAATTGATCCTCTCAAACATAAAGGTCTCGCTCTTGCTACCTCTTTATCCATTATGATGAACATGGTATTTTTGGTTGTTCTTCTAAGGAGAAAGATGGGAAGGTTGGGTGGATACTCGGTCTTTTTGTCTTTCTTAAAGACTTGCTTTGTTTCAGCAGTGATGGGAGGAGCAATTTATATTGGCAAAATTTTCCTTAATCCCGGTCTCGCTGTCTCTTTACATTATCGCCTGCTTTTTATTGTTGGCACTATTTTTTTTGGAGTCGGGGTATTTATTGGTTTATCTTATCTTCTCAGGTCAAATGAGCTTGATTTAATAATTCGCTCTTTAAGAGGAGGGTAATTTGCCGGTCAAGGCAGGAAAACAAATCTTTCTGGGACTCGATCTTGCTGCCAATTACCGTTTTCCAACCGGGTTGGCAGTTATTGACCAGAGTCTTAAAATTGTGGACAGGCCAGAGGAGGTGTTCACTGATAAAGAAATTATGAATAGGGTAAGGGAACGTAACCCTGAATTAATTGCTGTAGATGCACCTCTCAGTTTTCCAAAAAAGGGTAGTAAAATGCGCCTGTGCGACCGGGAACTTCGGCAATTTGGCTCCCCAGCTTTATCCCCTTTCTGGATTGCCTCTCTTACAAGAAGAGCAATTTCTCTCTGTCAAAAATTAAATAAAGAGGGTTACAGGTGGATAGAGGTTTATCCAAGAGCTACTCAGAATGTATTAAAGATTAAGTTACCCGGCACCGTAAAATCCTCTTTGAAATGGAGGGCTTCTCTACAAAGGGCTCTTTCTCTCTGGATTGATAATATTCCCTCTCCTGAGGAAAGGATTTTTTCCTCTCATATACTTGATGCAATTCTTTGTGCTTATACTGCTTATTGCAGGTGGAAGGGCGATTATCAGGAGATAGGAAATGAAGAGGGAAAAATAATTATCCCTTTAAAGTGAAAACAATTTAATAAAGGCTCCCGGAGATACCTTGCAAGCAAGCTTTTTTGGCGAGCAGCCGGCCTTTACATGGTAGCCACTTTTGCACCCACAAAAAGGAAAGGCCTGCTGCAGTAAAATGATAGGTGAGATACCCGGGAGCCTGAAGAGAAAGGTGTAGGTAAAAGGTGTCCCAATGTCAGCTCAAGAATTTTGACAGATGGTTTTAATTTAATATAATTATGCCAAAAAATTCAATAAGTTCCAGGGATCACCAATGAAACATCCGAGTAAAATCTTTCTGACCAAGGGTGTAGGGAAACATAAGGAGAAATTGGCTTCTTTTGAAGACGCTCTAAGAAATGCCGGTCTTGCTGAGTATAATATTGTAAGAGTCTCCAGTATTTATCCTCCGGGATGTCGTTTAATTTCAAAAAACGAAGCTAAAAAATATCTAACTCCCGGTCAAATAGTATACTGTGTTTTGGCTGAAAATGCTACTAACGAACCGCATCGCCTGATAGCTGCCTCTATTGGTCTTGCTGTCCCACGCCGAAAAGACCACTATGGATATCTCTCCGAGCATCACAGTTTTGGTGAGGGGGAGAAAAAAGCAGGAGAGTACGCGGAAGACCTCGCTGCCTCAATGCTGGCTACTATACTTGGAGTGGAGTTTGATCCTGACTCAAGTTACGATGAAAAGAAGGAAATATGGAGGATAAGTGGTGAGATAGTTAAAACCACCAATATAACACAATCAGCTCTGGGCGACAAAAATGGGTTGTGGACAACGGTGATAGCAGCGGCAGTTTTTGTTGACTGAGAGAGAAAAGGTTGGTGATATAGAAATGAATCTACGTGAGCATCCAGTAAAACCGTTTTCTCCTGATGGGGAAAAGGATTTAGATACCCTTTTAAATGAGATGGAAAATATATCCTTTCAGGGAAGAAATCTCGGGATTTGCTTCCGTGTGTGGAAGGAGATGCTCAAGGACAGAGTCTTTATTTTCCTTGGTCTGGCAGGAGCAATGGTTCCAGCTGGAATGAGGAAGGTGGTATCGTTTCTTATCACCCATCGTTTAATTGACTGTATAGTCTCCACAGGAGCCAATCTCTTTCATGATTGTCACGAAAGTTTAGGAAGAAAACACTACAAAGCAAGTCCCTTTCTGGAGGATGTGAAATTAAGGAAAATGGAGATGGACAGAATCTACGATACTTTGGCTTCTGAAGAAGAGTTTCAATTGACCGATCAGTTTATTCAGAATTTTGCAGGAACTCTGGATGCCACACGCAGTTACACCACTCGAGAATTTTTGTATCTACTTGGAGAGTTTCTCAGTAAAAAGGCAAAGGAGGAAGGAATTTTAACTTCTGCTTATAAGAATAAGGTTCCTATTTATTGTCCGGCAATTGGAGATTCCTCCATAGGAATCGCCCTTGTAGCAGGTAAAGTTAACGTAAATTTTGATCTTCTGAGGGATGTTGAGGAAACAGCCTATCTGGTTAAAGAGGCAGGAAAAACCGCGGTTATCTATATAGGTGGTGGAACACCGAAAAATTTTATTCAACAGACCCAGGTGACTTTAAATGTCTCGGGAATAAAAAGCGAAGGTCACTATTATGCCATTCAGATCATCACTGATCCCCCACATTGGGGAGGGCTAAGTGGAGCTACTCTGGAAGAGTCTCAATCCTGGGGGAAAATTTCTCCTCAGGCTAAAAAAGTTACCCTTTACTGTGATGCAACTTTGGCTCTTCCTCTTTTAACTGAAGCATTAGCCCGTGAGCTTAAAAGAGGTTTAACGAGAGTTTTTGTTCCTAAGCTTAACCCTGGCAAAAGCAAGATTGAGATTTTAAAATAAAAGGTTGATTCAAATTGGGGATTAATTCATTTAAACTGAATTTTGCTGATCCACCACCTGAATTTGTCCACCCGGAAAGATCAAAAGTCAGAATAGTTCCTGTACCTTATGAAAGTACTGTTACCTACAAAGGAGGAACCAGAGAAGGTCCGCAGTCAATTATTCAGGCTTCCCTAAATCTTGAGTTATGGGACGAAGAACTTTCAAGAGAATCATACAAAATAGGAATATATACTCTGGCCCCTTTTTCTTGCCCCTCTTCCGGTCCTGAAAAAGCAGTTGATGAGCTTTACCATTTTACTAAAAGATTAATAGATGCTTCAAAATTCTATATATTTCTGGGAGGGGAGCACAGTATAACTCCGGGGATAGTTAAGGCTTATAAAGAGGTATATCCTTCCCTCTCAGTCTTATGTCTTGATGCTCATGCTGATTTTCGAGAAGTTTACCAGGGCTCTATCTATAATCACGCCTGTGTGATGAGAAGAGTATCTGAGCACTCATCTGTGGTTCAGCTTGGTGTTCGCAGTTTGTCAAAGGAAGAGGCTGATGCAATCAAGGAAAGAAATATCGCTTTTCAAACTTCTTTTCAAATCCTGCAAAGCGATAAATGGAAAAAAATAATAGACGAAAAACTATCATCACCGGTCTATATAACCCTGGATGTAGATGTTCTTGATCCTTCTATTATGCCTTCTGTCGGGACCCCGGAGCCAGGAGGACTTGATTGGTATAAGATTCTGGAAATCCTGAAGTTTGTTTTTAGCTTCAAAAAGGTAGTGGCAGTTGATGTGGTAGAGTTTTCTCCCATCCCCGGAATAATTGCTCCAGACTTTTTGGTAGCTAAACTCGTGTATAAAATAATAGGTTACCTGCAGATTTGAAAGATGAACTATGCAGTTTTTCTTCAACAAATTGAAAGGGAAATAAGTCCTTTTTATATTTTTGAAGGAAAAGAGGAATACCTTAAAAAGGAAGCTCTTAAAAAATTAAATAAAAAACTCATCACTTCTCCCGGAACTGAATCTTTTAACTTTATTCTTCTGGACGTACTGCAAAATACTTCAAGAGAAATTATGGAAGCAGCTTATCAGCTTCCTTTTAACAATAAATGGATGCTGGTAGTTGTTGAAAGAGCGGATAGGCTACGTTCCAGAGACGAGGAGATACTTCTGGATTATCTAAAAGATCCAGTGAGCTCCACGTGTATAGTCTTTATTGGCCAGAAGTTTAATAGCCAGAGTAAATTTTATCATTTTTTTAGAGAAAGAAGAAAAATCGTTAGTTTTAATCCGTTAAGAGAAAAAGAGGCTATAAGGTGGATATTAGAAAAAGTTAAAGAGCAAGGAAAAAGTATAAGTTATGAAGCTGCTTTTCTCCTGGCGGAGAAAAGTCGAGGAGATATTTTTTTTCTGCAAAACGAAATAAATAAATTAGCTCTTTTTGTACATCCAGAAACAAAAATTGAGCAATTTCACGTTCTTGGATTGTCGGGAAAAAGAGAGAGCGAAGATATCTTTAATTTACTCAGGGCTTTTCGAAATAAAGACCTCTCGCTTACTCTGGGAATATTAAATAAACTATTCCTTCAGGGGGAAAAACCTCTTTTAATTGAAAGTATGCTGGCGCGTGAAATAAGAATTTTAATTCGACTAAAAGTGGCTGCACAAAATATTACTCCCCGAAAAGCCTGTAAGTTTGTTTTCAGGAAAAATTCAGGTTTTTCAGATTTTCACCTTAGCAAAGCAAAGGAATACATGGAAGCAGCCAGTTCCTTTAGTCTTTCTCATCTTCTTTTTGCCCAGGAAAGGATATTACAAGCTGAGTTTCAGATAAAAAAGGGAAGGCAGCAGGAAGAAGCTGCCCTCCAGCAGGCTTTAATTGATATCCTGACTCTGTCAGAATAAACCTTACTTTATCTGAAGTTTTGCTGCTTCTACCGTATTTTTCAACAACATAGCTGTAGTTACAGGTCCCACACCACCGGGAACAGGTGTAATATAAGAGGCTCTCTCTTTGGCAACTTCAAATTCAACATCTCCTACTATTTTGCCACCCACCCGGTTTATTCCCACATCAATTACAATAGCACCTTCTCTTATCCATTCTCCCTTGATTAAATTAGCCTTACCAACAGCTACAATGAGAATTTCGCCTCTTTTCACATAATCGGGTAAAATTCCCCTTTCGCCTGTTGCTATGTGACAGACAGAAGTAGTGACAAATTTGTCTAAAAGCAAAAGAGCCGTAGGTTTGCCAACTATATCGCTGTGCCCGACCATTACTGCCTCTTTACCATAAAGCTCCACCCCTGTGGACTTTATGAGTTCTATCACCGCCATTGCTGTGCAGGGCCCCAAAACAGGCTTACCATACACCACCATCCCCATATTGGTGGGTGATACGCCTTCGGCATCTTTTTTAGGGTCAATCAGGTGCTGAAGATAACGAGCATCAAGATGAGAGGGGAGTGGCATCTGGAGAATTATCCCGCTTACACCGGGATTCTGATTCAGTTTTTGAATAAAGTCGGCCAATTCAGTTTGGGTAATTTTTTCGTCAAATTTATGTAAATTGTATTCAATCCCCATTTTTTCACAGGACTTTTTCTGAGAGCGAATGTAAACCTCAGATCCAGGATCTGTTCCTACCTGAATAGCAGCAAGAGAGGGTGATTTTCCTTCGGCTTTGAGTTTCTGAATCTCCTCCTTTAGACCCTCTTTTATCTTATTGGCTATTTTTACACCATCTATGATTTGAGCAGGCATTCCCACCTCCTTGACCTTTAATAATTAAAATAGTCCTCTTATTTTTCCGGTCTCCGGATCTATATCCACATCTACAAAAGCCGGCCTGCTTGGAAGACCTGGCATAGTCTGCATGGTCCCACAGATTGGATAGAAAAATCCGGCTCCCACGGAAGCTCTTATGTCACGAATGGGAAGTTTATATCCACGAGGGACACCCTTTAAATTGGGATCGTGTGAAAGAGAAAGATGTGTTTTAGCTACATTAATGGTCATTTTACTGAACCCGAGCCTTGTATAAAGTTTAATTTTTCTCTCAGCTTCAGGTGAGTATTCAACTCCATCAGCCAGATAAACACGGGTGGCAATTGTTTCTATTTTTTCTTTAATTGAAATATCATCAGGAAAAAGAAATTTCATCTCATGAGGTTTCTCCACAGCCTTTATTACCTCACTGGCGAGCTCCTTTGCTCCTTCCCCTCCTTTGGCCCAGCCTTCGGAAACAGCCACACCATCAGCTCCCGCCTCCAGAGCTTTTCTTCTTACCAGTTCTATTTCTCTGTCCGTATCTGTGGTAAACCTGTTTATGGCTACCACTGCTGGTATTCCATACATTTTAACTATTTCAATGTTACGAGCCAGATTTTCGCATCCTTTCTCTACTGCTGGTAAATTTTCGCTCTCAACAGCTTCCTTAATCGTTGAATAAGGCATTCCTGGACGGAAGTGAAAGGCACCTCCATGTTCTTTAAGGGCTCTGATAGAAGCAACAATTACAGCACAGTCAACCTTTAATCCACTCTGACGACAGGCGACATCGATTAATTTGACAAACCCACAATCTGCTCCAAAACCACTTTCAGTAACCACATAATCGGCTAACTTTAAGGCGACCATATTGGCCATGACCGAGTTGTTTCCATGTGCTACATTGGCAAAAGGAAACCCGTGACAGATCATGGGATGACCTTCGGTTGATTGCACAAGGTTAGGTTTAATGGCGTCTTTAAGCAAAGCAGCCATTGCTCCTGCCACCTTTAAGTCTTCGCAGGTTACAGGTTTGTTATCATAGGTATAACCAATAACTGCTCGACCCAATCTCTCTCTGAGGTCCCTCAGTCCCGTGGTTAAAGCATGTATAGCCGCTGTTTCTGTAGCAACAGTTATATCAAAATTAGTTACCCTGGGATAACCGTTCCTTTTTCCTCCCAGTCCCACTATAACCTCTCTTAAAGCACGTGAGTTTAAATCCTGACAGTATGTCCAGGTTACATTTAAAGGGTCAATGTTGAGTTTATTTCCATGAAGAATATGGGCATCAATAGCCGCAGCACAAAGGTTCTGTGCGGTCTCTACAGCATGAATATCCCCTGTGAAGTGCAGATTGATGTTTTCCATTGGCAAAGCCTGCGAGTAACCTCCTCCAGTTGCTCCACCTTTTATACCAAAAGTAGGTCCTTTAGAGGGTTCACGGAAAGTATTAATCACTTTTTTCCCCATTAGATAAAGGGCCTGACCCAGGCCAAAAGCAGTAACTGTTTTTCCCTCTCCCAGAGGAGTAGGTGTTATTGCAGTCACCGTGATTAATCTGCCATTAGGTCTATCTTTTAATCTTGAGAGGACCTTGGAATAATCAATCTTGGCGATGTAATTTCCATATAACTCCAGCTCTTCTTCCAGTATCCCGGCCTCTCTGGCCACTTCAGTAATGGGTTTTAGCTCTGCCTCCTGTGCAATTTCTAAATCACTTGGGACAGGATATCTTTTCTTTACAGGCATCCCTTTAACCTCCTTTTATATTTATTTTTGCAGCAGACTAATTGCTTCAGCTCGGGTGGCGGGATTATCTCTAAATAAACCTCTTACAACCGAGGTGACCGTAACAGTCCCCGGCTTTTTAACCCCTCTAATAGACATACAGAGGTGTTCCGCCTCTATAATAACCATCACCCCGCGCGGATGCAATGTGTCATTAATAACATCAGCTATCTGAGTGGTTAACCTTTCCTGAACTTGAAGTCTTCTCGAGAGAACATCCACTACTCGAGCGATCTTACTAAGTCCCGTAACTCTCCCATTTTTAGGAATGTAGGCTATATGGGCTTTACCAAGAAAAGGTAAGAGGTGATGTTCGCAGAAAGAATAAAGAGGTATATTTTTTAATAGAATTATCTCGTCATGTTTTTCTTCCTCCAGTACTGTTAAGACCTCACGAGCCTTCTTTTCGGTTCCTCCAAATATTTGTTCACACATCCGGGCAACTCTGGCTGGTGTGTCCTTGACCCCTCCTCTCTCCGGATCTTCCCCAATTCCTTCCAGGAAAAGCCTTACTGCTTTTTCAATTTTTTCTTTATCCATCATCCATAGCCTCTGTGAATTTTTTCTCAAATTAATTCTCATCATAATATCAGGAATGGTAAAATTGTCAATAAAACGGGTAGTGAGATAAGACCTGTGCCAGGCACACTTCCTGCGAGATACCCGGGAGCCTGAAGAAAAAGATACAGGTAGAAAGGTGCCCGAATGTCTCGTGGAAAATGGTTGACTTTTTCAGGATTCTGTGTATTTTACCTTGAGAGGTTCAAACTTTACCTGAGAAAGGTTGAAATTGATATTATGAAAATTATGAAAAGGAGAAAGGTTATTGATGAAACAACAAATAGCACCATTTTTTTTCATTCTGGGATTTTTATTGATTTTTACAAGTTCAACCTGCATCGCTCAGGATAAATTTGCCGAGCAGATGGATCTGGCAAGTAAAGCTGTTGAGGAGGGAAAATATGAGGAAGCAATAAAGATTTACTCTTCCATTTTGCAGGAGGATCCCGCTAATTTTGCTGCTCAGGTCTGGCTGGCCAGGACTTATTATTTTGCTGGTAATGTAAATCCGGATTATTTTTATAAGGCTATCAGTGAGTACCATAAAGTTATAGAAAAATGGCCGGATTTTTCCCTATCTTATCTTCACCTCGGTCAAATTGCCTATCTCTTAGGCCTGGAGGCAGAAATCCAGGGTAAAGAAAAACATGCCCGGGGTCTTTATCAAAGTGCTATTGAATGGTTGGAAAAGTACATCCAGCTACAGGCTAAGGATAAAACTCTCAATAAAGAACGAGAAATCCTTAGAACAAGAATTTTACAGGCAGTTATTTACAACAGATTAGGTGAAGAAAAAAAAGCGTTAGAGCTTGTCGTTCAGGCAAAAAAAGACTACAGGGAGGTATCCCCCAAGGAATGGGGAGCTTCACCCCTTCTTGATTATTTCATACGAAGCAGCATTGACTATATAGCTTCCAAACTTTACAATCAGGCAATTATTTATCTTGAAGGAGCCTGGTTGATTGAGCCCCAACCTCAAATTGAAAA
Source organism: uncultured Clostridia bacterium (assembly GCA_964482715.1). GTDB lineage: Bacteria > Aerophobota > Aerophobia > Aerophobales > B3-G15 > CAYZYX01. The sequence goes on from CAYZYX010000013.1 coordinate 14,767, forward strand.
ACTTTTCAAGAGTATAACTAAGTTAAAAGGAGTTGAAATCTCATTAAAGTCGCTACCTGAACAAAAAGAGGAAGAAAAGATTGCAGAAGTTGCGCCAGAAGAAAGACCACAGAAAGAAAAAATCAGAGAGCTCCAAAAACAAATAGATGTTCTTGGTTCTAAGCTGGAGGTTTTGCCCTCTATGGAAGAGAAACTGGAAGTTTTAAAAGAAAAGGTAGAAATCAACCTGGAATTGAAGCAGGATGTAGAAGATCTGGCCAGAAAAATTAACGAAATCAAGAAACAAATGGAGAATTTATCTGAGCTGAAACCAAAGGTAAATCAGCTTGAAAACCAGTTGAAAGGAGAAATGTCTGTTAGAGAAAAACTGGATAAAAAGGTGCTTGGTTTAGAAGAGAAAATTAGTTTAATTCCCGGGCTGGAGGAAAAAGTTAAGTCGTTTGATCAACAAAAAAGTGATATTTCTGATTTAAAAAAGAGAATAGAAGAGGTGGAACAGATAATTCAACAGGGATACACTCTGAAATCCGGTGAAACACCTTCCTCGTATAGCAATTTAGAAAAAAAGCTGGAAGAGTTGAAAAAAGAATTCGATGCTCTTTTGAACCTGCAAGAAAAAGTAAGAAACCTTGAGGCAGAAATAAACAAGCTGGATGAGAGGATAAAGAAAATAAAGAGCGCAGCTGATAAGATCAATGTGCTTGATATTCAGATAAAAGAACTAAAAAAGCATTTTGATGAGTTAGAAAATAGAATCAATTTAATAGAAGAAAAGATTTCAGAGAAACAAGAGGGTTAATTTTTTGTAATGAAATCAGCAAAATACCTATCTCTCATCCTTTGATCATGTTCAGGCAGATCCCTGTGCTACTCCCTCAAGGGTGAGGATAAAAGTAGATCAACAAATGGCAAAGGGGAAGTGGTAATAAATAGAACCTCCATCATAGTTGATAAAGAGGGTGTTGAAATAAGAGGACAGCTATGGCAGTTTTAATAACAGGAGCATATGGCCTTTTGGGATCCTGGCTGGCCTATTATCTGGCCAGGGAGGGTAAACGGATCATCATGTTTGATGTATCTCAGCGAAGATTAGACTACTTAGAAGAAATTGAAGAGCTGCTTGTTCCGGTTAGAGGAAGTGTTCTTGACTGGTCAAATCTGCTATCCACTTTTTTAAGATTTGGAAAAGAAATTGAGGGAATAATTCATACGCCTGCCGTTATGGCCACACCAGATTACTGGGAAAATCCTTATCCAAGTACAATCTTAAACATAGTGGGCACATTAAATGTTCTCGAGATTACCAGAATATTCAAGATCAAGAAGGTGGTTTTTATAAGTTCGGGAGCTGTTTATGGAGAGGTAGAAGGTAAGGTTTCTGAATTGAATTATCCGATAAAGCCTTCTGATCTTTATGGAGCAAGTAAAGCCTCAGCAGAATTTTTAGGTTTCCAGTATCAAAATCATTATGGAATTGATTTCAGAGTGGTTCGGCCTTATTTCTTTTTTGGGCCGGGACGTCTTCCCTCAGAACTTCCTCCCTTATTCAGAACTTTATTTGGTTGTATAGAGGGACTTTCTAATCTTAAACTGGAAAAAGGAGCCAACCAGAGTCTGGGGTTTACCTACGTTAAAGATACGGCTAAAGGAACGGTTTTAGTTTATAAAGCAGAAAATCTGAAACATAAAGTGTTTAATATTGCTGCAGAAGAGGCTATTAATTTTCTTCGACTTGTTGAGATTGTTAAAAAATACAGTCCCTGTAGCTGTAAGGTTGACATTGGTCCAGGTAAACTCTTTCCTCGCGGTGAAACTCTTGACATTTCTCTGGCCAGACAGGAATTGGGTTTCCGACCGGAATATACGATTGAAAAAGCAGTTAGTGAGTACGCACAATGGATCAGAAAGCAAAAAAAACTGTGCAATTCTTCTTAAAGGTAAATTTATGAAAGCTATTTTAAAAACCAACAGAGCACCAGGGTTTGAATACAGGGAGATTCCTCTACCAAAACCTGGCCCCGGAGATGTACTGGTAAAAATCAGGGCGACTGCAATATGTGGATCTGATTTAAAGATGTTTCATTGGGTAAGCTGGTGTGAAAATGTTGTAAAGAATCTTCCTTTTATTCCGGGACATGAATGTGCAGGTGAAGTTGTAGAGGTTGGCGAGGAAGTTGGAGAGATAAAAATTGGAGACAAAGTAGCAGCAGAAACACATATTTCCTGCGGGGCATGCTGGCAGTGCCTTCATAATCGCCCTCATACCTGTGAAAAAATGGAGCTTTTTGGTCACACCGTAAATGGTAGTTTTGCAGAGTATGCGGTTATTCCTGAAAGAGCTACACGAAGAATTCCTGACAGTATCTCCTTTGAGGAGGGAGCTCTTCTTGAGCCAATGGGAATTCCTTTGCGGGCAGTAGAAAAAGGAGAGGTTAAAGGAGATGCCATTATAGTATTGGGATGTGGTCCTATTGGACAATTTTCTATCGCCTTCTCAAAGATTATGGGAGCTGAGCTGATTATCGGAATTGATGTAAATGAGAGAAGACTTCAAATAGCTAAAAAAATGGGTGCAACTCACATTATAAATCCGAAAAAAGAAGCAAATATACTTGAAGAAAAGATTAAATTTTTAACGAGAAATTATGGGGGTGGAGCTGGTTCGGTGATTGAGGCTTCAGGAAATACTCAAGCTGCAAGATGGGCTTATAAGTTCTTAAGGGTGGGAGGAAAGTTTATATTTCTTGGACAGAGTGATAAACCTTTTACTCTCAGTCCCTCTAATGATATTGTTTTTAAGGAAATTGAAATTATAGGCCTTTTTGGACGCAAAATCTGGGATACGTGGGAGAAAACAGAAAAGATTCTTGCTTCTGGAAAAATCGATATAAAACCTGTTGTCACTCACCGTTTTTCTTTAGCTGATTTTGAAACTGCTTTTGAAATAGCCGCATCAGGAGAGGGTTGCAAAGTTCTGTTAATTCCTGCTTAAAAATATTGTAATAAAACATGTTAAGAAAAGACTGTTAATTTCACTTGAGAAACAAAAAGGGGAGGTAAAATGAAGATTTTTTTAATGGCAGATCTGGAAGGAGCATCAGGAGTGGTTAATTTTAATCATCAGGCAAATCCTGATGGCTTTTTATATGATGAGGCAAGAGATTACATGATTTCCGATGTAAATGCTGCAATCGAAGGAGCTCTGGAAGGAGGAGCTGATGAAGTTTTTGTTTTTGATATGCATTTTTATGGTTTGAATCTTGATCTTAACCAGCTTCATCCAAAAGCTCGACTAATTGCCGGAAAGCCTCGTAAGATTTATCCTTTGTGTAAGCTTGATAAAGATTTTAAAGGTTTAATAATGATTGGTTATCATGCCATGGCAAAGACAGAAGGAGGACTTCTAACCCACACCTACGATTACTCCATGAAAAAACTTTATCTGAATGGTATTCTCATGGGTGAGATAGGAATGGAGGCAGCAATTGCTGGATGCTATAAGGTTCCTCTCATCATGATAAGTGGAGATTCCAAAGCAATCCAAGAAGCAGAGCATTTACTTGGAAACCTTGAAAAAGCTGTGGTTAAATACTCCATAAATGAACATAGTGCTCTTTGTTTACCTGCCTCAGTGACAAGAGAAATAATAAAGGAAGCTGCCAGAAGAGCTGTTCAGAGGATAGGGGAGTTTAAACCATTTTTGGTAAATCCTCCATATCGGATAGAGGTTGAGTTTTTTGATTTTAAAGATGTAGAAAAAGCTGAAAAAATCCCCGGGGTAAAAAGAGCAGGCAAACTGACCGTTGAGTTAAATGGAGATGATCTTCCTGCACTTTGGGAGAACTTCATCGGGGCCTATCAGGGTTATGAGTAAGGAAATATTTGGAGTTAGCCTACCAGATTATCGGAGGCACAAAAATATCTTTGGGGATCAGATATTCCGGGAATTTTAGCGCATCCTATGGAGATAAGCATCCATTTATAGGGGTTCCCGATGGAAATTTGGATCTCCAATACTTCGTTTTTTAAAGAAGCTTATAGAGATCGGATTTCTCTCACCAGATAAGAAAGAAAAACCGGTTATAAGTTTTGAAATTCTTTCTCAGCCCGAGGAATCCCCGAAAGTCCTTCTTGCCGCCTCTAAAAGAATTTTTACCCAGGCCCTTCTTCAGATCCAATGAATTTCTCTTTTTAACATCAATTTTAATTCCAGATATATTTACACTGATGACTGTTTTTAATATAATCTTAAGAAAATTTTTAGTTTGGAGATTTCAGAATGCCGGTGATGGGAATCTTATTTTTTGCCCATTTTGTAAATGACTTTTATTCCCTACTGCTTCCAATTTTTATTCCCCTACTTATACGAGAGCTGAACATAAGTTACTTTTATGCAGGGGTTCTTGTTTCTGTGGTAGCCATAATTGGAGCTATCCTTCAGTCCCCGGTTGGATATTGCGCCGACATTTATCGAAAAAGGGTTTTCTTTCTAACTGTTGGCTTCCTTTTTTATGCAACTGGAGCCATAGTTCTTGGATTAAGTAATAGATTTAGTTTTCTCTTGGGTTCTGCAATTTTAATTGGACTGGCCAGCACAACCTATCACCCCCAGAGCACAAATCTTATAACCAAAAAGTTCTACAGAAAAGGACAGGCTCTGGGTATTCATGGAGTTGGCGGGCAACTTGGCAGGTTTCTTTCACCAATTTTCATTGGTTGGCTTGTTTCAAAACTTCAGTGGAGAGTCGCGGCAATTTTTCTGATGCTTCCGGCAATGGTTGCCGTATTTTTATGCGGGTTTGGTTTAAAAGAACCCACTGAGAGAGGCGAGCCTGGACTGGTTAGAGCTATTACTCTTCCGATAATTTTTTTAATTTTAATCTTGGGTCTGAGAAGTGCCGTTTTTCAGGGGATTGTTTCTTTTCTCCCTTCCTTTCTCGTTGTTAAGGGCTCTTCAATTGACGTCGCCGGACTTTTAACCGGAATTATGCTGGGGATTGGCCTCATCTCTCAACCAATAGGAGGAGCTCTGGGAGATAGAGTCTCCAAGCCAAAAATAATATTTATTAGTCTCCTGGGACTCGCCATACTTTTTTTTCTTTTTCAATTTATTCTGCTCAGTTCCTCAGACCTTAATTACCCTTTCTTGATTTGCCTTCTTGTAGGAATAGGTTTTTGTATTTTTGTTACATTCCCCTTGGGGCTTGCACTTTCTGCTGAACTCAGTCCGGGTGAGAGGATAGGAACTTCCGTGGGAGCAGTTTCTGGTGGAGGAATGGTCCTTCCGGCCTTAATTTTACCAGTAGTTGGGCATCTTATAGATAATTATGATTTTCATACTGGATTTCTTTTTCTTGGAATACTGACCGTAGTGGCAACTATTGTTAGTATAGGTTATTTAAAGATGGACCCTCAATGAATTTGATAAAAAAGAAAAAATTTGTGCCTGGAAAACTCAGTTTTTTTTCGGTAGCTCATGGTTTAGTTCACATGATTACAGGGACACTTGCTCCTGTTTTACCCTTGATCAGAAATGATTTTAATCTTTCCTACACTTTGATAGGTGTGTTTACCTTAATTTTAAGCCTGACTCTGGGAATAGCCAGTATTCCTGCCGGGGTTATTTCTGAACGGGTAAACAGGTTTAAATTCATTTCTCTCATGTTTTGTTTAATAGGAATTATCTGTACCCTTCTTTTTTTAAAAACCGGGCTCTGGATTACTCTTTTGCTTTTAACCCTGCTTTTCTTATGTTTCTCAGCTTTTCATCCCTCAGCTCAAATCTGTCTTTTCCATGAATATCCTCAAAAAAAAGGGACTGTATTTGGAGTCTATGAATCAGGGGGTAATTTTGGCCTGTTTCTGGCCCCCTTTGTGGCCGGGTTTATTAGTTCTCAATTTGGATGGAGAGCGGTTTATTTAATATGGGCAATACCCATCTTTATATTTTCTTTGCTTATATACCTTGTTTTTAGAAAGGAGCAAGAGTTTGTAAATATTTCAGATTTGTCCATTAAAGGAGAAATTTATCGGGGGATAGGAGCTTTATTTAAGCGCCAGGAACTGGGAACTATTTTTCTTATTCAGGCAAACGCTGGTCTCCTCTGGGCCATAATAATATTCCTTCCGCTTTTTCTTGTTGATAAACGCGGATTTTCAATAGAAAACGCCGGTTTAGTTTTGAGCCTTTTTATACTCACAGGAGCACTGGGAAAAATGTTAGGAGGAAAGTTAGCCGATCAATGGGGAAGAAAAAGGGTGCTCTTTTGTTGTTTTACTTTGTTAGTTCCTCTTTATATTTCGATACCTTTTACCTTCGGATTTATGTCAATTTTATTCCTCTTGTTACTAAGTCTTGTTTTTTTCATGATAATACCTGTTCTCCTTACCTCTGTAGCTCTTTTTTCCCGTGATGGGCTTGGATTTAACTATGGATTTTTAACCCTAATGGGAGCTGGCTCCAGTGCCATTTCTCGCCTTTTCTGTGGTTTAATAAGCGACTTTTTAAGTATGGAAATGATATTTTTCATGTTTGCCATTATAGCTATGATTGGAGCGATTCTTTCTCTTTTCCGACTTTCCTCCTGAGGTAAGCGTCCATGCTTCTTGCTGCTTTTTTCCCGGCTCCCATGGCCGCGATAACTGTTGCTGCTCCAGTCACGATGTCTCCTCCAGCAAATACTTCCGGGATACTTGTCTGGAGAGTGTCCGGATTTACTACAATGTACCCCTTTTTGTTGGTCTTGAGTTCGGCAGTAGTGCGGGAAAGAAGAGGATTTGCCCCCTGCCCGATAGCCACTATCACAGTATCTACCGGAATATCAAATTCTGAACCTTCTATGGGAATCGGTCTTCTTCTCCCGCTTTCATCAGGTTCACCGAGTTGCATTTTTATACACCTTGCTCCCGTAAGGTTTCCCTGTTCATCGCCGAGAAAAGCAACCGGAGTGGTGAGAAATTTAAACTCGATACCCTCTTCCTCAGCATTCACTATTTCTTCCTCTCGCGCGGGCATCTCTTTTCTTGATCTTCTGTAAATAACGGTTACTTTCTTTGCTCCTAATCTGAGGGCCACTCTTGCAGAATCCATGGCTACATTTCCTCCTCCTATAACAGCAACTTTCTCTCCCACTTTAATGGGAGTGGCATATTCAGGGAAGAGATAAGCCTTCATAAGGTTAGCCCGGGTAAGAAATTCATTAGCTGAGTAAACTCCATTTAAATCCTCACCGGGAACACCCAGAAAGTAAGGAAGTCCTGCTCCTGTGCCTATAAAGATGGCTGAAAAACCCTCTTTCTCCAGAAGTTCTTTAATGGTAAATGTTTTCCCGATTAAAACATTGGTACATATTTTGACTCCCATTTTCTTTATATTCTCTATCTCTTTTTCCAGGATAATCTTGGGTAATCTAAACTCTGGTATTCCGTACCTTAGAACTCCTCCCGCTTCATGAAGAGCCTCAAAAACTGTAACTTGATACCCCATTTTCGTAAGTTCTGCTGCCGCGGTTAACCCCGCAGGACCTGAACCAACCACAGCTACTTTTAAACGATTTCCCGGCGAGTCTGTTGTAAGTGATGCTACTTCCAATTTTTCTTCTGGATGTTGCATTTCCCAATCAGCCACAAATCTCTCCAGTCTCCCTATGGCTACAGGCTCCCCCTTTTTTCCTCTAACACAGAAAAGTTCACACTGGTCCTCCTGAGGACACACTCTGCCACAAACTGCGGGGAGACTGTTTTTTTCTTTTATCTTTTTAATTGCTCCTCTAAAATCTTTTTCTCTTATAAGTTTTATGAAAGCAGGTATATCAATCTCTACCGGGCACCCTTTGACACAGGGAGAATTTTTACACTGAAGACATCTTTTAGCCTCTTCTATGGCTTGTTCCGGAGTATAACCCAGAGCTACTTCGTTAAAGTTGGTTATTCTTTTTTTCGGGTCTTGTTTCGGCATAGGAACTTTACTTTTTTGGTCTAAAGACATTTATCTCCTCCTTACCAAGTAAGCTAATCCGGTCATGTTTTGGTTGGCTATTGTTTAGCTCTATCAGTAAGTAACCTTATCTTCAGGAAGGTAGGGAGCCTTTATAAAGACAACTTTTACTTCGCCAGATGTATCATTTACAATATCGTGCTTCTCAGGTGGCTCTATTCTGAAAGCATCACCCTCCCGGACTCTGTATTCTACATCGTCAACGAGTATTTTTGGGGAGCCTTTGATAAAGTAGAAAGTTTCCTCTACTTGCCTGTGACCGTGCAGACCCATGTTTTGGCCAGGTTTTAAAAGAATCACGCCCCAATCAATTTTTGGGCCTCTCATTATGTATTTTACTCCCCAATCTCCACCACGAAACTCACGTTCATTTTCGTTAACTTTTTGCATGAAGTGCTCCTTTATATCAATTTTTTCAAAATTTGTTGCAGTTCTTCATCGGTCAGATATCGAGGATTTTTCTTCATACTACCACTTTCCCGGGACTCCTGTATCAGAGTGGGAATGTCTTTCTCTTTTATTTTCCACTCCTTTAGCGTGGGAGGGATACCCACTTTATCAAGAAGTTCCCTTATTGCCTGTGGAACATTTTTAGCATTTTTGACTTTTATTTTCTCGGCTATTTTTTCTATCTTTTCTTTTCGAACCTCAAGGTTAAGTTCCATAACCCATGGCAAAAGAACAGCGCAGGCAAGTCCATGAGGAATGTCATAATGAGCTCCCAGGGGATGGGCAAGTCCGTGAACTGCACCCAAACCAGAATTTGAAAAAGCCATGGCTGAGAGCAGACTTCCAAGAGCAACTTTTTCCCTTACTTCTATATCCTGGCCATTTTTTACCGCTAAGGGGAGGTTAAAAAATAAAATCTCTATAGCCCTTAAAGCGAGAGTATCCGATACGGGATTTGGGTTTTTGGTAATGAAGGATTCTATAGCCTGGGTAAGAGCATCCATCCCTGCATGAGCGGTGAGGGATGGTGGACAAAAGATCGTGAGCTCGGGATCAATAAGAGCGACTTTGGCTATCATATGAGGACTTCGGATACTCTTTTTTATTTTTTTTGTCGTATTGGTCAACACGGCATTGTTGGTTATCTCAGCACCTGTTCCTGCAGTAGTTGGAACTGCTATAAAAGGGAGACCAGGCTCTTTTATTTCTTTTCCCTCGTGGTATTCTTCTACATTTCCTTCTTTAGGAGCAAGGCAGGCTATTGCTTTTCCGGCATCTATTGCACTACCACCTCCAACAGAGATGACCATTGATACTTTTTCTTTTCGGGCTTTTTCTATTCCCCTGTTTACCGTTTGCAGGGATGGGTCATGTTCGACATCATCAAAGAGAACCGTGTTTAATCCACTGGAAGATAGCTGTTGCATAGTCTTGTCCAATACACCTGCTTTTCGCATGGCCTTTCGCCCTGTCACCAGGAGAATCTTTCTTCCAAAACGAGAAGCCTGCTCTGGAAGTCTGTTTAAACTACCCCGACCGAAAATAATCCTCTCAGGATACATAATGGTAAACATTTTTCAACCTTTCATCATAAATTTTTGGGTTTATTTTGGATAGCCAACAGGAAATATATAAAGAGGTTCATATTCTTCAGGGATTTCTATTGCCTTCTGGACCTCTCTGTCCCAGAAGGCACCAACAGGGACGGTAGCCAATCCCAAGGATTGAACCTGCAAACATATGTTTTGTCCACAGTGACCGGCCTCTATGTGAACATATCTTGCTCCCCTTTCTCCGTATTTCCAGGTGGTCCTTTCGGATTCAGCACAAATCACAATGACCACCGGTGCTTCAGAGATAAAAAATTGTCCAAGACAGGCATCCGCCAGTCTCGTGCTGAAATTGCCTTTTCTTACCATTTCCAGAGAATGCTTAAATGCATCATAGTAATAGATGCCAGGTTCAGTTCCACTAAGATTTTTCACAACAACGTATATTTCTAAAGGATAAAGAGCACCAGCTGAAGGGCAACTTCTTCTTGAGTTTTCTCTTTCTGTTATTCCCTGAGCAGCCCAAAGTAGTTGAGATACCTGTTTCAAAGACAAAGCTCTGGGAGAAAACTCACGAACAGATTGTCTCTTTTTAATTGCCTCTTCTAAAGATACTTCTCCCTTTTCCTGTGGTTGAGGAAGATTCATTTCTATCTATCCTCCACACATCTTGTGGGGTTTGTAACCTGCTTCCAGGGCCTTCTGTTTTGTTTCAAAAATAACTCTGTTACTTTCTTTTATCCTCTTTGCCTGAGGGCAGCCGGGTTCATGAAACAGCTTTGATTTTTTACTGGCAAGGTATTTATTAGAAGACTTTCTCTCCCTTGCCAGGATAGTTCCCTCCTCTTCCAGAATTTCACAGTCTATGCACATGAGAAGTTTTTTTCTTGCTCTCTTGGGTAAAGCGTCAAGAGAAACAAAAAGATAGGGAGCAGTTTTCTTAAATTTACTGACTTTTAGCCAACCAGCATTATGTGCTCCAACCACCAGTGCACCAATTATACCTTTCTCATCTTTGGCCAGCTTGCTCCAGGCCGGAGTTTTTCTCCTCTTCTTCCTGTCCACCATCTGGACTGTTTCTATCCTGCACCTTTTTCTTTCACCCCACTTATCCTTAAGCCACAATGTCTTTACCGCAACGTATCTTTCTCCTACCATTAAAGAAGCTATACCCGAGTTTACCCATTTCATTTTTTGTTAGTTTCAAAAAAAGACACTATATCCTCAGGGTGAGGAGGACATCCAGGTATATAATAACCAAGGTGCTTGTAGTTGCGGGTGCATGTTCCTATATTAACGAGTTTTCCTCTTATCTTTGGAGGAATGCGTACTGTTTGACCAAAAATAAGATGATAACCCTTAAGCAGGTCCAGTTTGTTCTGTTCTTTTAAATTGCTTATCAGAGACTCCATGGTATGCCGACATCCACTGCAAGCACTATCTTCCTCAATAAAAATTCCCATCGATTTAAATTCTTCAAAATTTAACTTTACTTGCTTAAATGGTCTTTTCACTTTCTCAAGTTTCTCTCCAACTACTTCAATTCTGGAAAGATCACCACAGCCAAGTCCATCTTGAGCGGCCAATCTAACATATTCGATACTATCTGGATTAATCCCCATTATTTCAGCAGCTACCACATCAGCAGCTACTGTGTCTCTGGAAGCAATTATAATTCCCAGATTTACTGGAGTACCGTGAGTAGGTCCCAATCCTTCCATTGCGACTGTTCCATCTAAAATTGTAAGTTCAGGGTAAGCCAGTTTGTTAAGATCAACTATAGCTTCAGCCAGACCCCATTTATGGAATCTTTTTTTATCTCTTTCTTCAATAATTCCTTTCATATTTTTGAGTCCTAAAGTCGCCGGTAAAGCATCATGTGTTTTCATTACAGGAACATTTATCACCACATTAGCCTCCATCAGTATTCTGGGGACTTTAAGTCTGTGTAATACTCTTCCTCCCGGGATGGGAAGTGCTACTTTCTCAGCTTTTTTGAAATCAACAAGATCAACTTTTATTTCGGTTGCCATCTCCTTTATTCCTGTTTCTTCAAAAGCTTTTTGGGTACTGTATCCCACAGCAGAACCTTCACCTATGATTACTTTACCTGCTCCCTTTTCCCGGCAGATTACACACAAAGCTTTTAGTAAAAGGAGGTTGGTGGTAATACCTGTTGTATAGTGGGCGGGCTTAATCAAATTGGGTTTGATTATTACTGTATCTCCGGGACATATAAGAGTCTCAAGTCCCCCGATCAAATCAAGTGCTTTTCTTAAGGTAAGATCAAGATCCTGCAGGCTATGGATATCCCTGCACTTAACTACAGAAACTATGGACTTCATTTGATTTAATTAATCAATGGGAATATCTTCCGCTTTTCTCTTTACAGGCCATCTAATTTCTATTAACCCCGGTCTTAAGAGTTTTGCCTTTATTTCCTCTTTTTTTACCTCTGGATTTATTTTTATTTTGAGTACATGTTCGGTCTCTGTCCGGGCGTATCTAACATTTCTGCTCCAACCATGCACTCCCCATCTGAAGGGTCCGATTCTAATGTCAAAATCTTCCCAGAAATCTTCAAATTCATCAAAAAAATTTCCCCTCATTTTACGCCTCCTCATAATTATAGAAAAACAAAATCAACTGTCAAAAATATCTGTAGGTGAGATAAAACCTGTGCGAGGGCTCTTTTTTGTCCCGGGAGCCTGAAGCGAAAGGTACAGGTAAAAATTGTCCCAATGTCGGGGGTAATTACGGTTGACAGGGGGGAAAAATTTGTTAGGATTTCCCTCAAAGGAGAAGACAAATGGATAAATTTTACATTACAACTCCTGTTTACTATGTTAACGATGTCCCTCACATAGGACATGCCTATACAACTATTGCTGCGGATGTGCTGGCCCGATACAGAAGGCTGTGTAAACAGGAGGTTTTCTTTCTTACGGGAACGGATGAACATGGAAACAAGATACTTCAGGCTGCCAGAGATAAAGGTATATCACCCAAAGAACTGGCCGACCAGATGGTGGAAAGGTTTAGAAATCTCTGGAAAAAATTAAATATCTCATATTCTTATTTTATCCGAACCACCGAGCCTCGCCATGCTCAGATTGTCCAGAATATTTTTTCAAAAATTTACCAGCGGGGTGACATTTACAAGGACAAATACAGTGGCTGGTACTGTATCCCCTGTGAGAGTTTCTGGCTTGAGTCTCAACTGGAAAAGGGGAAGTTCTGTCCGGAATGCAAAAGGGAAGTCACCCATGTTGAAGAAGACAGTTATTTCTTTCGTCTTTCCAGGTATCAGAAAAGGTTGCTGGATTTTTACGATTCTCATCCCGACTTTGTTCTGCCAAAGAGTCGGATGAATGAGGTCGTAGAGTTTGTGAAGGGAGGTCTTAAAGACTTAAGTATCACACGTTTAAATCTTAAATGGGGTGTTCCCTGTCCTCTGGATAGCTATCACAGTATCTATGTCTGGGTTGATGCCTTAATTAACTATATTTCTGCCTTGGATTACTCCTTTAATGGGGAGAAATTTCGAAAATTCTGGCCTGCCGATATTCAACTTGTAGGAAAAGACATTTTGAGATTTCATGCCATCATCTGGCCAGCGTTACTTATGGCTCTTGAAGTGGAACCACCAAAAATGGTTTTTGCTCACGGCTGGTGGATGATAAAAGGGGAAAAGATGTCCAAGTCTAAAAAAAATGTTGTTGACCCTGAATGGATTGTCGATAAATTTGGACCGGATTACCTGAGATACTTTCTACTCCGTGAGGTTCCTTTTGGGGAAGATGGTAATTTTTCTCCTTTTCTTTTTATCAAGAGGGTAAATAGTGACCTGGCCAATGACCTTGGTAATTTATTAAACCGTACCCTGACCTTGATTGAAAAGCATACTCGGGGAAAAATTCCCGTCCCTGGAGAAGAAAACAGCCAGGATACCCAGCTTAGAACCGGAGTTGAGCAAAGGTTACCCGAAGTAATGGATAGTATGGAAAATCTCTCCCTTTCCCAGGCTCTATCCTTTATATGGGAGATTGTTCGAGCAGCCAATTTATATCTGGATCGCTGTGCCCCCTGGCGATTAATGAAGGAAGGCGAAAGAGAAAGGGCTTTTACGGTTCTTTACAATACACTGGAGGTGATACGTATTATCTGTATTCTGATTTTCCCTTTTCTTCCCAGAGGGGCTGAAGAAATGTGGAGGCAGCTGGGAATATCAGCAGAATTAAAAGACCAGAGATTACCTGAGGCCCTACAATGGGGAAATCTCCCTCCCGGGTTGGAGATCAAAAAAGGTCAACCTATTTTTCCACGCATAAAGGAAGAAGATTTTTATGAAACTGAAAGAGCAAATTAACTTTATATTTGAAAAATATAATTTCTTCCCTCGAAAATCACTATCTCAAAATTTTTTGATTGATCCAAAAATTCTCTCACGACTTATTGAAGAAATTAACCTGAAAGGACAGGATCTGGTTTTAGAAATTGGAGCAGGAACTGGAATTTTAACCTCTGAGCTGGCTTCCAGAGCCAGAAAGGTTTGGGCTGTGGAGATTGATGAGAAATTGTGCGAGATCTTAAAAGAAGAACTGGCAGAAAGTAGTAATTTAGAGATTATATGTGCCGATGTGACCAAATTGTGTCTGGAAAAGTTTTTTCCTCAGGGTAAGAAGATCAAAGTTGTGGGCAATCTTCCCTATCACATTGCATCATGGCTTATGTTAGAGCTGGCCAGAAAATACTGGGTGGATCACATGGTATTTACCATTCAAAGAGAGGTTGCCGAAAAGATTACTGCTTCTCCAGGAAGTAAAAAAAGAGGAATGCTTACAGTCCTTTTAACCTATTATGCTGATGTGGAAAAAGTTATAGATATTCCTCCTCAGGCCTTTTATCCTTCTCCCAAGATAGGATCAACAGTTGTTAAAATCAGACCTAATAAGAAACTTCTGGCTCGAAACGAAAGGATTTTCATGCAAACAGTACGGGCTGCCTTCGCAAGTAGAAGAAAGACTTTGCTTAACGCTTTAACCAGGGGTCTGGGCATGTCCAGGGAAAATACAAGCAGGATCTTGATAAAAGCCAAAATCCCGGAGAATAAAAGGGCTGAACAGCTAAAATTGGAAGATTTTATACGGTTAAGTAACTTAATTGAGGAGGGAAAAGTTGCCAGTTCCAGCTGTTGAGTGGGAAAAAGGGAAAATTAAAATCATCGATCAGACTGAATTGCCCCGTGAAGTAGTCTATCTTCATTTGAAAAGTATCCAGGAAGTTAGAGAAGCCATCTGTACTATGAAAATAAGGGGAGCACCTGCTCTGGGAGTGATTGGTGCTCTGGGTGTAGCCATGGAAATCCAAAAATGTAAAGCCAGGGACTACTTAACTTTTAAAGAAGAACTGGAGAAGTTGTGTCGATTTTTAGAATCGTCAAGACCGACAGCTGTTAATCTTTCCTGGGCAATTGATAGAATCCGTCGCCGGGTAAAGGAAAGCCCTCATCTTTCAATCTTTGAGCTTAAAGCTGCTGTCGAAAGAGAGGCTTTGCGTATTTTGGAGGAGGATGTAAAATGTACCAGAGATCTGGGTGAGATAGGAGCTTCGCTTGTTGAAGATGGAGATGTTATTTTGACTCACTGCAATGCTGGAGCACTGGCCACGGCAGGTTATGGGACTGCACTCTCGGTAATTTACCGGGCGAAAGAGCAGGGAAAGAAGATTAAAGTTTTTGTTGACGAAACAAGACCCTTTCTTCAGGGAGCTCGGCTTACAGCCTGGGAGCTTACCCGGGAAAAGATCCCTGTCACCTTAATATGCGATAATATGGCTGGTAAAGTTATGCAGGAGGGGAAAATCAATAAGGTCATAGTTGGTGCAGATCGGGTATCCAGCAATGGTGACGTGGCTAATAAAATAGGAACTTACACTCTTGCTGTTCTGGCAAGAGAACATAAAATTCCCTTTTATGTAGCCTGCCCTTTGTCTACTATTGATTTTTCTATAAAATCTGGTGACGAGATACCTATAGAAATAAGAGATAAGAGAGAAATCACTCACTTTTGTGGTAATAAAATTGTACCTGAAGGAATAGACGTTTATAATCCTGCCTTTGATGTCACCCCTTCTACATATATCTCAGCCATTATTACGGAAAAAGGGGTGATTTACCCTCCTTATAACCAGAACCTCTTAAAGCTGAAAGAAAATCATAAGGAGGAGGTTTATGGCAAAGAAGGTCATTGATCTTGAACAGGTAAGATATATTGCCCATCTTGCAAGATTAGAACTTACTCCTGAGGAAGAAGACAAGTTCACCCGACAACTTGCCAAGATTTTGGAATACGTGGAGAAACTGAGGGAAGTTGATACCACCAACGTTCCTCCCACCTCTCATGTTTTGCCTGTAAAAAATGTATTTAGAGAGGATAAACTGGGATTTTCTCTTTCACCTGAAGAAGCTCTTTCCAATGCTCCCATGAAGAGAAAAAATCATTTCCAGGTTCCTAAGATTGTGTAGTCAGGAATTTTTTTGTAAATGTTTCTTTTATCACAAATGCACCGCTGGCAAAAAGGAGGTTATAAAAAAGGGCCGGGTAAATAGAAGTAGTGAAATTAAGTATAAAGGAAAACCGATAAAGAAAAGTTAACCAGGATGAAATTACAAATGCATGAAAAAGTGAACCAGATGCCACAAGCAAAATAAGAAGAAGAAAATTCTGCTGATATATTTTACTTTGAATTTCCCCCACCAGCCATCCTATAAGAATAAGTGAAAAGGTACTGATTCCAAGTACAGGGGAGAAAAAGATATCTTTCAAGAATCCAGATAGAAATCCAGTAATGATGCCTTCCTTCCATCCTCTTGATTGACTCCAGAAGATCGTTAGAAGGAGGAAAAGGTCAACTTTTATTTTTTCTGTCCACCCTGTGAGGGCAATCTGAAAAAAAAGTGTCAGAAGAAGTAGCAGTATAAAAAATAAAATTCTTTTCATTGCTGTACGACCAGAAAAAGTTCTTCCAATTTTCCAAAATCTACTGCAGGTTTAACTTCAATCTTCTGAAAAAGGTAATTGGGTTTTTTTTCAATACAGGATACATAGCCCACTACAATCCCGGGAGGAAAAAGTCCTCCCAGTCCAGAGGTTACTACCTTATCCCCTACCTTTACATCCGCTTTACTCAAAATATACTGAAGTTCACATTTATCAATTACCCCTGTTCCCTGAAGTATTCCGATATCTCTTGTTCTCTGGATTCTAACGCCTATTTTACATCTTTTATCAAGAATAAGGAGAACCTTGGATTGATCAGGGTAAACCTCGATTACTTTTCCAGCAAGACCTTGAGCGGTGACAACACCCATTCCTTCTGTGACATTATCTTTCTTTCCTCGATTAATGTAAATCACTCTAAAAAGGTTATCGGGAGAATGAGCCAGAAGTTCTGCAGGAACCAGTTTATAAGGAGATTTCTTTTTAAATTCTAAGAGCTCTCTTAGCCTTCTGTTGGCATTTTCAATTTCCAGGTAGTAATTATTTTCTTTAAAGCGGAGTTTTTCCAGTTCCGTTTTTAAATAAGCATTTTCCTCTTTTAATTTCTTGCTCTGGCTGAGCACCTCTACAAAATCGGTCAAATTTTTTTTCAAATTAAAGGAAAAAGAGTAAAAGAGTTCTCCCATAAGGTAACCCTTCTCTCTTGAGACTAACAAAAAAGAAGGATGGAAATAGGAGAAGAAGATAAAAAACACTGAAACAAGCAAAAATGCAGTTAAAAATATAAGCTTGTTTTTTAACAATGGATAGATTTTTATCTTTCTCCCGGTTTATTCTCTCGTATTAGGTGTTATTTCTACTGCTGACAGAAGATGGTGGTCATCGAGCAGTTTCCCCAACCCCAATACCACTGACAGAAGAGGCTCGGGGACCACTCTAACTGGAAGTTTCACTCTCTCAGCAATGTAAGTGTCAATACCCTTAAGACATGCACCTCCTCCCGTAAGATTAATTCCTTTTTCCATAATATCACCAGCAATTTCGGGAGGACACTGTTCTAAAGTAGCCTCGACCATATCAAGTATAGCAGTAAGGACAGGATCAAGGATTTCTCGCATTTCTGCAGAGTTAAGTTCTATTTCACTGGGAAATCCAGTATTTAAGTCACGTCCTCTAACTTTCATTTTTTTTTCTTCTTTGGAAGATGAATATCCGAGAGTTATTTTTATTCTTTCAGCCATCTGTTCTCCAATGAAAAGATTATGTTTTTCTTTAAGATATTGAATTATTGCCTCATCCATTTCATCTCCTGCTATTCTGATGGAATTACTTATGACCACTCCGTCTAAAGAGGTTATGGCAGCTTCACTTGTACCCCCTCCAATGTCAACAATCATATGACCGGTAGGTTCAGAAATAGGAAGATCAGCTCCTATTACGGCAGCTACCGGTTCTGCTACCAGAAAAACCTTTCGCGCTCCAATTTCCATGGCTATATCCACAAGTGCCCTTTTTTCCACTTTGGTAGCTCGAGAGGGAACTCCAATCACAAGGCGGGGACCAATCATCGTCCTTTGAGGTTGAATTTTCTCAAGAAAACTTTCCAGCATTTTGCGGGTAATCTCAAAGTCGGCAATTACTCCATCTCTTAAAGGGCGTATAGCCAGAATATTCTGGGGAGTTTTACCCAGCATCTGTTTTGCCTGCCTTCCCACTCCCATTATTCTACCATCCTTTTTATAAATGGCTAATACTGAAGGTTCGTTGAGAACAACTCCCCTTCCTTTCCTGTAAATTAAAGTATTGGTAGTTCCAAGATCTATCCCCAGATCCTTTCCCATTAGCCTGAAATTAAATATTTCCCTTAACACAAGATGCATTATACTTGCAGGAAAAAGATAAGTCAAGAAAATCTGTAAAAATCTTTTGACAGTTTTCCTTTAATCCTTATAATTGTTCAGGTAGTGAACATTAAACAAGAGGCAAAGATGAAAAAGGGAGAAGTTACTGATAAAGAATTGAAGATTATAGAGACCATTGCTGAAGATAAGAGTATAACTCAAAGAGAAATCTCTCGCAGAGCTGGAATATCTCTGGGGATGGTAAACATTACTTTAAGAAAATTGGCCAGGCGGGGCTACATAAAAGTAAAAAAAATGAACCGTAGAAGTCTGGAATATGTTCTTACCCCAAAAGGATTTGCTGAAAAAGCTAAAAGATCTTACAGATATTTTCGCAATACTCTTGCTTCCCTTCGGGAAATGAAGAGAAAGATACAATCAATTATCTTGCTTGAATATTCAAGAGGAAGGAAAGATTTTATTATTCTTGGAAATGGAGAGCTTGCTGATGTGGTGGAACTCAGTTTGAAAGGATTAAGCAAGAAAGGGATTACCTATAAAAGGGTGAGCAAAGAGGAAGATTTAAGGGAAGAAGAAGCAGTTGTGCTGGTGACCAAAAGTAAATTTAAAAGAACTTCAGCAGTTAAAACCTGGATAAATCTTTATGAAAAAATTATTGGAAAGCAGGAAAGGAGATAAAATTGCTGAATGTTGCAGTTGTAGGAGCCGGAAATTGGGGCAGGAAGGTTATCAGAAACTTTTATGAGCTGAAAGAAGTTGACACCCTTTTTTGTTACGATGTAAATCCATCTTCCCGGAGATGGGTGAAAAAAAACTACCCTGAAGTTATTACTGTTACACGTTATGAGGACATTTTGGAAAACAAAGAAATTCCAGCTGTAGTAATTACCACTCCTGCCTGGACTCACTTTTTTCTTGCCAGAAAGGCTCTCAATGCCGGGAAGCATGTGTTTGTGGAAAAACCGCTGACCCTGAAAGCTGAAGATGCCGAATTTCTTGTAAATTTAGCCAAAGCAAAGGGAAAGATACTTATGGTGGGCCATATACTGAGGTATCACCCTGCTGTTCAGGTAATGAAAAGGATAATTGATGAAGGTAAATTAGGTAGAATCTATTACACTTACTCCCAGAGACTCAATGTTGGCAGGGTGAGGGAGGTGGAAAATGTCATGTGGTGTCTTGCTCCGCACGATATTTCTATCGTTCTTTATCTTCTGGGAAAGGAACCAACCCGGGTAAGTGCTTGTGGGGGCTGCTTTCTCCAGAGGGAAAAATCCATAGAAGATGTGATTTTTCTAAATTTAACTTTTGAGGGAGGGATATTTTCTCATATCCATGTGAGCTGGTTTGATCCCACCAGGATCAGAAAAACGGTAGTGGTAGGAGAAGAGGAAGTTATTGTTCTGGATGAGTTAAGTTCTCAAGAGCCGCTCAAACTATACACTATCAAAAGAAAAAAAGGGACAGATATTGCACTGGGCGAAGCTACTTTGCTTTCAGTCCCGGATTACGAGCCTTTAAAGGAAGAATGTCTTCACTTTATAAGATGTATCCTTACCAATACCCCTCCCTTAACTGATGGTCAGGAGGGATTGAGAGTGGTGAAAATTCTTGAGATGGCTCAGAAATCCTTGAAAAAAGGAAGTCCTGTCAAAATAACAAAATAAATTGATACCCGGGAGCCTTTATCTTCGTGAGAAAAAATGTTCCAGTGTCGGATGACAATTCCAGCTTCGGGAAAAAGTCTTATAACAAAGATAAAACTTATAACACTAAAAGGAAAGGTGTATTCCCTGAGCGGAGCTTACAGGAAGCTATGTGTACCCGGGCTGTCTAACAGGAATTTTTTCCGAAACTGGAGATTAAGCTATTGACAAAATTTCAAAAAAAGATAGTATTTCGTCGCTATTGATAAAAGGGTGATAAGAGGAGAGTTAGAAATATTTAAGAAGGAGGTGGTTTCAGCTCAAAAAAACAAGATTTTTGACCCAAGGAGGGAAAAAGTATGAGAATAAGTAGAAAGATTTTGATGAGCATAATTATGATAACCGGGGTAATGCTAATCACCGGGATAGCAGGATTTTCTGCAGTTCCGGTGAATGTGCAGATTTCTATGGAGACGGGAGTTAGAGCCCCTACGAAAGCTCAGGATGAGATAAGAGGGCTCACCCAGAGCCTTGTTCTGGAGCAATTCAGGGGTGATGCAACCAAGAGTTCCTTAATAATGGCTGATACCAAGATTGTTTCTGAGATAAAAGGTGGATTTCGCTGCGAAACACTTGCCGGTTATCTTTACGAGAAAACTTATACGTTGAAGTTAAACCTTATCCGCTGGGACTATGTCAGGGGAAGTGCTGAGAATATAAGGACAAGGGAGAATTATCTTCCTGAGGAGGAGGCTACCCTTCATGTTACCCAGACATCGAAACCTGGTACTCAAATTGGAGAAAAGGAAAAAACTCAAAAGGGATTAAGAGCTCCCAAGGGAGAAATGGTGAAGCCAAATACTCAGCTCAGGGCCCGCACCGATGTTAATGAACTTAAGAGTGGAGAGGTTAGAACTCCCTGGTATAAACAGGCAAAGGGATTTGCCAACTGTCCTGTAGGTCCGGGTTACAAATGTGCCTGGTCCATGACCTATTACATAGCCAGCGTTATGCACTGGAGAACGGGTAATGCCTGGTATGCAAGAGGTACTGCTGCCAGTGTATACAACAACAAGATGGTTTTAGGACAGGGGACCAGACTTCTCTATTACAGCAATATAGGTCACGGATGTCCTAATGCTTTGGCTATGTCAGGTGGTTATCTCTGGGCAAGCTGGATAAATCCCTATCCTTACAAGTGGGGAATAGTAGGTGCCGTGATGTTCGTCAACTCCTGTAATTCCTTTAAAAATCCGATAAGGTCAGCTTTTTATCCAGCAAACTGGGCAAGAGTTTACATAAGTGGTGCAACCCCACTTTATGTTAATTGTTCTGAGTGTGTTGATGCCTGGTTCTGGTACTTTGGACTCGTCCAGCACAGACCGGCCAATCAGGCACTTGCCCTTGCTAGATCCTATGCTTCCAGCTATGGCTGCTATGGTGGATGCTGCAGGCGCTGTAGAAATTGTGGGACTTTTGGTCTCACCGGCTATGCTCCCACATCACCATTCTAAAAGGACTGCAACAATATATCGATATATCGATTTAAAGATAGATTCGGAGGGAAAAGATTTTTCCCCTCCGAATCTTTAATTTTTAAAATTTAGGTGTAAAGGATTTTGATAATGCAGAAAATATCCGCAGAGGTAAAAGTAGTAAGGATTTTTATCTGTCTTTTATTTTATTTTTTCTGTCTTTCTGGTGTGGTTCTTGCAGAGAATCCTTTGCCTTTACTGGTGATTGAAAGAGATGTCCCGATCTACATTGGTGACAGGTTCATAGTGAACCACACCACTTATGTGGTAAATTTATCAGAAAGCCAATTAGAGACAAATCTTAGCTGTTTCATTCCGGAAAGATTGTACAGAAAAGAGGATACTTTCTTTGGAAAGGAAGTTCAACTTGATCTTTCCATGTACTATCCCCAGCAGGTGGAGATTAAAGAATACCATGAGCTTGGTGAACCCAAAATTGAAAAAATTCAGGATAAAATAGTATTTTCCTGGAAAGGTGTTACCCTTCCTCCCCATGAAGCAGCAATTGTTCAATACGAAAATTACCTTGGTCCTGAGAGTATGTTTTACACCCCGGAAGGATTTAATTTTTCAGGGCTTAAGGTAAAAACCCGTTATCAATGTTCTCTTGATAATACTGATGCCAATTTTTTTCTTCATTATGATCTGGAGAATGGTTCCGGTCATAAGGTTGAATTTTTACAATTTGAAGTTTTTTTCCCTGACACCATTATGATGGCTGGAAAAGAGGGAAAAGATGTTTCTTTACTTGAGGTTACCGGCTATTGTATGTCCTCCAACGCCTTGATTCAAAAGTGGGTCATTGAAGATGGATTTGGAAACCAGACCCAGAGTCACGGTGTTTTCTCTCAAAAAAGATTTTTTAATCCCGGTGAAAAACTTAGCTTTTTTGTCAGTTTTTCCGGTAAGAAAAAAACCGAAAGAGGAGAGATTTATCCTCTTATAATACTTCGCTGCAGAATACAGGGGGTAAAACTCTTTGAACCAATAATGGTGGAAAGTGAAAGGGATATAAGTGTGGGTCGCTTTTACTATACCGAATATGCCACTTCTATACCTGATAAATTACTTTTTAAACTTGAGAAAGACAAAATAGAAGTTGTTCCGGCAGAAATTATCTCCAGACCTACCTACACCACGGTGATTCCAGAGATCAAAAAACCCCTTACAGGTCCTGTTCCTCCACTGAAAATGCAACTGGAGGAAGAAAATCAATAACTATGAGATATTGAGACCATTCCTTTATAGCCTTTCCATGTTAAAAGCGATGTTGGTTTTTTTAATCTTGCTTTTTTCAGCGATTTTTGTTTTCAAGGAAGTGCCGGCTTTTGAGACTATTTCTCTTTCAGAGGTTCATCGGTTAACCTTCACTTCTTACCCTGAGGTTCACCCTGAACTTGTAGTTGACAAAAAGGGAAATATTGGGGTATTCTGGCTTTCCCTTAAACTCAGGACACCCGGAATTGAAGGTGGCTGGCTGGATAATGGAAATTTCATAAAGATAAGGTCAAGTTACAGTTGTGTGGGGAGATGGGATGTGGCGGCAGCAGGTGAGCGAGAATTATGGCTTCTCAGAACTCACTGGGGCATGCTTTACCTTCACCGGTTAAAAAATTTGAGAGAAATAAAAAGCTGGCGGATAGCAAGAAAGGGAACCGGTGATCCTTTTGTTAAAACCGTCAATGGAAAGCCCTTTTTTCTCTGGAGGGAGAAGAAAAATAGTCAGCAAGAGATGTTAAAGATCGGTTTTTTTCGAGAAGAAAAACCGGAAAGTTTATCCCTGATCACTACCCGGAAAATAAGGTTTCCTGAACTTTACCTCAGGGACAGTCAATTTTTTGTGACATTTCAAACTAAGAAAGACAACTGGCACCTGTGGATAGCTAAGTTTGGCTATCCGGAAATTAGTCAAATCGATATCAAAAAACTTCCCTTTTCAAGCACCCGTTTGATGAGAGCATCTGGCCTTATAGATTCAAGAGGCAATTTTTGGGTAAGCTGGCAGGAAGGTGACGAAGAAAAAGAGAAAATTTTTCTTTCATTTAGCCCTGATATGGAAAATTGGAGTCCCCCTTGTTCAGTTTACCCTTTTAAAGGAAGAGTTGTAAACCCCAGAATAAAGGAATCAGGTAGATCTATTCTAATCTTTTATCAACTCCGGGATGAAGAAAAGGAAGAGTGGTTTATTAAGGTAACTGGAACATCCCGGGAAATTTTTCCTCAAGGAAAGATTTTAGGATTTGATCCCCTCCTGAAATGTGACGAGTTTGACATTATTTTGCTTGATGCTACAATCTGGATTGCCTGGCAGGAAAAAGGAGACATATTTTTAGGGAGAGGTTTATTTAACTATAAGGCTTGAAATTTTTGAATTATTTTTTTGATAAAATTTTGATAAAATAAGAGTTATTGAAAAAAGGGAGCAAAAAATCATGTTAGAGAAGATAAAGAAATTGAGTTTTCTTTTAACCATATTTTTGGGAAGCCTTTATTTACTGTTTTTTATTTCAGCCCCGGTTTACCCAAATCGGGCTGAGTGGACAATTATGGTTTATATGGATGGTGACAACAATTTAGAACCTTTTGCTATAGACGACTTTCTGGAAATAGCCGAAGTTGGTTCTACCGATGAGGTTAATATTGTGGTACAGCTTGACCGTATTCACAGCACTGAAGGATGGGATGATATTCGTTTCGGGGATTGGACTGACTGCAAAAGGTTTTATGTGGAGAAAGGTATGAAGCCTGTATCTGATAATGCTGTACAGCATCTGGGTGAGATTGACATGGCTTCTCCTGACGAACTCACCGGTTTTATAAGCTGGGCTACAGCAACTTATCCGGCAGAAAAGTACATGCTTGTTCTCTGGAACCATGGTGATGGATGGCGTGAGAGAGAACTTGCACCTTTTCGAGGAATGATATGGGATGATACTGATGGAACCCATTTTGATATTCCCGGTTTGGTCCAGGCTCTGGATAATGCCCCCAAGATTGACATAATAGCCTTTGATGCCTGTCTTATGGCCATGATTGAGGTAGCTTATGAGATAAGTCAGGAGGTAAGTTCTCCTCCGGATTATATGGTAGGTTCAGAAGAATCAGAGCCAGGTCCTGGCTGGCCCTACGCAGATATTCTTTCTGAACTGGTGAGTTCTCCTACCATGTCACCAGAAGAGCTTGCCAGTTTAATTCCTG
>CAYZYX010000014.1:0-39165 GCA_964482715.1 uncultured Clostridia bacterium
GAGATGCAACAGATGAGAGGAGAGCTTCATGCTGAGATAGTTGGAGTTAGAGATGAACTGAAGAAAAATATGGACAATATGGGAAAGGAGCTTAGAGCAGAGATGGCTGAGATAGAGAAAAGATCAATTGAAAGAGATAAAAGGATTATGGAAGAAGTTGTTCAAACCAGGGATCAACTTGCCGGGAAAATAGATAAAATTTCAGAAAAATTACTGGATCATGAAAAGAGAATAGCCACTCTTGAAAAAACAAACCCATAGTTTAAATAACCAGCCTTTGCAGAGAGGATACAAAATCCTCAACAAGCACACAAGAAGCCTTTTTTACTCCATTGTAAAATATTCTCACCTTTTCAATCTGGGTAACAAATTTCTTCTTTTGCTCCTGACATTTTAATAAAAGATTGTTTTTTCGTCTCACCAGGTAAAGATGGGAATACATGTTCTGTTCCAGAAAGGCTGAAATACATGGGTCTTTTGTGGTAATTTTTTTTACCAGATGGTTTGACTCCTGGATTAGCCTTTGCATCTTCTGGTGATCTTTTTTCTTTTTTCCTGTCTCCTTGAGCAGTTTCTTTATGATCTCCTCTCCACGCTTTGCACAGAAATTAATCTCCCTTAAATCTATAATGATTCTCTCCATTTCTTTTTTTAAACCATCAAGGTTCACCCTTACCTCACTTTTCAGTGCCTCCTTCAGTTTCTCTTTTACCCCCAGATGTCTGGTACAGAATTTTTCAATAGCCTCCTCTAAACTCATAACCTCTGTTCCTTTTATTCTGACACCCCCCTCGGTGGCATCTATACATCTTGCTTTACAGGAGTCTATTAACTTTTCAAAGTAAATAAGGTAAGAGTACATGTTAGGATCTGTGGGAATTTCTCTTCCGTGGATGTCCTTAACCATTATTAGATCTTTAATAATCCACTTTCCATCTGGTTTTTTTATCAGAAGATACTTTTTGTTATTTTCCTCATCCACACCTATTACCACCTTCTTTCTGACAGTCGCTCCCTCTGCGTGGGTAAAGCCATCCGGATAAGATAAATCCAGTCCCATAAAGATAATGGGATTTCCTCCCACCTCTTGGGCAAGAGAAAAAGCAGTATGCGCCACACTTGAGCCTTTTTCCAAAAAACCTTTCTCCTCTGTAAACCGGGTTAGCCAGTGTAGCAGGGGTTTGTTAACATTCACGATAAACTTGCCGCCCTGAAAATCAGAAAGAACAGCGGGATAAACCTCAGGATCTGCAACAAGGAAAAGGTCCCGGGTATCCTGCATCGTTTCCCCAAAAAGATTACGCACCCCCCTTCCGTAGTCAATACTTACAACTATGTCAGGTTTTATACCGTGGTGAAGCATCGTTTTCAGGGCAGCATCAACACAGATAATTAAAGCTTTGTTTTTTACCTTTTTCAAAAGATGGATGTTTTTCTTAAGAGATGGACCGGCCGCCACACAGATTACCGGATTATTTTTGAATTTACCAAAAAGATTTTTAATACCCGGGTTTTTTATGATCTCCGGAATATTGGTTAGTATGTTTTGCTGAAAAATATGTCCTTTTACTATATTTGTGGTTAAGTTTGCTCGAGACCAGAGAATGGCTTCGTTGATAGAATTTTTAAATTCAACAAACTTCCCATCCAGAAGGTTGCAGGATGCAGGATGAAGGACAATACGGATCTTTCCTGTAAGCAAAATCTCCCCCAGCTGAATTATCTCCTTTTTTACTTTCACAGGTTCGGTCTCCAGAATCAATCTTATCCTGGGGGAAGATAGCATCCATGAAAAATCTGCAAGATGCAAGGCAAGTTTGAAAAAAGAGGGATTGGGTTCCACCACCAGTATCAATTTAACCTGAGGGTAGCCTGTCAGAATTTCTCTTACATGATAGCCCAGACCAAATCCAAGAATAACAACAAAATCGGCATCTTTTAAATCATAGCCCATTATGAGATTTTTTGCCTCTCTCAGGGGATCGTAGGTACTGTGAAGAAGCAAAGATTTATTACCAGATTTTTTTACCTTTAACGAGGGTAGACCCGTTCTGGCTGTGATGACCTCCACATTTGAGGGAAGATCAGCTTTTTCTATTTTTGTCAGAACATCTATCCAGTTTTGCCCCTCCAGAAGGGCGAGATTTTTAAGGTAAACTCGATCATCAATATCCTCAAAATGATTTACTCTTGTCTTTGCCATTTCTCTCATCAATTCATCTGGCATTTAAGCACATTTATTATTTCTTGCACCAGTTTCCTCTCATCCTTTATGCGAGGAGCAAGTTCAAACTCCAGAATATCTGCCAGAGCCAGAAGATCGTTTTCCTGAATGGCTCTTTTTGCCTCTTCAAGATACTCCAGAAGTTCTTTCATCTTGCAGGAGGCTTTTTCTTCATTTAAAAAAATCCTGGTATAGTCAAGCCCGAAGACATTCCCTATTTTTCTTAAGGTTTCGTTGATCTCATCCCATAAACCAATGTATCTTTCCAGTAAAGACAGGGCTTTTTTGTAATTTCCCTGCTGAATAAAAAAACCCACCTTTTCCATCTTGCTTGATATTTCAGGAAGATAAACTTTCATTTCCTCTAAGGAATCAATTGCCCATTGCCATGGATTGGCTGTAAATACTTCCAGTACCTCAAATTCGTTCACTTTACGGTTATAAATAATCTTCTTTTGCTCCTCCCCCAGAGTTTTTCCTTCCAGTTTAACTTTAACTATAACCTTCCTGTTATTCTTTATCCACTCTTCCAGCTGGACGAGAAATTCTCCCAGTGTTTCGTTCTCTTCAGGAAATACCAGATTTTCAAATCCATCAATTATAACCTTCATTTACCTCCTCCATTGCTCTAATCCAGGCTTCTCTCAGAGGTTTAATTAAACTGATGACCTCTTCCACCATTTGAATGTTTTTCTCAAGGTTGGCCTGAACCAGTCGGTAATGCATATATTCGTAAATCCTGTACAGATTAACCGCTATCTCCCCAGCCTTAAGATTAAGAGAGCACATCAGTTCTCTTATTATTCCCTGTGATTTTACGAGAAGGTTATGACTTTTCTCTATGTCTTTTATTGAGATTTCCTCTTTTGCTTGGTTTAGACATTTGATTAACTCATCATACAGAATGAGGATTAATTTAGCGGGTGAGCTTGTCAGTATTTCCATTTCCCGGTATTTTTTCAAAGCATGAGGCTGTCTTTGCATATTCTGCCTCCATAACATTTACCTTTTACCCGTTGCTCCTTAAATTATAAAAGGCATACACTTGCTGCGTAAGCCAGGTACTTTGAGCCTGCATCACACTTAAATACTGCTCCATATAGGTAAACTGTCTCCATAAAGATTCCTCTTTCATCTGAAGCAGTTTTTCCTGAGTCTCAATTCTTTCCTCATAATCTTCATTTTGAGCCTGCAGACTGTCCTCTATGGTGGCAATTAAACCGGTTGTGCTGTCGGTGACGTAGCTTAAGTAGTCTTTTAGTTTCCCGGCAATCCCTGTATACTGGTAAGCCTCAAATTCAATCACCCTTGACCATTCTCCATCATTACTGTCATTTATCTTTAACCTTATTGCCTGAGTGGAAACGGAAAAAAGATAATGGGTCATGACTCCCTGAGTATTACTGGTTACGGTTGTATAAGTTATCCAGTCATCATCACTGTTGGGATCTCCATTGGGAGCTAAATACTGGAGCTCGTAATCTTTTATCCCGTAGGTAGAGGCAGGATAGGTATCGGAATCAAGGGTGTAAATCATCACTTTATTTAAAGTCCTGATTTGATCAAAAGTAAGGGTAAGATAATCGGGAAACTCGGATTGAGTCCCATCTTTCCAGCCACCACCAGAAGTTCCCCAGTTATCCGACGTGGTCTCCCCATTGTTAACACTTTCAACCGGGAAATTTCCACTTGAATGGGTTGAAGAAGCACTGGCAGTTGTCCCGAAAGAAGACAGAGCTACATTTCGGTTTGCCGAAAAAAGCTCTTTTACTCCCTCCAGATCAGTAGTCAAAATCTGATTTAAGGTTGTCTCATTAACGTTTAAGTGCCCCGTGAGATCCGGGGTAATCCCGAGTTCAAATATTGAAGTTATGGAGGAAGAGCCCTCCACAGGGTTAGTTATAATTTGGACAATCTGGTTACGAATGTTGGTGAGAGTTATCTTGCCAAAAAGTGGCCCTCCTTCCTGATTGGTATCGGCATCGTAGCTTTGCTGCTGATTTATATCGTCTATCAGGTTATTGTAGGCATCTATAAGATTGGAAATAGCTTGTCTGATACCCTCTATGTCAGCCTCCACACTGACATTCACCGTTGTATCAGGATCGGCGGAAATAAGACTTAAGGTAACCCCGGGAATAGCCTGATCAATCTGGTTGGAAGTATCGGTGATTAAAACCTCACTGCCTTCTTCTCCTATCACAATTGCCGCATTCTGGGGTAAAACGGTGGTGGTAAGTTCAAGACTTTTTCCTGTGGAAAGTGCGGGGTCTATCACCATCCTTCCTGCCTTACCCATCCTGCTACTTGTGATAACCAGATGATAGGGATTTATACCGGAGCCATCATTAATTATGGACGCATAAACGCCGGCATCTGCATCATTGATGGCATTCATTATTCCCTGCAAAGTCGTGTTCTCTGAGGTAATAGTTACGGAGACCTCAAAACTTCCATCAATGGTGCTACTATCTGTACTCTGCAGAATATTAAGGTCTCTGGCAGTTGTTCCTCCTGCCTCCTCCACCTTGAGAGGAGATGCAGTCTGCCCTGTGTTGTCAGTTATTAATATCCCGTTACCACTGGAATTTATACTTGCCGTAACATCAATTCCTGAAGCGGAGTTGATAGCATCAAGAACATCCCCTATGGTTTCAGCACTGGATAAATCCACCTCTGCGCTCTGTCCTGAACGATCAGTAATTAGAATTTTATTTCTATCTACTCCCTGGCCACCATTTAGATCATCAAGCCTGGTGCAACGGGCAATGTATTGAGGATTTAAATCGTCTCCTTCAATTGTATCCGCATCCACACTCTTAAGGATTCCCAGATCTGAAGCAGCAGAACTTCCATTAAGAGCAGTAACAGAAAAATTTCCTGTTCCTCCTGAACTATCGGTCAGAAGAATACCGTTGCCCTCCCTATCATAGGATGCAGTAACAGCTGTATTTCCAGTGGCACTGTTTATAAGGTTGATAACCTCTTGAAGGGTCTCAGCACCACTTATATCCACATTAAAGCTGTTACCATCTCTTTGAGTTATCTGAAAATCATCTCCTGTTACACTACTAACACCGTTTCCTCCATTTAAGGTTTTTAAAAGGATGGTGTTTAGACCTGGAATAATACGGTCCCCCACCCTGTCTCCGGCAACACCCGTTGTGTAAATTCCAAGATCATGGGCAGTGGTTCCTCCATCTACCTCATCAACGATTAAATCCTGAGTAGGTGAAGCATTAAGATCGTGAATTGTGATACCGTTACCATTGGAATTAATCTGAACTTCAACGTTTATATTTGGTGCAGCCTCTATCAGATCTTTCACATCCTGCAGGGTGGTGGCTGAAGAAAGATCAATAACGTCCACATTGCCGACACGGTCGGTGATCTGAATGGATCCCTTGTAAACACCTGTCCCATCGTTTAAAAGGTCAAGCGGCGTTTCCCAGCTAATGTTATTTATATCCTCTCCATGAATTACACTTGAGTCAACTCCATCAGGACCTGTGTAAATTCCAAGATCATGAGCGGTGGTTCCTCCATCTACCTCATCAACAATAAAATTACCACTCCCTCCTGATGTATCGGTGAGCTTTATAGCATCTCCCACATTATAACCTGCATCGTAATCTATTTCTGCGGTTACCTGAATGTCTGAATTTTCATTGATAGCATCAATAACATCCTGGATAGTTAATGCACCGGTAAGGTCAATAGTGGCCGAATTTCCACTGCGGTCAACGATTCTTATGGCACCTCGCCCGATTCCCTGCTGTTCATTAAGCCATTCCAAACTGGTTTTTTTGTCAACCCACCCATTTCCAAGCTCTATGGTTATAATGTCATCTGCCGAGGCTACTACTTCATCTGTTGATTGAAATCCCCGTGAGGTGAGCTGATGGGTCTGAGAAAGCTGATACACTTTTACCGGGTAAAGACCCACCTGGGGAGTTCCATTTATAGTGGCTGTAATAATATTCTCATTGCTTGATGTTACACTTCTTGCCTGAAA
Organism: uncultured Clostridia bacterium; assembly: GCA_964482715.1. Classification (GTDB taxonomy): domain Bacteria; phylum Aerophobota; class Aerophobia; order Aerophobales; family B3-G15; genus CAYZYX01. The sequence continues at coordinate 6,240 of CAYZYX010000014.1, forward strand.
AGTCACCGGCTGGGACAGGACAGTAGCATAGTTTTGCAGGGTTAGAAGCCTTGCCGTTATTGAACCCCAGGCGGTAAGTTCTGTATTGTTTTCTTCAATTTTTTGCTGGAGTGAATTTATATAGGCACGATCACGCATAAGAAGAGCCTGGATAACCTGGTCCCAGTTTATACTGGAAAAAAGACCTGTTACGTACTGTGTTGGCTCGGCCATTTTTTACTTGTATTAAAAAAGCCAGCTGGCTTTTTGCCAGCTGGCTTTACCTTATCCTTATCTGAGCAATGTGAGGACCATCTGAGGCAAGGTGTTTGCCTGGGCCAGCATGGCTGTTGCAGCCTGAGTTAGAACCTGGTTCTTGGTAAATTCCACCATCTCCTGAGCCATATCCACGTCTCTTATTCGGCTCTCAGAAGCCTGCAGGTTTTCTTTGGTAACAGTTAAGCTGCGGTAGTTACTCTCAAGAACCTGAGCCTGGATAGCTCCCAGTTTCGCCCTCAGAGTGGAAACGTCAGAAATAGCCTCGTCAATAACACTTACGGCAGCTTGCGGGTTATTGGCCAAAGAGTAATCTCCACCAGTCTTAAGGGCAAGAAGACCTCTCTGGCTGGCACCATTAGTTGTTGTATAGTCTGCTCCCAATTCTGAAGCCTGCATATTATCAATGGTAAAGGAATATATCTCTCCTTCTTCAGCTCCAATTTGAAACTGAGCTGTGCTCCCGTAGAGCCTGACCACATCAACATAGTCCTCACCCGATGTATTGGAACTGGAATTTATGGTGATAGTCAAGCCATCAAGAACCGTATCATCTGCTCCCACCAGAGAGAGTCCATCACCCGTAGCATTAACATGGGTGTAGGTTGTTCCGCTGGTGTCAATCCTCTTGTACTCAAAATAACCGGATATATTGTTTCCTCTGGCGTGATGGGTGTAAGTAGATGTGGTGGCACTGACTATCACTCCTCCTGAATCGTAGAGGTCTATCAGGTAGTCATCTCCATAACCACCGGTGTGGACAAGAACTATATATCCACCCTTATCAAAATCGCTATCCTTCAACTCATCAAATTTACCACCACTTAGCTGTCCCGCACTCATGATATAGTATGCATGGACATCACTACCTGCAGAGTTAAGAGCTGAGTTTATGGCATTTATTGCCGCTGATGCAGTCATCCCACCGCTTATAGTTACGCCGATCCCGTTGATGTTCAAAGTAGTAGTGGTTCCTGAGGCAAATCCACCATTAGCATCACTGATTTTTTGTCCAGCTGCAGAAAAATGTATTCCCGTACTTAATCCCAGATTAGCCTTGGTAGCAGCACTTTTTATATGAACCTTGACATAACTTATTCCCGGTGCGCTTGCCTGTCCAACATCGGCATCAACCACCACATTAGAATTCTTTATCTCCACGCTTTTTCCTATACTCCCATCCAGAAGCTTTTTCCCAGCATAAGCGGTATTCTGGGCAATTCTGTTAATAGATTCAATTGCAGAGTCCATTTGCTGCTGATCGGCAGCTATGGCGTCTGCTGTGACAGCGGCGGTATTGGCAGCGTGAAGAGCGAGAGCACGCATTGAATCAAGCAGGCTGTGAATTTCAGTTAAAGCTCCTTCGGCGGTCTGGATCATGGAAATTCCATCCTGGGTGTTTTTCAGAGCCTGTTCTTGTCCAACTATCTGGGCTCTCATGGTTTCTGACAGAACAAGACCTGCCGGGTCATCGGCAGCTCGATTGATACGGTAACCACTTGAGATTCTTTCTACACTTTTTCCCAGTTGACCACTTATCTGGTTAAGCTGTCTCCAGGCATTTAAAGCTGTAATGTTGTGGGCAACTCTCATATTTTTACCTCCCTCCTTTCCCTTTTATAATTTTTTTGTGGCAGACCGAAGTCCACCATTTTTTTCCTCACCTCCCGATTTTTTCTTGCTATATTATCGGCAGATGAGGAGAAAAACTTTAACGGGAGGAGGGAAACTACCGCCATAGATCAATTAAAGTGTACTGCATTATTGACCTTCCGGCATAAAGAGCTGCTTCATAGGCAGCTCCTGCATGCTGAAGTTCAATAGCCAGTTTTACCATGTCAGCATCTTCAGTAGTGGAAAGGAGCTTGGTCAGACCAACCATCTGCTCATTGAGACGGGATTTAAAAATCTCCACTCTCTTTGCTCTCCCTCCAAATTCTCCCTCCCAGCGATGTATTTGACTCAGGCATCGATCAAGTCTTCCAATCTGCGAAGATATACCCTCTGTATCATTGTTACTTAAGGCAGCTTCAAGTTCCGATAAAACTGAAAACACATCTTCCTCCCCCTGAAAGACCTGGTGGCCGGGGGCATTGACCGTTATAAGCTGTCTATCCTCAATTTGAATTTGAATTTCCCCGTTATCTCCCTGATAAGTTCCATCCGCGGTAAAGGGCTGGGTCATGGTTTTTGTTCCCGAGAAGATGTACTTACCTCCAAAAGAGCTATTGGCCAGGTGGAGAAGTTGCTCCCTCAAATTTTGTACCTCCTGAGCTGAAGCTCTGCGAGAATCCGGGGTAGCTGTGGCATTGGTTTCCCGCAGGGCAATGACACGTGCCGAATTTAATATCTGAGAGACCTGGGTTAAGGTGTTGGTGGCAAGGTCTATCCAGGTGGTAGCAGTTTCTGCATTGCGCAAATACTGGTCAATTTCCTGAAGTTCCTTTTTAAAATTGAATATGGAGGATATACGAAGTGGATCATCAGAGGGTTTGTTTACCCTCTTTCCGGTGGAAATCATCTTTTGAATCTCCCCCAGACGGGATTTACTATCGTTTATGCTGTTAATGACACTTCTTGAAAGCATGGCATCAGTGATGCGCATCTTTCTCACCTTATTTAATTATTTTATTTATCGTTACATTTCCACCATTGCTTTACCCAGAATATCCAGCATCTCACTTATCACCTGTAAAAAATACACAGCAGCCCGATATGCCTGTTGAAAAAGAATCATGCTGGTCATCTCCTCATCAATAGAAACTCCGGATATACTCTGTCTTCTGTTTTCCAGCTGCTCGACGAGAGTTTCCTGATTTTCCTTTAATCCAGCTGTCTGACTTGCCTCCACTCCCAGGTTGGCTATTACTCTACCGTAGTAATCCGAAAAAGTGGAGGTTCCCCCTTCAAGAAGGGGTTTATCTTTTAGAGAGTAAATAAGCAAAGCATTGCTATTATCTCCGGGGGCTCCATTTATGGAAGCAGCTATCTTACTTAAATCTTCTTGGATTGCTGGATCAAGACTTATATCCTCTGCACCAGTTCCCTGAAAAAAATTGGCTAAAATCCCGAGTTCATCCAGCATGATCCCATCAGGATCAGCGGTGATTCTTATGGTTTGAGGATTTAAGGAGTAAGGTCGGAGAACGAGTCGGTCTCCCTCTCTGCTTGCCTCTACTCCCGTATTGGTAATTTCAGCATTTATCTTAGCAATAATTGCATCAAGGTCATCCCCCGCCATAACCTGAATATTTACCCCATTAATTTCAAAACTTCCATCACTACCCAGAACCCCATTAAAATCCTTCCATGCTTTGATCTGTGCTGTTCCATCAAGACCTATTCCCTGACGATGGAGAGCGTTAACCTCCTCTATTAAAGTGGAAGCAAGTTCATCCAGCGCTTCAAGAAATCCGGGAATAATTTCATCCCTCATCTCCATAAGACCTTTGATTCTCCCGCTTGTAATTACCACCTCCTCTCCACTATCTCTCCATCTTACCTTCAAGAATCCGTTTTCACCTGCCTCGGTTATGAAAGGGGAAACAGTTCCCTTACTTACCAGGAGCTGTCCATAAACACTGATTCGCAGGGTATTATCCGGCATTTCCTGATATTTAAAATTTATAAGTTCGGACAGCTCATCAAGGAGTAAATCACGCTTATCTCTCAAATCATTGGCCTGAGCTCTACCCCCCAGTTCTATCTTTTCAATCTCCGTATTAAGATGAGCTATCTGCTGGATAAGACTGTTTATGTGTTCAACTTCTGCCTGTATATCTTCATCAATTTTAAGCTGTAGATCTCTAAGGTTCTGATACAAACTCCTGAAGGCTTCGCAGAGAGCCTCTCCCTGTTCTTTAACATTTGCTCTTGCCGCTCCGCTTTCCGGATTGTTGGCCAGATCTGACCAGGCATCCCAGAAATCGCTTAATATCTTTCCAACACTGTTATCTGAGGGCTCATTGAAAAGAATCTCCATTTCTTCAAGCATCTCCTGTTTGGCTTTCCAGCGATTTAAGGTGGGGTTTTCCTCCCGGATGTAGAAGTCAATCACCTCATCACGGAGTCGCTGGATACTTTCCACCTTAACTCCGGTTCCCATTGACCCTTCGGATAAAGTAGTGGCAAGTATTGCCCTCTGGCGGGAAAATCCCGGTGTGTTAACATTGGCAATGTTGTGACCTATTACGTGGAGTGCCTGTCGTTGAGTTCTTACTGCTCTTATCCCGATTTCAAGAGACCTTAAAGCTTCCATTTAGAGACTCCTTTGAGGGAAATCAACCTGTTTTGTTCAATAGCTTCCGGGTTTGTTCTTCCACCTTGTTTTTCCCTTTAGGACCATAAGTAGAGGTGGTGGTGGTCCCGGTCAATCTGTGGAAATACTCATCAACCAACTTCAGGGAGTACTCAAGTAAAGATATGTTCCTCCGGTTGAGCTTATTGATCTGTCCGATCCTGAAGACTATCTTATCCCTTAAGTTTTCAATTTCTTCTGACATTGGCTTCCCCTTTGTTTTTTTAACAACTTCAGAAAAACCAGCATCTTCAGGAAGAAGAAATCGTCTTTTAAGTGACTCAATAAGATTTATCCGGAGTTTTTCCCATACTCTCATCTCCAGGAAGATCCTCTCCTGTTCCCGAACCGTATCTTCAAGTTTTTTTAAATCACCCTCAACAATAGCCTTTTCTTCCTCTTCACAGAGCTTGTGCAGTCTTTCGTAAAGATGAAGCTCCTTTTTTAGAACTCTGGTTAATTTCTTTATCTCCTCCATTTAACCCTCCCTGACTATTTTTAATAACCTTATCTTTAAGTTGCCGATATAAAATTCTGGCAAGCCCTATTCCCCCCGCTTCAGCCATTTTTTCTGCCATCACCCGGTAAAATTCCTCTTCATAGATTCTTTGAGCAAATCCTTCCTCAAGAAAACCGGACTCAGGTACGGTTTTCTTCATCTGAAGGAAAAGATAACCAAGAAAAATAGCTTCAAACCGGGAACACACTTTTTGGAGTTTCTTTTCACTTAGCTTTCCATAATTCTCGCTTTCTGAAAGGTTCCAGGTTAATGATATCCCATGACTGCAACTCTTAATTAATGGATCAAAGTGATACATTTTTTTTAACCTTCTCTCACATTATTATAAGCTCGGCATTTAATGCCCCGGCCTCTTTTAACGCCTGAAAGATGGCAATTATGTCACGTGGACTAACTCCAAGAGCATTAAGGGAATTTACCAGTTCTTCCACTGTGGCTCCCTTGAGGAGGGCAACCCTTCCCTTTTCTTCTTCGGTTTTTATCTCTACCTTTTCTTTAACCACCGTTTCCCCTTCGGAAAAAGGAGGTGGTTGAGATATAACAGGTGTGGTTTCAACAGTCACAAATAAATTTCCATGAGCTACAGCCACAGGTAAAATCCTGACATCTCCTCCCACAACTATGGTTCCGGTTCTTTCATTAATCACCACTCTGGCTCGCTGCTCAGGACTTACCGAGAGATTTTGAATGCGAGAGATAAAATCTACCAGTTTTCCTTCCTGCATTTCCTCCGGGACCTTAACCCTGACCAGACTTGCCTCCCTTGCTGTAGCCAGTTCTTTGGAAAATGTCTTGTTTATTACTTCACATATACGATGGGCAGTGGTAAAATCAGGCTGATTGAGTACCAGATTGATCTGCTCTGGTGAAATCTCGGCCGGAAGCGATTTTTTTACTATTCCACCTCCAGGAATTCTGCCTACCGTGGGGTGATTTTTGCGGGCGGCAGCTCCTCCTGCCTCAACATTAAATCCACCTATGGACACAGCCCCCTGTGCCATCACATATACATCACCGTCCATCGCCTGAAGAGGAGTGAGAAGTAAGGTTCCCCCTTCAAGACTTGTGGCGTTACCCAGAGAAGAAACCACCACGTCCACCCTGCTTCCCTCTTTGTTCAGGCTGGAAATAGTTGTAGTAACTATTACCGCCGCACAGTTTTTCACTCTCAACTCTTCAGGATCAACAGCAATCCCAATATTCTGAAGCATGTTACTGATTGACTGCACGGTGAATATAGCACCTGTCTTATCACCGGTTCCATTTAAACCCACAACAAGTCCATAACCAAAAAGTTGAACTTCTCTGAGATCTTGAATATAAGTTATATCCTTTATTCTAACCTGGACATCATCAGCAAAAGAAAAGGTAGAAAGAAAAGTAAGAGCTGACAGGATAACAATAAAAAGAAATTTTTTCATTTTCATCCTCTTTTAAAAAAGTCTTAACCAGTTAAGCAGCCGGGAAATAATTCCCGGTCTTTTACCTTCACTTATGGGACCTCTCCCCTCATACCTTATATTGGCCTGGGCTATGTTAACTGAAGATATGGTGTTGTTCTCTCCTATATCCTCAGGACGAACAACTCCTTCAAGATAGATTATCTGTTCTTCCTCGTTAATTTTTACTCTCTTTGCCCCCTTTATCCTCAGGTTTCCATTAGGAAGAACTTCCACCACTTCAACAGTCAGCTTGGCAACAAGGCTCCCCTTCCTTTGAGTTGACCCTGATCCCGCAAAATCACTGGAGTAGTTCCATGTCCAGGCAGGAAGTTCTCCACCGTTTGCAAGCTCTATTTCCCCCTGAGTTTTTGTCCCTTTGGAAAAATCTGTTTTGGCAGTTTGAGAAGCCGTGGAAAACTCGGAGATAATTACAGTTAAAGTGTCTCCGACTTTGCAGGCACGGGGAGTAGCAAAAAGTGACCTTACCGCCTGTGCTGAAAGAGGTTGAAAGATAAGAAAAAACAAAAGAAAAAAAATAATCGGTAACCTCATCCTCATATCCTCCTTAAAAATTGTTAAAAGGACTTACTTTCACCGTGAGGGGAGCAACAATTTCTCCCTTTATCTTCTTAAAGGAAGACATATTCAAAATCTCAATTATATCCCCCTTCTTTCCCGATTCTAAAGCTTTTCCCCGGGTTACAATTTTCAGGTTTTTCGTTTCCAGCATCAGTCTTACCAGATCGCCTCTTTTCACAAGAAAAACCTGGTCTTTGAGAGAAGGTTTCTTCTCTCCCGAAAGGTCAGACAGTATGGACTCTCTGGTTACCACAATTTCACTACTTCCCAGAACGGCAACATCCTCCGGTGACAGTCCCTTCTGGTAAAGCCGGACCAGGATATAGTCTCTACTTAAGGTGCGTCTTTTCCCGGGAAGAGGGGAGGAACCAATTCTTGCCTTTAACAGTCTTTCCTTTAAACCCCCTTCTGCCCTGATTTCTTCAGCAATATCCCCGAGCAGAATGACATCGTCTTCAACCTGAGCTTCGGATTTTAGAAAAACAACTACTTTTTCGGCACTTACCGAAACTAAGCAAGGGCAAATAAGGTATATGAGGGTTAAAGCAAAAGATAATAAGACTTTACCTCTTGCCTTCATTTTTTAGTCCTTACCTTCGCAGATTATTGGCAATGCGAAGCATCTCGTCAGTTGTCTGAATGGCTTTGGAGTTAATCTCGTAAGCCCTTTGAGCAATAATCATGTTGGCCATTTCTTCAACTACCTGAACATTAGACATCTCCAGAAAGCCCTGAGAGACGATCCCGAATCCTTCAAGTCCGGGAGTTCCCGTAATGGCCTCTCCTGAAGCATCTGTGGGTTTGTAAAGGTTGTATCCGATACTTTGAAGTCCCGCCGGATTTATGAACTTGGCCAGAGTAATCTTACCCACTTCCTGAGGTGTCGTGTCTCCGGGAAGTAAAACAGAGACTGTCCCATCATGAGAGATGGAGATATTGGTAGCCTCAGGTGGAATGATTATCTCCGGTTCAAGAGGAAGACCATTGGCAGTAACCATCCTTCCATCTTTGTCCAGCTTGAAAGCCCCATCACGGGTATAAGCTATACTTCCATCAGGCTGAAGTACCTGAAAAAACCCGTCACCTTCAATTACAAGATCAAGTGGATTCTGGGTTTCGGTTATTTCTCCCTGAGTGAATATCTTGCCAATGGCTACGGGTTGAACTCCGTGTCCTATTTGAATTCCCACCGGAAGCTGTCCACCACCTGGAGCTTTACCCCCGGCAATGCTTATGTTCTGATAGAGAAGGTCCTGAAAATCTACCCTGCTTTTCTTGAATCCTATGGTGTTCACGTTGGCAAGGTTATTGGCAACAGTGTCAATAAAAAGCTGCTGGGCTTTCATTCCAGCTGCTGCTGTCCACAAAGCTCTTAACATTTTTTACCTCCTGCGGTTTATCTAATTTGATTACATATCTTATCCAGGGTAGCATCTTGCAATTGAATGGCTTTCTGGCTTGCCTCGTAGAGCCGTAGGTTAACTACCAGGTTTACCATCTCCTCAACTATATCTACATTGGAAGATTCAAGGCATCCCTGCTCTACCCTGTAACTTCCCTGAACCTGACCTGGTGAAGATGCCACTCCGATTTTAAATAGATTTTCTCCTTCTTTGTAAAGATAAAGGGGTGGATCGGGAAAAACATCTATTCTTATCTGGTCAATCATTTTCCCATCTACAAAGACCTCTCCCTCAGGAGTGATTTTCAGTTCACCAGCTCCTCCTTCAGGAATAACTAAAGGACCTTTTTTTCCCAGAAGGAAAAATCCCTGAGGAGTTATTATCCGTCCCTCTCTGTCCAGCGTAAAATTGCCCGCCCGGGTGTAGGCAATCCCCTGAGGGGTAAGAAGGGCAAAAAACCCGTCTCCCTTAATGGCAAGATCAAGACGCCTCCGGGTTGGCTCTATTTCTCCCTGACTGAAATCAACCCAGGTATTTTCCAGTCTGGACTGCCTTTCATCAGATTCCATCTGTCTCTGTAAAATCAGGGAAAAACTCTCATAAATGGGAATATCTTTTTTAAACCCGGGCGTTGCTACATTGGTAATATTGTTGGTTATAATCTCCTGAGCTCTTGAAGTGGCAACAATTCCTGATGCTGCACTGAAAAGTCCTCTAAGCATAGCCATCCCCTGAGAAAGTTATTTGGAACCAGTCTATAAACATGCAAAATTTATGCCAGAGATTTTTGAGATTGGAAAAGGCTGGCAATTTGAAAGCTGGAAAAGAGAGAAAAAATATTAGGATTTGTACAAAGGGAAAAATTTTCGGGCAGGAGATAGGAAAAATTTTAACCTACAGAATCTCTTTTATGATCTTTTGCAAAGTTTCTTCCAGAACCTCTTTTGATTCATAGGCTCCGGAGGCAATTTTCCTTTCCACCTCCTGAATCTTATCCTCCCTCACATCAGGCATATTCTTAATTATCTTTACATACTCTGACACCTTTTTAGCTTCGGCGGAAAGGTCTATCTGGTCACTTTTTATTTTCTCCGAGAGCCTGACCAGCTTTCTCTTAAATTCCCCTCTGTCTATTTTCTGGATTGAAGAATGAGAGGAAACCGATGTATCCTGTATCTTTCTTGATTCCATCTTTTGTCTCCTTTTATTTTATTGCCCCAGTGTTTGTTCTAATTTCTTTTTCAAATCATCCCGCGTAAAAGGCTTGGTGATATAATTTGTTGCTCCCGCCTTAAGCGCGGCTACAACCTCCTCCTGAGTACTAACTGTTGTTAGCATAATCACCGGTGTTTCTTTGCCTTTTTCCCTTAATGCATGGAGAAACTGCAAACCGTTCATCTCTGGCATGTTCCAATCACAGAAGATGAGATCTATTTTTTCCTCATCGATTTTTTTTAGCCCCTCTGCACCGTTGGTTGCTTCAACAATACTACTGTAGCCAAGCTGGGTAAGATGATGGCGGGCAATTTTACGCATGGTTGCCGAATCATCCACAATCATAATGGTTATTTCATGGCTCATTAATCTTTGGCCTCCTTCAGGATTTCTCTTACATTTTTTCTCAATTCATCAAGCTTAAAGGGTTTGGCAAGATAATTCTTAACCATTCCAATATCTTTCACCTTTTCCTTTCCCTCCTTTTCTCCCACACTGCTTATGACAATTACAGGAATATCACGACCTGATTCCTTCAATGTCTGTAAAAATTCCAGACCATCCATTTCGGGCAGGTTCAGCTCGGTAATAATAAGATCTGGCTGATGGAATTCCACGGCTTCCAGTGCTTCAATTCCACTGGACACACACATCACAGTACACTCCTCATCACTTAAGGTTCCCTCATAGAACCTTTGCACTCTTGGCTCACTATCAGCACAGAGAATGAGTTTTCTTCTGGCAACAGCTTCATATTGTCCCCGGAGCACATCTTCCACCATTTTGCGCAGCTTTTTCCTGTCTATGGGTTTACCAAGGAAACTGATCACTCCCAGTCTTTCAGCTTCTCTTCTTATCTCCTCCCGGGGATAAGCGGTAACCATTATTACAGGAAGCTCCTTCAACTCAACTACAGATTGCATATCCACATTCAGCTTTCTGATCTGTCTCAAAACCTCAATTCCACTCATATCAGGCAGTTCAACATCAAGAATTAAAAGATCAATGTCCCTTTTCATGACTATGTCAAGGACCTGTCTGCCTTTCTCTACAAAAATTAACTCATAATTCTTGGAAGTCAAGGTCTGTTTGATCAGTATCTGAAATAATTTAACATCATCGGCAATCAACAAAGTTTTTTTCTCTTTTTCATTCATTGAAGATAAAGTGAGAATTTTCCAGTTTAAACACAATTAACCGTCTATTTTTATTATCGGCAACCCGAATCTTTAACTTTAATCTTTAGAGTCTTTTTCATTTGTCCTCTCTCAGGGGGACAGCCCGGAATCCAGAAATTTCCAGCAATACCTTTAGTGCAATTGCCAATAAAAACAGTATTTTAAGCTATTTCTATTTTACTTTGCTTTCCGGTGAGCAGGGCTCCACCAGATCGGGTTTCAGCAAAATTTTCTTGCCATGCAGGGGAATGCCTCGGGCATACTCTATAACCGAGTATACTGCCTTATACAGGTCTCCTTTTACCTTTACCGGGTCAACACGACTTTTTAAAGCCATCTTTTAAGCATTACCCAGGTTTGTATTTAAAATATGGCTGACCACCATATTCCCTATTTCATTGGTTTTTAGACCACTGCGAGTGGAAAGGTCCTTGAGTTTACCGGAAGCAAAAGTCCTTTCAACAGCCTTTTCCACTATTTCAGCTGCTCTGTTTTCACCTATAACATCAAGAAGCATCTGCATGGCACAGATGGCTGCCATAGGATTTATGACGTTCTTGCCCGTGTACTTGGGGGCTGAACCATGAATTGGCTCAAACATGGAAACTCCTTCAGGATTTATATTTGCTCCAGCTGCTACTCCCATGCCTCCCTGAATCATGGCTCCAAGATCAGTAATAATGTCTCCAAACATGTTACAGGTGACAATTACATCAAACCACTCCGGATTTTTAATCATCCACATACAGGTGGCATCCACAAAAGCATAATCTTTCTCAATATCAGGATACTCCTCTCCTACCTCCCTGAAAACCCTTCTCCATAAATCATGTGCATAGGTCAAAACATTGGCTTTGTCACAGAGGGTGACTTTCTTTTTTCTGTTGCGTTTTTTTGCATATTCAAAGGCAAATCTCACACATCTTTCAACTCCCTTTCTGGTGTTGACCATTTCCTGAATAGCAACCTCATCAGGTGTCCCTTTTTTGATGAACCCTCCCACACCAAGGTAGAGACCCTCGGTATTTTCTCTCACTATCACAAAATCAATATCTTCCGGTCCCTTATCCTTAAGTGGTGTCCACACTCCTGGATAGAGTTTTACAGGACGAAGATTTATGTACTGGTCAAGGCCAAATCTTAGCTTAAGGAGAATACCTTTTTCCAGGATTCCCGGTTCAACCCGGGGGTCACCAACTGCCCCCAGGAAAATGGCATCCATTTGTTTTAATTCCTCAAGGGCAGAATCGGGAAGTGTTTCCCCTGTCTTTAAATATCTTTCAGCTCCAAAATCGTAATTTATCAACCTGTAGCAAAACCCGGTTTTCCGGGATGCTGCCTTAAGTACCTTAATTGCTTCCCTTGTTACTTCCGGTCCAATACCATCTCCAGGAATCACAGCTATTTGATATTCCTTTTGATTCACCTGTTCCTCCTTATTATTTGTAATTGAACTTGTTTCATGAATCTTCACCCATCAGGAGTAAATCAAACTATCTTTAAGAGGAAAAAAAGGGAGGGATTTGATCATTTTCTGGTAGGCAAATTCCATTAAATACTTGAGATTGACAACGTCCTCCCGGTTGTATTCAAGCAAAAGCTTAAGAGCCTCCGGTTCTCCATCCATATACCTGTTCCAGAGTTTCACGGCATCAAAACCGTTGAGATTTCTTACTCTCCTGGATCGTTGTATTCCAAGAGCCCTTTCAATTTTTTTCAAACCACCGCTGTAACCAAGTCTCTGCAGGAGGTATCTTAGATCAATGTGTGCCTGAGGAAACTCAAATCCTCCAAAGGCGTATTGCAGGAAAGGAATGTCAAATTGCTTACCATTATAAGTGACAATAACCAGATACTTTCTAATTACCTGAGGGAATCTATTTAAATTTTTTCCCTGAACGAAAAACTGCATATTTTCACCATCAAAAAGACCTATTACCGTTACATAATCTCTGCCTGTTCCAAGTCCGGTAGTTTCAATGTCCAGGAAGGCTGTTCTTTTTTTAAATTCGGGATAAAGTCTCCAGAGTTCTTTTTCAGGTAAAAACCTCTTAAAAAAAAGTATATCCTTTTTTAAAAGTGCATTCAGAGACAATCTTAAAAAAAGTGATAGATTAAGATGAATCCTGGTGGGAAGTCCAATCTGGTAGGGGTTCTTAAAATAATCTTCCCAGCACAGGATGTTGTTTCGCCAGAGAAATTGCTCCGTTCTTTCTCCAATTCCCGGAATGTGAATGAAGGTATATTTGAGCAAACCAGACTCCTTTTTTGTCCTTTCTATTGTATTTTTATAGTTAAACCTGTCAACTGTCCCTGACTGACATTGGGACAGCTTTCATCTGTACCTTTCGCCTTAGGCTCCTCCATGAAAGGGATACTCCTTTCAGCTATGTAGTGAGGAGTAACTTTTTTCCCGTTGAGATAACAAGAGAAATTGCCAATGGCAAGTGGAACTGTTTCTCTCAGGCGGTTTTTTACATCTTCAATTCGAAATTTTCTGGTAAGTCCCAGGAGAGTAACCCTGGTCCCATCATGCTGTCCTGGAGGAGAGGTAGACAGCCAGACTGGCAAATTTCCCTATCCCAAACTGACCGATTAAGTCTCTTCCAAAGATGGTAGATTTTTTCTGTTTCCTTTTATGGGGAGAACCTATGTTAAAGTACCATTTTAAACCCTCAAGATCCACCCCGGTTCCATTGTCCTCAACAACGATCTTTTCTTCGTCAATGGTAATATCCACCCTTGTGGCGTCAGCATCATAAGCATTGTTGACCAGCTCTCTGATAAGTTCGATACTTTCCCCGTAAAGATGCTCTCCCGGAGTGATAATATGATTTTTATATTTTTATTTTCAATCTCTTTATAGCAAATATTCAAAAAAATACAACAGATCCCCTTCAATGTCAGGATTATCCTTATTGACAGCGTCCCGTTTGTCTTATAAATTATAAGGTGAGGCCATATTCAAGATGAAAATTCTCGTTCACATATGCTGTGCTCCCTGTGCTCTTTATGTCTTTCCCAGATTAAAAGAGAAGTTTGATGAAGTAATTGGATTCTGGTACAATCCCAACATCCATCCACTTCAGGAATATCTCAAAAGATTAAACTCTGTCAGGGAATGGGCAGAAAAAGAAGGGGCAAAAATAATCTACGAAAACAGATACGAGCTTCAGGAATTTTTAAGAGAGATTGTTTACCGTGAGTCAAAGCGCTGCCTGATATGCTATTATATCCGGTTTAAAAAAACAGCCATCTTTGCCAGAAGAGGAAAATTTGACTATTTCGGGTCAACCCTTCTTTATTCCCCCCACCAGAACCGGGATCTTATGATTCAGGCTATTGAGCAAGTGGGCAAGGAATATTCGGTAAAACCCTACCTTCATCAGTTTAAGGAGGGCTGGAGGGAAAGCAGGGAGATTTCCAGAAAAATGGGTCTTTACCATCAAAATTACTGTGGATGTATTTACTCTGAAGAAGAAAGATACAGGAAGCTTTTAGAAAATGACACGTGAATATTTCTTTGACGAGGTGAAAATCCATGTTAGAGCTGGCAGAGGTGGAGATGGGTGCGTGAGTTTTCGGCGGGAAAAAGGGGTTCCCCGGGGAGGCCCGGATGGTGGAGATGGAGGGGACGGGGGAAGTATAATCCTTAAAGCTGACAGGAGGGTTTCCACTCTTGCCTACTTTCACGACCACAGCCACTTTGTAGCTGAAAATGGAGCCCCAGGCAGTGGAAAAAATAAAAAAGGAAAAAAGGGACAGGATATAATTTTAAATACCCCACCTGGAACCGTGGTGAAGGACGAGCAGGGAAATATTCTTGCTGATCTGGATGAGCACGGAAAAGTATTTCTCGTGGCCAGAGGAGGAAGAGGGGGAAAAGGTAACGCCAGCTTTAAAACTCCCGTCAATCAGGCACCTCGAACTGCAGAGAAAGGTGAAAGCGGGGAGACTCGCTGGCTTAAACTGGAACTAAAACTCATCGCCGATGTGGGAATAGTTGGTCTTCCCAATGCCGGTAAATCCACTTTGCTTTCCAGAATTTCCAGCGCTCATCCCAAAATAGCTCCCTATCCTTTCACCACTTTGAGACCTCATCTGGGAATAGTTAAAGTTGATGAGTTGAGAAGTTTCATTGCTGCTGATCTTCCTGGATTGATAGAAAAAGCATCAGAGGGTAAGGGTCTTGGCCATAGATTCTTAAGACATGTAGAGAGGAGCAAGATACTTCTTCACCTGATTGATGTGGGTGATGATACTTCGCCAGATCCTGTGGAAAAATACCACATTATAATAAGAGAACTTGAAAATTATAATCCTGAACTTTTAAAAAAGCCACAAATCGTTGCCGGCAATAAAATAGACCTTCCAGGAGCAAGAGAGAGATTGAAAAAGTTAAAGGAAAGTTTAAAATTAGATTATCCCGTGCTGGGGATTTCAGCAAAAACAGGTGAAGGATTAAAAGACCTGATTTTTCAACTCTCAGAGGTCCTCTGGAAAGATGAAGGCAGGTAGAACTTATTTTATCAAAAAAGCCAGAAAACTGGTCATAAAGGTAGGTAGCAGTTTGCTATTAAAGGAGAAGGAAATTGATTTGCCCTTTGTGACAGAACTTGTTGATTCAATAGATAAACTCTTAAAGGAAGGAAGACAGGTGGTTCTGGTATCCTCTGGAGCTATTGCCCTTGGAAGTAAGAAAGTAAAAGGAAGCCATCGGTTTCAAAATCTGAAAGCTATCCCTTCCAAACAGGCTCTGGCAAGCATTGGCCAGATCCAACTCATGGATCTTTACTACCGATGGTTTGAAAAAAGGGGCCTAATTGTAGGTCAGGTTCTTCTAACTGCAGGAGATCTCTCTCACCGCCTGGCTTATCTTAATGCCCGAAACACCATCCTTACTCTCCTCAACCTGGAAACCATCCCCATAGTGAATGAAAATGATACAGTTGCTGTGGAGGAGATAAAATTTGGAGATAATGATACTCTTTCAGCACTGGTTGCCGGGCTTATAGATGCCGACCTTCTGGTTATACTTTCCGACATTGAGGGGCTTTACACCTGTGATCCTAAAAAAAATCCCCGGGCCGAACTTATTCCTCTGGTGGATAGAATAAACAGGGAAATAGAACAGATGGCTCAGGGAACCTGTGTGGAGGGAAGAGTAGGTGGAATGCAAACAAAAATAGAGGCAGCCAAAGTAGCTACCAGGTCCGGAATACCGGTGATTATTGGTGGCGGTAGAGGCTTTTTAAAGAGACTCTTTTCTACAGCCCAGGGTGGAACACTTTTTCTTCCCGCTAAGGATAGGCTCCAGGCCAAAAAACAGTGGATTGCATATGGAAGCAAGGTAAAGGGAAAAATCCTTGTGGATGAGGGGGCAAAGGAGGCAATTTTAAAAAAAGGAGGAAGTCTTCTTCCTGTAGGTATAAAAGGGGTGGTGGGTAAGTTTCAACCGGGTGATACGGTGGGACTGGTGGATTTTCAGGGAAAGGAGTTTGCCAGAGGGATAGTCTATTATTCAAATCAGGAACTGGAAAAATTAAAAGGTGTACACACCCAGGAGATTGAGAAAAAACTGGGATACAAATATTATGATGAGGTGATACACCGGGACAATCTGGTTATCATCTAATTTCAAACCCGATGTCTTTCAGAGAATCAATGTTTTTGCGCCACCCTTTCTTTACACCTATATTCAAATCAAGATAAACCCTGCATCCCAGGCGATTTTCTATCTCCTTTCTGGCCAGTTCTCCTATTTTCTTAATCATACTCCCCTTTTTCCCTATAAGGATACCTTTTTGAGATGAGTGTTCCGCATAAATGGTGGCACTTATATAGGTTAGATCCCGGCTTCTCTCCTTAAACTCATGAACCTTAACCAGAACAGAATAGGGAACCTCCTGACGGGTAAGCTGAAATACCTTTTCTCTTATAAGTTCTGCCACCAGAATCCTCTCTGGTTGATCGGTAATCAAATCTGAAGAATAATAGGGGGGATGATCGGGAAGATAGCCAATTATTTCTCCCGTCAGGATAGACAGGTTGGTTCCCTTTTTGGCAGAAATGGGAATGGATTTGTTAAAAGTAAAAAGTTTTTCATACTCACCCATGTAGTTATCTATTTCCTCTTTTTTTATTCTGTCGATTTTGTTTAATGCCAGAATGGTCGGCTTTCTTATTTTTTTTAAATGAGAGAAAATAAACTCATCTTCGGGTCCGGGAATTTTAGGTTCAACAATCACCACCACCACATCCACCCCCTCCAGACCCTTTATAGTTTCTTCCAGAATCTTTCGATCAACTGGTGTGGGAGCTTTGTCTATATGCATGAGCCCTGGAGTATCCACAAAGACAATCTGAGCTTCCTCAAAGGTAACAACTCCCCTTATAATGTTACGTGTAGTCTGAGGTCGTGGAGAAATGATGGCAATTTTTTCCCCCACCAGTTTGTTCAATAAAGTGGATTTTCCCACATTGGGTCTACCCACAAGTGTCACAAAACCGGCCTTGTATTGAGTATTTGGATTCATATTTCACCTTAATTTTCAAAATAAAAGTACCCTCCCTTCCCGGAGGGTACTTTTTTGTCTGATTTTATGTAGTTTGGCGATTGTACTCGTTAAGAACCTCTCTTTGAATTGTCTCTCTCAATTCTGGAGTTAAAGGGTAGGCAGTGTCAATAAACTCCCCGTTGGGTAATTTTCGAGAAGGCATAGCTACAAAGGGGCCATCTCTTCCCTGAATGATTTTAAGTCCATGAATGCGGAACTCATTGTCAAAAGTTAAAGTTACCCAGGCTTTAAATCTATCTTTGCCTTCCACTTTCTTTATTTTTATCTCAGAAATTCTCAAGCTAATCCTCCTTGCTAACTCCTTCAACAGGTTGTGTCACAAAAACTTTTCCCTTTCCCGAAAGAGCTTTTGCCAGCTTTAGAGCAGTTTCTCTATCCTCCACCAGACCAAAGACCGTGGATCCGCTTCCTGACATCAAAACCCCTCTCACACCCATATTTTTAATTTTTTTCTTAATATCACCTATTACGGGAAACCTCTCAACCACCACCTCCTCTAATTTATTGTAAAGCAAACCTTCCACGCTGGTAAGTTTCCTGGAAGATAATATCTGTTTTACCCGGCTCAAGTTTAATTTAACATTTAAACCTGACGGTGTCAACCTTGAACTGACCTTTGAATAAGCCCAGGCTGTGGACACCGGTATCTCTGGATAAACAAGAACCACCCAGCCTTCCCTCATGGAAGGTAGTGGGTAAATTTTCTCGCCTTTACCCCTCAAAATAGCTGTTCCACCAAGGATACAAAAAGGAACATCAGCACCCAGTTTCAAAGAACAACTTAAAAGTCTGGAAAGGTCAATTCGGGTGTCAAAAAGCCAGTTCAACCCTATTAAAGTCCCGGCAGCATCGGCACTACCTCCTCCCAGTCCTCCACCCACGGGAATTTTCTTTTCAAGGTATATCTTTACTCCCGGGGAAATAGAGGTTACTTCAAAGAAGAGTTTTGCCGCTTTGAAGACCAGGTTATCCCCTTTCCGAAGCCCGCTACCCTCAGAAAGATCAATCTCAATACCTTTTTTTATTTTTTCCAGTCGAAGAACGTCGTAGAGACTGATGGACTGAGCAAGGGATTCAATTTCATGATACCCATCATCTCTCCTGTACAGGACATCAAGATAAAGATTTAGCTTGGCTGGAACCCTCAGGGCTAATCTTCTCATTGTCATAACTTACTAATCACATTCGCTGTAACCACAGGATTTGCAAACGAAACAGCCACCTTCATGTTCTATTGCACTTGACCCACATTCAGGACAGGCTCCAATTCCTCTTTCTGACTGAAAGTTAGCCGGTTTTACCTCCAGTTTCTTTTCTACTTTTTTTATCTTAACCTCGGAGAGAGGTTTCTTGCCTGCCTTCTCTTCCTGGTAAAGTTCTATAGCTTTAGCTACGGCATCGGCACAGGAAAGAATTCTGCCTTTTCCAAGACCCCAGGGACGATCACAGCTTATTCCTTTAAGTTGTTTTACTATTAAAAACCAGGGAATTCCCGAACGAAGGGCAAGAGAAGCCAGTCTTCCTATTGCCTCTGTCTGGGAAGCTGCACATCCTCCTGATTTTCCAAGTTGAGCAAAAACCTCAAAAGGTTCCCCTTGCTCATCTTCATTTATGGTGACATAAAGGTCCCCACATCCTGTTCTTATCTCTCTGGTCATACCATAGGTTACCTTTGCTCGAGGACGAGGGGTAAGAACCGCTTTTTCCCTTTCCTTTTCCCCTACCGTGATTACCTGTTCCTCTCTACTTTTGTCTCGATAAACCGTTATTCCCTTGCATCCCAGTTTATAAGCCAGAATAAAGGCATCTCTGATATCATTTTTTGTGGCACTGTTGGGCAAATTGATGGTTTTGGACACTGCATTATCGGTGTAGCGCTGAAAAACAGCCTGCATCTTTATATGGTCCTGGTAGGAAATATCAAAGGCAGTAACAAATATTTTTCTTATCTCCTCCGGAACCTCAGATATATCCTGACAGCTTCCGTTGGTGGCGGCAATTTTGTCCATAAGTTCTCTGGAATAAAAGCCTTCCTTCCGGGCTATTTTTTCAAATTCACCGTTAATATATAAAAGTCTTTCTCCTCCCAGGACTTCCTTGTAGTAAACCAGACTAAAAAGAGGTTCAATACCTGAAGAGCAGTCCGCAATCATGGAAATACTGCCCGTAGGCGCGATGGTAGTGGTGGTGGCATTTCTAAGTGCCATTCCCCTCTCGTTCCACACACTTTTCTTAAAATTAGGGAAGACTCCCCTTTCTTTAGCTATTTTTTGAGAAGCCTTTTTGGACTCTTCCTGAATAAAGCTCATCAACTTTTCTGCCAGATTTAAAGCCTTCTTAGAATTGTATGGAATCCTCAATTTAATCAGCGTATCGGCAAATCCCATAACTCCCAAACCGATTTTTCGGTTTGCCTTGGTATTTTTTTCAATCTGGGGTAGAGGATACCTGTTCATGTCTATCACGTTATCCAAAAAGCGCACGGCAATGTGAACCACTCCTCTTAGCTTTTCCCAGTTCAACTTTCCATTTTCCACCATGCAGGAAAGATTTATAGAACCCAGATTACAGGATTCATAAGGAAGAAGGGGCTGTTCACCACAGGGATTTGTGGATTCTATGAGTGCTATCTTGGGCGTGGGATTGAACTGGTTTATTCTATCCAGAAAGATAATTCCCGGTTCACCGTTTTTCCAGGCCATTTCTGCTATTTTGTCCAGGACTTCAGCAGCATTTAACCTGCCGGAGACTTTCCCCGTATGAGGGTCTATAAGTTCATACTCACCCTGTCTCTGGGCAGCTTCCATAAAAGCATCACTCACCGCAACAGAGATATTGAAATTTCTAAGTTCCCCTTCTTTCTCCTTGCAGGTTATAAACTCCAGAATATCAGGATGATTCACGTTAAGGATACCCATATTGGCACCACGTCTTCTTCCACCCTGCTTTATGGCTTCCGTGGAAGCATCAAAAACCTTCATGAAAGAAACAGGACCACTTGCCACACCTGAAGTTGTCCCCACCGGAGAACCTTTAGGCCTTATTCTGCTGAAAGAAAAACCTGTTCCCCCACCGGATTTATGAATTATGGCTGCATGTTTTATAGCTTCATAAATAGATTCTATGGAATCATCAACCGAGAGAACAAAACAGGCAGAAAGTTGCTGCAGATTTGTTCCTGCATTCATAAGTGTGGGGGAGTTGGGGAGAAATTCAAAGCGTGCCATAATCTCAAAAAAATTCTCCTCTATTTCCTTTACCTCTTTTTCGCTTTTTCCGTACAGCTTTTCGGCCTGTGCAATGTTATGAGCCACCCGTTGGAACATCTGTTCCGGAGTTTCAATCACTTTACCCTCGGTGTCTTTCTGTAGATATCTTTTTTCAAGGACTTTTAAGGCATTATCTGACAGGTTAATTTTAAATCTTGCAGACATTTTTTTCCTCATCAGGTCTTTAATTTAGCTGATATAATCTCAGCTACTTTTTTACCAGAAAGAAGCATTCCACCAAATACAGGTCCCATCCTTGGTGCTCCATATACGGCATTGGCCGCCATTCCGCTCACATAAATTCCAGGATAAACTTCCCTTGTGTATTCCAGAATTGCCGTCTCTCCCTTTTCTGCCCACATGGGACCTTCACCGATTATTTTCCCGGTTGGAGTATTTAGTTTTATATTCTCTCTTTGCTGGAGCTTTTTTATCACTTCACACCCGTGACCGGTTGCATCCACTGTAGCCTCACAACCCACTGTCAGAGGATCAACATGCAAACCGGCTGTTTTTGTAGCCACCCAGTTTATCACCAATCCCTGAACTTTTCCATCCTTCACCATCACATCCTCAACTTCCACAAGATTAAAGATCTTCACCCCTTCTCTTATTGCCTTTAAGGTGAGGCAGGCTACTGCCTCCAGAGAATCTGCCACGTAGTAACCATCATGGTAAGGGGTACATTTTATCTGCATCTCTTCCAGTATCGCCCGAGCTGGTTCCTGAACCACTATTTTGTTAAACATCATCCCCCCTCCAGGCATACCTCCACCCAGTCTCAGGCTCTTCTCAAAAATTGCGGTCCTTATACCACTTTTTGCCAGATAGTATCCCGCAGTCAATCCAGCAGGTCCGGCTCCCACCACAGCAACTTTTACCTTCAGACTCTGCTGAAAATCTCTAAAAAAACTCTCAACAATTGCCCGGGAAATTATGGTCTCATCCAGTTTCATGGCACTTTTCTCCTTTTAATTTCTTATTACCCTTTCAATCCATCCCCCTCCAAGAACGACATCTTCCCTGTAAAACACGGCAGCCTGACCAGGAGTAATGGCCCATTGAGGCTGAAAAAAATCTACCCTGCATCTTTTCTCTTCCAGAGGGTAAACTACAGCTTCAGACTCAGGATGCTGATATCTTATCTTTACCTTGCAGGTGATTTTCTCTTCTGGCTGCGAAATACTGACCCAGTTCACTCTGGACACCTCCATACTCCGGGAGTAAAGGTCCTCTCTTTCTCCCAGAATTATAGCACCATCTTTCTTCCTGATCTCCATCACGTAAAGAGGTTTCCTTCTTCCACCTCCCAGACCGCGTCTCTGTCCCACCGTAAAAAAGGGTATCCCCTTATGGGTTCCAATTAGCCGACCTTCTTTAGTTAGAAGAGGACCTGGTCGGGAAGAGTTGGGTATTCTCTGAATTAAAAAGTCATTATAACTTTTTTGCAGAATAAAGCAAACCTCCTGGCTTTGCTTTTTCTGGGAAACAGGCAGATTTAATCCATCTGCCAGCTTTTTAACTTCACTTTTGGTCCAGTCAGAAAGGGGAAAGATGGCATGGGCAAGCTGGTATTGAGAAAGAGAAAAAAGAAAATAAGACTGATCCTTTTCCCTGTCCTTGCCCTTTTTAAGGCAGTACCGTCCTTTTTTGTGGTCATAATTCACTTTAGTGTAATGTCCGGTGGCCACATATGAAGCACCCAGTTTTCTGGCTTTTTTTAAAAGTACTCCGAATTTGATTTTCTCATTACAAACAACACAGGGATTAGGAGTGCGGGCATTGATGTACTCTTCACAGAAATACTCCACCACCTCCTTTTCAAACTCATTTACCAGGTTGACAACATAAAAAGGGATGGACAAAATCCGGGCAACCCGTCGAGCATCCTCAATGTTTTCCGGACTGCAATACCTGCTTCCATCCTGCCAGAGTTTCATGCTTATACCAATCACCTCATAACCCTGCTGGATCAGAAGGTAGGCGGCAACTGAGCTATCTACCCCACCACTCATGGCTACCACTACCTTTTCTCTCCTCAAAGAGCCTCTCCTATGTAAGGTAAAATTAAAAACATATCTCTATGGCTCTATAAGGACAGGCCTGAACACAAACTCCACAGGCAATACACTTTTCACTGTTAAAGGAAACGGTTCTCTCCTTTCTTTCCACTTCAAAAGCACCTACCGGACAAAGAGGAACACAAACTGTACAGTGGTTACATCTTTCGGGATTCCATCTTATTTCTTCAATTAAAGGATCTACCTTTACACCGACATTTACAAGATAATTTATGCCCCTGTTTATAGCATCCCTGTCTCCACTAACCTCAAGATCCAGTCTTCCCTCTTCATAAGGGGTTATTTTGGCCTTTATAATGTTTACCACGATATCGTAATCCTTAATCAACCGATAGGTTATTGGCTCGCTGACCAGTTCTTTGGGAAAAGTTAAAGCCAGTTTTTTCTTCATCAAATCCTCCCCCTATCTATAAAACGTGAATTCATGTTTAAATTCATCTAAACCTCCTTTTGACCATTCACAAAGATCCTTAAGGGTCGTATTCTCCAGAATCTCCTTTATTTTATCACCCATTTTTTTCCAGAGAAGGCGCACCACACAATTTTCTGCCTGTTCGCATTGATTTTCCTCAAATTCATCCACACAGAAAACGGGATTTACATTTTCTCCAAGAACACGAAGGATGTTGATTATTTTTATCTCCTCCGGCTTCCGTGCTAGAAGAAATCCTCCTCCCGGACCCTTCACGCTGTAAACAAGTCTTGCCCTGCCAAGTCTGTTCAATATCTGCTCCAGATAGGCAAGAGATATGTTCTGCTCTCTGGCTATTTTCTTAACCGGGACAGGATAAGAACCGTAGTTTTTGGCCAGCTCGAACATAGCTCTCACTCCATATCTTGCTCGTGTTGACAATCTCATTTAGTCGCCTCCACTATTAAAATCTATAAACATTATCAATTCAGTCAAGTATTTTCTTCTTTAAACCCTTCTTTTTTGACCAAACCTTAGATATTTTATTTAACAATAACCCGGCTATCAGTCAATAGGTTTTGAGTCTAAAGTTGGGATACTTGACAAATACAATGTGTTTAATAGAAAAGGAATGATGGATAAAAATAAAATATGTTTTCTGGTTGAAGCTGGATTAGTAGATTACCGGAAGGCGCTTGAAGTGCAAAAAAAGACCCATCTCGCCAA
Source organism: uncultured Clostridia bacterium (assembly GCA_964482715.1). Classification (GTDB taxonomy): domain Bacteria; phylum Aerophobota; class Aerophobia; order Aerophobales; family B3-G15; genus CAYZYX01. The sequence goes on from CAYZYX010000014.1 coordinate 30,195, forward strand.
AAAGTGTGGAAAAATAAAGGAGGATGTTCTCTTCGTTCTGGAACATCCGCCAACTATTACCATTGGCAGAAAAGGCTCCATAAAAGAGATTCTGGCTGATGAAATTAAACTAAAAAAAGAGGGGATTTCTGTTTACCACATCGGAAGAGGAGGAAAAGTTACCTATCATGGCCCGGGTCAATTGGTGGGTTATCCTGTACTTGATCTGACCGATTACGGGAAAGATCTCCATCTTTATCTCAGAAATCTGGAAGAGGTAATTATAGAAACTCTCAGAGATTTTTCGGTTCCTGCCGGAAGGAGAAAAGGTCTTACCGGAGTATGGGTTGATAGCTACAAAATAGCTTCTATAGGGATAGAAATAAAAAACTGGATAAGTTTACACGGATTTGCGCTAAATATAAATTGTAACCTCAATCATTTTACTTTAATTAATCCCTGCGGAATGCATCCCTCAGCTATAACCTCACTGGAAAAAATTCTGGGATACTCTCCCCCCCTGGAAGAGGTCATTTCCCGTTTGACCTCTCACTTTGCCCGGGTATTTTCAGTATCCTTTCTCCCGGAAAGACTTGATAAATTTCAGGAAAAAATCGGGTAAGGTGATTCTTTTAAAATTATTCTTTATGGATCTGGAGTTTTATTTTCTTAAATTTTTTGGCTTCTTTTTCCAGGTATTCCTTTATCTTCTGTTCTTCGGGAGGAGGAGGCATAATTTCCCTGATGCAATGAACCAGCTTTTTTCTTAAACTGGCATCAGTTACGTTATTCTCAATAAACTTCACTATTCTCTGCTCCAAAGGTGAACCCAGCATGTAAAAGTGCACACTTCCGTCATCACTGGGTCCAATACTGGCATAAAGTTCAGCCACAGGGTGAAATTCCTCCGCTTCATAGATCAAATAATGAGGCTCATTGTAGTCATTTGGTCTTTTTCTCAGATGAATCCCAACCTCCTGAAAATCTTTAATTAACTGCTCAAATTCCCTGATAACTTCCTCTCTTTCCTTCACTCTTTTATTCAACATTTTTGCTTCTCCCGGTCCAAAATAAAGATTAAATTTAATCTACATTTTAAGCATAATTAACGGCAAAAAATTGTCAAATTTCCCGGTCCCTGAAATTACTATCCAAAAATTCTTCCTGGTTTAATGAGCAGCGATACCATTTTTAATCTTTTCAGAATCCTCTCACTTTTAAACAGGTAGATTGGCGTATCTTTTACTGTTTTCTTTGAAACATCCTCCCTGCTCATGAAGGGACGGGGTCCAACTTCTGTTATTCATATGGGTTTTTTCAATCCGGGCATATTATTTTTGCCATCTCCATCATATCTTTCAACAAGAGCCTTAACAAATTTTTTACAGGCTTGCATGTCATGGGGCTTATACCTGCCTATACTCCCCCACTTTTCCTGATCCCATTCTGCATAAGGCCAGATAGTGGCAAGAATGTTAAGGCTCGTTTACTAAGAGGATTTGAAATTAAATTGAAATTCTGTTATATTAAATATAAATTCTCGGAATTAATTTTTTAAAAACTTCTTAGTTTACCAGAGATGGTAAACTACATACCCTGGAGACTTATAAGAAGCTGGAAGTGTCTTGCCTGTGGAAGATGCTGTAAGAAATACCGGGTAAACCTGACATGGGAGGAATACGAGAAAATTGCCAGATACTGGCCTCAGGAAGTAAAAAGGACAGGAGATGGTTTTTATCTAAAAAGAAGACCTGATGGGGGATGTAGATTTCTGTGGGGAAAACTCTGTTACCTGCAGATATTAAACATTAAACCTCTGGCCTGCAAATTATGGCCTTTTATGATCCTGACCAGACCGGACAAAATGGACATAAACTTTGAGGGGCTTTATCAATTTAAAAACAAAGAGTATTTTGTCTATCTTAATCCTAAGTGCTCAGGGATAAATAAGGGGGATCCTCTAAACTTAAAAAAAGTAATAGAAGAGGTAATAAATTTATGGCTGGGCCTGAAAAAAAATCAGTATTACTCAACCAATAGAGAATCTCTCTTATCTACTCTGGTTGTATCTCAAGAATATAAAGAATACAAAATTGAAAATAGATTTTCGTTCAAGAAAAAATGATGGAAGTTTCCTCTTTTAAAAGTAAAAGCCATCTTTTTGAAAGTAAAAACCAGTACACTGGACTGAATCCTCTGCAAGCTCTTGAAAACATTAAAATAAGATGCCAGCAGAGAAAGCAGAAGAAAAAATCCAATTTAAAAACTGCCCTGGTCCTCCAAGGTGGAGGTATGCGAGGAGTATTTGGAGCAGGTGTATGTTGTGCTCTGGAAGAGTTAGGTTACACCGAAGGGTTTGACCAGATTTATGGAGTTTCCGCTGGAGCTTTAAATGCTGCTTACTTTCTTTCCGGACAGGCAGCTTTTGGAACCACCATTTACTATCAAAATATAAATAACAGAAGGTTCATCAATTTGTTTCGCTGGAAAAAAATAGTTGACATTGATTTTTTGATGAAAATCGTAACAAAGGAAAAACCTCTCAATATAGAGAAGCTCTTATCTTCCTCTACTACTCTTAACATTGTCTTAACCTGTGTGGCATCTGGAAAACCGGTAATTTTTAACCATAAAGATGCAGGCAAGGATATTTTAAAAATTCTTAAAGGAACTGCTGCTTTGCCCTTCCTGTATGATATCCCTGTAGAAATTGATGGGAGAAAATTTCTCGATGGAGGTATATCCTGTCCCATCCCTGTTGTAGAGACTATTGAAGATGGCTGCACCGATATCTTTGTAGTCTTGACAAGACATGAATATTACCAGCCTTCCCCACCCAGGGGAATCTGGGAGAATTTTCTGGTAAAACCTGTTATTAAAAAACATGGAGAGAATTTGTACAACCTCTATACCACTTCCTACCACAACTACAAAGAAAGAATGCTTATTGCCACAGGCAAAAAACTATACGGAGAGAGGAAGGTTAACATTATTACTATTTTTCCCGATCCAGAAATTGGAATTACCAGGTTAACCAAAAACAAAGATACATTAAAAAAAGCAGCTACGGATGGGGCAATAAAAACATTTAATCTTTTTGGAGTAAAAAATATCCATCCAGCAGAGGTTTTAAAGTTCTTAAATTACTAAAATATTTTTTAATTTGACTACAGTACCCCGGGAGCCTGTATAAGAGAAAAGGAGTTAACTAAACTTCCTAAATTTCAGACCCAGACACTTGACATGAAAAAAAAGACAGGATATAATGCGTCCAGTCAGAGAAAAACAGTTGGAAAGGAAACGGATCTGATACTGGTAAGGAAGCAGGCAAGGAAAGTCGGATAAAATCCTGGTCGGAGAGAGAAATGGTGTGGATTTCATACTCTGTCTGGGCAAAACACAGGCTTGAGAAAATAAGGGTATACTTCAGTATCCTCCAGCCCTACATTGGTAGATGTAGACCCCTTATTCCAGTAACAGTGTCCCATCTTCTAACGCTATTAAGCACAACGGCAAAACAATGACAAAAAAGAGATGGCATTTTAGCCAATGAGAGATAAAAAAATGTCTCCTTTACCGTTTTCCCGTTTCTATAAGGAAAGTAATTTAAAATAATTTAAGGGTAGGAGCTATCATATGTATCATATGCACCTTTCCAAAACACAGCGTTGTATTAAAAATGGTGTCTCACAAGAGTTAATGGATCTGATAGCCAACAGACTTAAGGGAAAGGAGTATGGGTACCTTAAGATAATCATCCAAGATGCTCATGTGTTTGCCATAGAGGAAAACGAAAGGAAACTTCTCACATAAAGTACGATATCCAAAGGATGTTCCACAATAAGGGATTCACCTTAGTTGAGCTTATAGTAACCATATTTATTATTGTTGTTGCCCTGTTGGGTACGCTCGCCCTCTCACTTAAAACAACTTCTCTGGTACAGGAGACAGAAAAAGTAGCCCGTGCCGATGAATACATAGCCGGGCAAATGGACTACATAAGGTCAACTGGTGTTGCAAGTGCCAATACTGAAATAACTGTTTCAATTAGCAGCTTTTCTGTATCTGGCACCTACAGGTTTGGTAGTATGTAGATCTCCTCTAACAAGGTGCTGGAAATAACGGCAACCGATGCACCGGTGATTATCTACATAGATGGGAATGTAAATATTAATGGAGAAGTCCGAATAGCATCAGGTTCTACCGTCACTCTCTATGTCAGTGGAAACACAAGTATAGCAGGACGGGGAATAGTTAATGAAAGTGGAGATCCTTCAAAGTTTGTCCTCTATGGATACAGCAAATGCGATTTCACCAGCGAAAATATCAATTTTTATGGGGCTGTTTATGCACCTGAGATAAGTATTAAGGTTACAGGTGGCCTGATTCAGGGCTGTCTTGTGGGAAATACCGTTTCAGTTGGTGGAGGAGGTGAAGTCCGCTATGACCCAAGGGTAAAGAATATCCACATTCCATATGTTCCAAAGTTTGTATTTGCTCCCGGCTCCTGGGAAGAAATTAAAAACTTTTAATTTTTAAATCTTATTTAAAGCTCAGTTTAGAAAAAAGCTTTTTAGAGAGGAAAGAAGATGGAGGAAAAAGAGAAAAAAGAAAAGCTTTTGAAGGAGTTTGTAAGTTTACGTCAGGAAGTTACCAGGCTAAAGAAAAAAGAAACCGAACACAGAAAAATCCAGAAGATGCTTAATGAAAATATCGAGAAGATGCGAAAGACCTTAAGAGCAATGATCAACACCCTTATCTTTCTGGTTGAAGAAAAAGATCCTTACACAGCGGGTCACCAAAAAAAGGTAGCCAAACTTTCCTGTGCCATAGCAAGAGAGATGGGACTTTCAGAAGAGAGCATAAATACCCTTGAACTGGCAGCAACCATCCATGATATAGGCAAGGTGAATATTCCCTTTGAGATACTGAACAAACCTGACCGATTAACCAGAGCCCAATTTGGAATGGTTAAAACTCACTCCCAAACAGGCTACAGTATTGTAAAGTCCATGAATTTTCCCTCACCAGTGGCCGATATTATTCTCCAGCACCACGAAAGAATTGATGGTTCTGGATATCCCCAGGGACTTGCAGGTGATGATATCATGATAGAGGCAAGAATTCTGGGTGTGGCTGATGTTATTGAAGCTATGTCTTCCCGGAGAGCTTACCGACCCGCCCACAGTATAGATGACTGCCTGGAGGAGATCTGGCAAAAAAGGAACATTTCTTATGACCAGGATGCGGCAGATATATGCATGGATCTTTTCACCAGAAAAGACTTCAATTTCACCGAATGAAAAAATCAGCTAAAAAGCTCCATTTTTTCTTTTTTTGAATACACACCAAAGGCTTTTTAATAAAGCGAAAAGAGAAAATTCCATGGATGAACTGGTAGCAAAGTTAAAGAGAAAAATCATCAGACTGGAAAGAGTACTAACCAGATACAAACTGGAAGTGGAAAAACTCAGGGATTCTCAAAAGTGGCTTCGAACACTTTTTGAATATGCACCTGATCCTTTTTATTTAAGTGATTTAAAGGGAAACTTTATTGATGGTAACCGAGCTGCAGAAAAAGTAACAGGCTATAAAGGAGAAGAGCTTATAGGAAAAAGCTTTTTAAAACTTAACCTCATCTCCCCGGAAGAGATCCCAAAAGCAGCCTCTCTTTTAGCAAAAAATGCTCGTGGAAAGCCCACCGGGCCAGATGAGTTTAATTTAAATCGCAAAGATGGGAAAAAAGTTGTTCTGGAGATAAGAACAGTCCCGGTAAAGGTTAAAGGCAAAACTGTAGTACTGGGGATAGCCCGAGATATTACTGAAAAAAAGAAGGCAGAAGAGATGCTGCGAGCATCAGAGAGAAAATACAGAATCCTTGCCGAGAATATTGCTGATATCCTGATTCAAATTGACCTTCAGGGAAATCTTCTTTACATAAGCAAAAGTTTTGAAACAAAAACCGGTTACTTACAGCAGGAGGTTCAAGGCAAAAATATAAAAGATTTTCTCACTCCTGAATCTTACAAAATAGCCATGCAAAGGATAAAAAAGTGGAAAGAGGGAGCAAAAAAATTGCCTCCCTATGAAATTCAGGTTATAGGTAAAGGCGGCAGAATAATCCCCTTTGAAATAAATACTTCTCCACTTATTGAGGAAGATAAACTAAAGGCCGTTCAGGTAATTGCAAGAGATATAACCGAACGCAAACAGGCAGAGAAACAGCTTCGAGAAAGTTATGAAAGGTTAGAAAGACTCCTCCAGGGAATAATAAGTGCACTTGTATCCATAGTTGAAATAAGAGACCCCTACACCGCAGGTCATCAAAAGAGGGTGGCTAAACTCTCACTTGCCATAGCAAAAGAGATGGGACTTGGAGAAGAAAGGATAAATACCCTTGAACTGGCAGCAACCATCCATGATATAGGCAAGGTAGATGTGCCTTTTGAGATATTAAGCAAGCCCGGCAGGTTAAACGAGGCAGAATTTACCATAGTTAAGTCCCACTCCCTGATAGGCTACAGCATATTAAAGGAGATAGATTTTCCCTGGCCCATTGCTGATATTATCCTCCAGCACCATGAAAGGCTTGATGGGTCAGGTTACCCTCAAGGTCTAAAAGATGATGAGATCTTGCTTGAGGCAAGAATTTTAGCAGTAGCTGATGTAGTTGAAGCCATGTCTTCCCATCGCCCCTACCGGGAGGCTCCTGGTCTGGATGAGGCACTCAGGGAAATCTCAAAAAATAAAGGTATTCTCTATGATCCCCAGGTTGTAGATGCCTGTATCAGGCTTTTTACCAGGAAAAACTTTAAGTTTGAGGATTAAATAGAACAATCTTAAATCTAAAGAGGGCTTAAAATGAAGATTAAAATGGCAAATGTGTACATCAGGTTTTTCACTTTAGTTGTTCTTGGCCTTTCTCTTCTTGTTACACTCTCTCATTTTGCCCTCTTTCAGGTAAAGTATCCTGCTGAAATTGGCAGAGTTACAGCGGATATAATAGTCCTTGGCATAATAGTTATCATGTTATTTGAAACTTATCATTTAAGCAGAACCTGGGAACATCCTTTTATCTGGATTAATCTGGGAATCCTTCTATTTTTTGTTGGATCCTTATTTGAACTTTTAGGTGAGTTTTTCATAAAACCAGGCTTTATAAAATACCTGGTGGAAAGTGGATCAAGGATATTTGCCTTTGGAGTTTTAGCCTGAGGATTTTCTCTCCCTTATCTATCTTAATATAGATAACTTCAAGAGGTATAACGAAGAAAAAGGGGTAACATCAGGAGATGCAGTTTTAAAGAAATTAGCCTCCCTTCTTGCTAAGAACTTAAGAAGTGGAGATCTTGTTTTCAGGTTCGGTGGGGATGAATTTATGATTCTTATTCCCATGGTAAGAGAAGAACTTGCCACAAGGATAGCTCACAGAATAAGGGCTATGGTAGAAAATGAGTTAAAAAGTGATGGTATTACCGTGAGTTTTGCAGTTGCCACCTACCAAGAAGGCCAGGATATTCTTAAAAAACTTGAAGAGGCAATGCAGAGAGCAAAGAAAGAAGGTAAAAACAGGGTTTGCCTCGCTAAATAACTGTGTCTGAAAACATTTCAAGAGATTCTGTCAGGTAAGCAAAGCCTTAACAAGCAAGGCCTTGACAAAATTTTTCCTTACTTTACAATCAGGTAATACTAAAATATAAAGTAAGGAGATTGTAATGAGAGTAACCAACATGGCTACTTTAACTAAAAAAGGACAAATAACCATTCCTAAAAGAATAAGAGAGTATTTAGGAATAAAGCCTAAAGACAGAGTTGAATTTGAAATTAAAGAAGGCGAAGTCAGGATAAAACCTGCTTCTAACTTAGAGGCGAATTTCGGGAAAGTTAAGCCAAAAAGAAAACCGGAGGATTTTAAAGCTCAAAGGAAGTTTTTTGAGAAAAAAGCAGGAGAAGAGACAGCAAGGGAAGTTTAAACCATGCGTTTTATTGACACCAATCTTTTACTTCGTTACTTTACCCGGGATGATGAAGAGAAAGCCCAAAAAGTTCTGGCTCTTTTAAAAAGGGTGGAGAAAGCGGAAGAGAAAGTTACTATCTCTTCCCTTGTTATCTTTGAGACAGTTTTTACCTTGGAGAGCTTCTATAAAGTGCCCAAAAAGGAAATAAAAGAGCTAATACTTCCCATCCTTAACTTAAGAGGATTAAAACTTCCCGATAAAGAAACATATCATCAAGCACTTGATATTTATGCAAATAAGAATGTCTCCTTTACCGATGCTTTTAACACTGCCTTCTGTCTTAGAAAGGGGATAAAAGAAATTTACAGCTATGATGAGGATTTTGACAAGATAGAGGGAATTAAAAGAATAACTCCTTGACAAAATTTTATTTGGTATTAAAGATATAAATAGAGTTCTTTTACAAAAAAGACAAAAAAGGAAAATGTAAGGAGTCGTTTATCGACTTTAGGGTTTTTAGGGTTTACCAAAAAATGGGGCCCTACCGGCCTCAAGATAGTGCCTCTCGTGGCTACTACTTGGGGCTGGTAGGGCCTTTTTTATTTGCATGGAAGGCTATTTAGCAATGAAAAATATAAATCCAGAAACTTTACAAAAAATATCACTTATTGATTGGATTTCTATTTTACTCAAATACTCCAAGGGAAAAATCGTTTCCCGGGAGTTCAGATTGAAAAAACGAGGAGAAAGAATAGAACTCGCAACAAGAAACGGAAATTTTTTACCCGGATGGCAGGGATATATTATCCCAAAGAAAGACCCCGTAATACATCTTACAAGGGTGGATGGACATAGTGTGTCTCTGGATGTACCCCTGCCATCGCCTGATTCTTCCAGAGATACTTTCGTAACCAAAGAAACTCCCGTGGGAAAGATCATGGTCTTGTTTACTAAATCTCTTACCGAATTTTAAGATAAACAAAATGAAAAAGTGGCTTAGGTTGATAGGTGGTGTGATAGGAGTTGTGGCGGGT
>CAYZYX010000015.1:0-38730 GCA_964482715.1 uncultured Clostridia bacterium
AGCCACTGAATCTCATATGCTTTATGAATTTGAATACTAAAAAGCTTACACCACGAGAAAGATACAGGCTAACAGACAAACTTATAGAAAAAGTAAAGCTTAGAAAATGTTCCTATAGACAAGCAACTTACATTTCAATTGTAAAAAGATTTTTGAAATTTGGCAAACTCCCGAGAGAGTCTCTATTTCCTTATTCTAATAAAAGTCAACAATTAGAAGCGTTTACTTTGCCTTAAAATTCTTCCTTAAATGACAAGTTTGATGAAAAACTACCGTTAGCCAAGGAAAATTTGAAATTACCAGTTGTGCTGAGTAGTGAGGAAATAAACAAAATGATAGAAGTAACAAATTTCATAGTTGGGGTGTGATCTTAATCTATCTGTGTATCTAAACTTGTAAAAATAGAACTTGCATCTTTGTCTTGAGTTGGATATAATAAGACCAGGAAGTGTCTTGCCGGAGTGGCGGAACTGGTAGACGCGCTGGACTCAAAATCCAGTGAGGTTTACCCCTCGTGAGGGTTCGACTCCCTCCTCCGGCACCAGGTTGAATTGGTAGCCTGGGAAAGAGGAGGTGAAGAAAGGTGGGATTTTTTGAAAAAATAGCTGCCAAAATGAGACAGGCAGCAGAAAAAAGAAGGGAAGCTGACTTTATAACCTTTAAGGTAAAGTGTGAAAAATGTGGGGAAATAATTACCGCAAAAGTTAATCGTCGAACAGATTTACAGAACCTTTACCTGGAACCTGGAGAAACAGGCGTGGCTTTTAATTTAAAAAAAGAGATTCTGGGAAAAAAATGTCCTAACCTTATTCGAATAGACGTTGATTTTGATAGAAATTACAGGATCATTGCCCAAGAGATTACGGGAGGGACGTTCTTAGAGTAAAATAAGAAATAAAGAGGGTCAGCTAATTTAAAAAATGAGCAGTATTCGTCTTGAAGGCGTGGTAAAAAAATATTACCCGGAAAGACCTCTTTTCTTCAGGAAACAAAGTGAGTCTTCTGGTATATTTGCCCTTGATCATGTCTATCTGGATATAAAGGAAGGAGAGACTATGGGTGTGATCGGCCCTACAGGATGTGGAAAAACTACCTTGCTTAAAGTTATTGCTGGATTAGAAAAAATTGAAGAAGGTACTGTTTATTTTGGAGATCGAGATGTTACGAAACTTCGCCCAAGAGAAAGAGGTATAGGTATGGTGTTTCAAAATTATGCTCTTTATCCCCATATGGTAAGCAGAGAAAATCTTGCCTTCCCTTTCAGGCTTCGTAAATGGCCCGAGCACATGATTGATGAAAGAATTGAATTCACGGCAGACACTCTGGGAGTTGGATTTAGAGAACTTCTGGGGAGAATGCCTCGAACCCTATCCCAGGGTCAAAAGCAGAGAGTTGCCCTTGGAAGATGCATAATTAGGAATCCTACCGTGTTTTTAATGGATGAGCCTTTATCCAGCCTGGATGCCAAACTTAGAATAAAGACTCGCTTGGAGATAAAGAAAATCCTCAAAAAATTTTCGGTAACAACAGTTTATGTTACTCACGATCAATCAGAGGCCGTAGCCTTATCTGATCGTATAGCCATCATGAGAGAAGGCAAAATAGAGCAAGTCGGAACTTTTGATGAAATCTATGAACATCCGGTAAACCTTTTTGTGGCCGGGTTTGTAGGGGATCCATCAATGAATCTTCTGCCCCTTACAGTAGGACAAAAGGATAATAGATTGATCATGGGAGAGGCTCTATACAATATTAAAATTAAAGTTCCTTTAGAATGGGAACAAAAACTTAGAGAGAAAAAGATGGTGGGTAAAGATGTGGTTTTTGGTATGCGTCCTGAAGACATTGAATTAGGTAAAGCATCGCGGTCAAATAATGTTTTTACTTTTAGAGCCCGAGTGGAAGATAGAGAAATAGGGATAAACAAAGCGCATCTTTTTCTAAAACTCGGTCATTTCAGTCTGGTAGCCAGCCTGGAAAATTATAAACATCTTCCTCTTCCCGGTGAAAATGCAGAATTTACTTTCCCAGTGAAAAGGGGGAAAGTTTTTAATAAAGAAAACGGTCTTGCTATTATAAGTTAGCCCTTATCTCGCTTTTCTATTTTTATTCTTTCCAGAAGGCATTCTTTTCCTGAGATAATTTCCGTGTTATTTGAGCCACAATGGGGACATTGAAGGAAAGGTAAGGAAAAGTAGGGAAAATATACATCAGCGTTTTCCAGTTTACTTTTATATCCACACTTCCTGCACAGAATAATAGTAGGGACTTTTTTTATTAAAATTTTTGCTTCTTGCGCCAGCGTATTCCGAAAAAACTCTTTCAGCCAGAAATCAAGTTGTTCGGGGTTTAGATGGGTGAAATTCCCTATTTTTATCCTTACCTCAAGCACCCGCGAGGCACCTTCTCTTTTAGCTCTTTTTATCACTTCCTGAGCAATCAATCGTGAAATATAAAGATCATGCATTTAAGCTAAACCTGAAAGCCGATAGCCTGAGCGACTTCCTTTAATCCCTTTTCTTCCCTGCAGCTGGTAAGAATAGTTTTGACAGATGAATTTATACTTTTTATGTCGTCCACCAATCTGGAAGGATCAACTCCCATAATTTCTGCCAGGTCAATTTTGTTTATGACTGCTACGTTGGCACTGTGAAAAATATAAGGGTGTTTTTTTACCATCCAGGGTCCTTCTGTCACAGAAACTATCACCACTCTCTTGTGAGCACCCAGAGGAAATTCTGCTGGACAGATGAGATTTCCAACATTTTCTATAAATACAAGGTCCAGGTCTTTTAAGGGCAGGGAGCTAAGAGCCTTCTTAATCAGATTGGCGTCAAGGTGACACTCCTTTCCAGTATTCACCTGTACTACCTCTATTCCAAGTCGGGTGATTCGTTCTGCATCAATGGTTGTGGTCAAATCTCCGGCTACAACGGCGATACGATATCTCTTTTTTAAAAGAGAAGCCAGAAGACCTATAAGAGAAGTTTTACCCGAACCTATTGAACCCATCACGTCAATAGCTGTTATACCAAATTGATCCAGAGCCTTTCTATTTTCAGCTGCTAATTTTCTGTTTTTTTCAAGAAAATCCTTTTCAAGTTCAATATCAAGTATCTCCCCTTCATCAGGCTTTACTATCTTCATTTTTCTTCCTCTTTAACTTTTTATTGTAATTTTTCCCAGGAGAAATCTTCGTAAAAGATCAAGAGCTGTTTGGGATGTTTTCCACTTGATGGTTTCTCTATCTCCTGAAAAAATGTTTTTTCGAACAATGGTCCCTTCTTTAGTGCTTAAAGCAATATAGACAAGACCGACCGGTTTTTCTGAACTTCCTCCGGAAGGTCCGGCAATGCCTGTTATTCCTACTGAGAGGTCAGCACCTGTAACCTGTCTTATTCCCTCAGCCATTTTTAAGGCCACCTCTGGAGAGACAGCTCCCCTCTCTTTTATAAGTTCAGGAGGAACTTTTAAAAACATTGACTTGGATTCATTGCTGTAACTTACCACACCACAAAGATAACACTTAGATATTCCCGGAACATTGGTGATTCTGTGGGAGACAAGCCCACCCGAACAGGATTCTGCCAGACTGAGGGTTATTTTTCTTTGCATCAAAAGTTCACCTACAACCTTTTCCATAGTTTCTTCATCACAGCCAAAGATGTTATCACCCAGTTTTTCTCTTATCCTTTCTTCTGCAGTTTCTATCTTCTTTTCGACTTCATCAGGCAAAGCCAGGGACTCAATTTGAACATGAACCTCACCCCGATCACAGGTAATTTTGACTGATAAACCGGGCTCCCATGATATCTGGTTGATTTTATCTTTAACCTCTAACTCACTTAATCCCCAGACTTTGAGAAACTTTACCTTTCTTGCTTGAGGATCCATTTTTTTATGCCTCTTTTATTCTTGCTTCTCCTGCCTTTATCAAACTCCAGCGGGTGAGATAAGGCCCTGCAATTTCTGTTATTACGGTGGTAAAAAGCAAAATGTTTATAACCAGAGTAGCAAGCATTCTTCCAGCCTCCCCGTAACTGGCAAACTCTCTTCCCACAAGTACAGCAAGAGCTAAGGCTACACCAACTTGTGGAAAAAGAGGAAAGCCTATGAATTTTTGAACCACTGAAGGAGCATTAGAAACCCGGGCGCCAAAAGAGGCTCCCATAAATTTACCCATCATTCTCGCTCCAGTATAGGCTAACCCCAAAAGTCCAATTTGAGGTAACAATCGAATATTAAGATGGGCTCCAGCCAGACAGAAAAACGCTATATAAAAAACGGGTGTTGAAGTTCGCCACACATTAAATATTCGATGAAGAGGTCGGGGAGAAAGATTAGCAACAGTCATACCCAGACTCATATTTGCCAGGAGAGGTGAAAAATTGAAACTACTTGCTATCCCAATGTTTAAAAGAAGTACAGCAATAATTACAATAAAAAAATCAGTGGAGGATCTTATCCAGCGTGAGGAAAGACTGACCAGAATTCCGAGTCCAGCCCCCAGGAGCAAGGCTCCAAATATCTCTTCCAGAGGAGGAAGGAGAATTGAAAAAATTGAGAAATTAAATCCGGGCAAAATAAAAATGCGGGCAAGAGAAGAAGCTATGGCATAAAGAATCAGGGCTATGGCGTCATCTATAGCTACAACCGAGAGGATTGTTGTGGTCAAAATACCCCTGGCTCCCACTTCCTGAAGAACCATCATGGTGGCAGCAGGAGCCGTTGCTGAAGAGACTGCACCCAGAATAAGAGCCTGAGCCGGGTTGCGGGTAATGGTCATCACCACCAGAGTTACCAGAAGGAAAGCACCAAAGGCTTCACCTATAACTATGCAGACAATAGATTTTCCCAGCTTTCGCAGTTGAGAAATCCTGAGTTCTTCCCCAATATTAAAGGCTATAAATCCAAGAGCAAGATCAAAGAGAATACCCACACGAGAGAGAATATCCTCGGAGAATACCCCTGTTACCGAACCACCCAGCACCACCCCCATAATTACCCAGCCTGTAACTGCTGGAACCTTTATTCTGGCAAAGAGCTTTCCAGCCACAAAACCTAAAACAACAGCTATGCCAACGGCCAGAAGTACATTCATTTAGCTTCCTTTCATCAGTACATCAGTACATATGAGGTGCCAGCTGCCAAAGCTTAACAGGAATACTGAATATGGTAGCAATTTCTTCTTTATCAAGTTGCAGATCTTCTCTCCACAGCTTAACCATCTGCTTGATCTTATCTTCCTCCCTGACCAGGGCCAAAATAAGCTTCGGTTCCTTTCTTTTTCCTCCCATTGTTATCTGAAGTTCTTTAAAAAGAGGAAATTTAAAGGCGAGAACTTCTTTCAATTCCTGAGCTTCACTTATGAAAACTTCTTCTACCTCCTCTTGAAGCAGAACTTCGAGAAAATCCTCTAAGAATCTACTGTCATAAAGAAAAATACCTAAAATATGCATTTTAATCCTTAAATTATGCCTTTTCTTTTTAAAACCGTGGCTGCCGCTCCTATAGCTCCCGCATCATCTCCCAACTTTGCGGCAACAATTTCCACATCCTTACGTGAAGCCTTAAGACAGTTTAAAAAGGCGTATTTTCTGACCTCATCCAGCAAAATATGGCCTGATCTCATCATTCCACCTGCCAGGATAACCTTTTGAGGATTGAAAATGTTAATAAGACTTGCTACCCCAATCCCCAGGTATCTTCCTGTCTCTCGAACAATATGCATGGCAAGCTCATCTTGCTGTTCAGCGGCTTTAAAAACCATCTCACAGGTCAGGTTTTCGGGATTATTTCCCATAAGCCGGGTCAGTATGGTAGAATGGCCCTGTTTTAAGTAGGCTCTTGTTCTTTTTATAACTCCCGTTGCTGATGCGTAAGCTTCAAGACATCCACGTGCTCCGCAGCCACATATCATCCCTCCTTCTTTTATTATCATGTGACCAAGTTCCGCACCTGCATCCCAGGCTCCATGATAAACTTCTCCCTCAATGATCACTCCTCCTCCTACTCCAGTTCCCAGTGTTAAGAGAAAAAGGTAGTCAGTTCCTTTTCCTGCCCCTTTCCACCATTCTCCAAGAGCAGCGGCATTGGCGTCATTTTCCAGAAAAACAGGCATCTTCAGCCTGTCTTCGAGAATGGCCACAAGCGGAAGGTCTTCCCACTCGGGAATGTTTGGAGAGTGATAGATTATTCCTTCGCTAGCACTTAATGGACCTGGACTCCCAATGCCTACCCCCAAAAGAGAGGAGGCGCCAAGATCCTCTGCTTTTTTCTGGAGAGTTTGAATGGAAGAGGTAATCTGGGAAAGAGTTTTTTCTTTGCCTTCCTGTCCTAAGGTGGGACGAAAATCTCTTGCCAGAATTTGCCCCTCTTTATTTACCAGAAGGGAATGAATATTGGTAGCCCCAAGATCTACTCCAATTATAACTTCAAAAGTAGGCATTTTAAACCTCTTTACATTATACTTAAGGGATATTTTTCTTTTAGAATAAAAAGTTTTTCTTTAAAATAATCTCCTTTTTGTTGTGCCTTTTCCACAAGTTTCCCCTTTTTCATAATTTCCAGAAATTTTAAAGCTACCGAACAGACAGGAGGACCCCCTCCAAAAGTGGTACAGACTTTTCCTTCTGTATCCCAGACTCTTACTCCATGGCCTCCATCTATAGGAACGGGATACGGGAATAAGTTAATGTCCGATAGGTATTTGAATTTTCTATATTTTTTTGATTTTTATCATTTTTTATTTTTTACTCGAAGATTTTAGTTTTCGAAATTCTGCTTTTCCCCATTTTATCAGTTGAACTATGGGAATCTTGGAGGGACAAACGTAAGCACAAGATCCACATTCAATACAATCCATTATGTGGTATTCACCCAAGCTTTCCCACCTTTCTGCCTTTATTAATTTAACCAGAATAGTGGGTAAAAGACCGATCGGACAGTGATCCACACAGCGAGCACATCTAATGCAGGGTTCTTCCTCATCCAAGCTAACCTCATTTTCAAGCATTACTAAAATTCCAGAGGTTCCCTTTATTACCGGACATTCCAGACTGAACTGGGCAATTCCCATCATGGGTCCCCCGGTGATTATAACCGAGAAGTTATCCTTAACCTGACAGTAGTCCAAAATGTATCCCAGAGGTGTTCCAATGGGGACCATTAAATTGGAGGGATTGTTGACTCCTGAACCTGTAACTGCAATTACTCTTTCTATAAGAGGTTTATTGGCTTTAATAGCCTCGGTTATGGCACAGGCTGTACCCACATTTTGTACCACCACTCCAACGTCAAGAGGAAGCCCTCCTGATGGAACTTCTCTTCCCAGAATAGCTTTAATCAGCATTTTTTCCCCACCTTGGGGATATTTTGTTTTAAGGGCCACAACCTTAATGTTAGATTCGCTTTTTACCAGCTTTTTTATGAGTGAAATAGCATCTTTTTTATTATTCTCAATTCCTATATAACCTTTTTGCGCACCTGTAGCCTTCATGGCAAGCCTCAAACCAAAAATCATATCCTCCGGTTTCTCCAGCATTATACGGTGATCCGCAGTAAGGTAAGGCTCACATTCACATCCGTTTAAAATTACTGTGTCGATTTTTCTATCCGGAGGAGGGGTAAGTTTAACGTGGGTAGGAAAAGCTGCGCCTCCCATTCCGGCAATACCAGCCTCTCTTACTCTTTTTCTTATTTCCTCGGGCGAAAGAGAAGATAGATCTATTTCCTGATAAGACCAGTTTTTTCTCTCCTGGCCATCCCATTCAATTATTATAGCTTCTGCTTCTCCCAGAGTAGGATGAGGCATTTTTTCAATGGAAACTACTTGACCTGAAATCGGACTATGGACGGGACAGGAGATGAAAGCATCCTGGTCTGCGATTTTTTGACCTTCTTCTACTTTGTCTTTCTTTTTCACAAGGGGAGTGCAGGGAGCGCCTGTGTGTTGAATAAGAGGCACTATGACTCGAGGAGGGATGGGGATTCTCTGAATCTCTTTGTATTCGCTAAGTTTTTTTCTTTCCGGAGGATGAACACCACGTTTAAAAGTTTTCATAACTTACCCCTTTATAAATTTTTGGTGTAAGTTTTATTATGGTTTACTTGAGATCAAAATTATCTTGGCATTTTATCAAAATTTTCACATTAAGGCAAGTTTTTAACGGGCAGCCCTTGCAACTCCACCTTTTCTGGCACGCTCTATCTCTCTTTCCACTTCAGCCAGAGTAACCATACTGGTATCACCAGGAGTTGTTCCTGCCAGTGCTCCATGTGCCGCAGCATACTCAATAGCAAGCTGAGGCTCTTTTCCGGTCAGCATAGCGTAAATAAATCCTGAGGCAAAACTATCACCCATACCCACACGGTCATATATCTCTAAGTCTTTTCGGGGAGTTGCCTGATAAAATTCACCGTTCATGTAAAGGATACCTCCCCAATCATTTATGAGCGCTGTTTTAGCATTTCGGAGGGAAGTCAAAACTGCTTTAAAATTGGGGTATCTCTTTACCGCTTCTTTGGCCATTAACTTAAAACCCTGGGTTTTTTCAATATCCATTTTTTTACTTATATCAACACCCTTTACTTCAAGTCCAAGTGCTGCCTGGAAATCTTCTTCGTTACCCATCATCACATCAACGTAGGGGGCAATTTTTTTATTTACCTCCTGCGCTTTTTCTTTTCCACCTATTGCCTTCCACAGGGATGCCCGGTAGTTAAGATCGTAAGAGATGATTGTTCCTGTCTCCTTTGCTATTTGCATGGCCTCGATAATGACATCAGGTGTTGTCCCTGATAGCGCTGCAAAAATTCCTCCTGTATGAAACCACTGAGCTCCTTCCTCTTTAAATATCTTCTTCCAGTTAACGTCCCCTTTTTTTAATTTGGAGGCAGCACTGTGACCTCGATCATATTCGGTTTTAGCACTTCTTATACCATAGCCTTTTTCTGTCCAGTTTAATCCTGTTCTAACCTCCCTTCCTACACCGTCAAAGGGAAACCAGACTACATGAGATAAATCGACTCCGCCCTGCATCATAAGATCCTCGCATAGATGTCCCACTTCACAATCAGGGAGAGCTGTTACAATTGCTGTATTAAGGCCGAAGACCTTCCTCAGGGCTCTTGCTACGTTATACTCACCTCCACCTTCCGATACAGTAAAATACCTTGCCGTTCTCACTCTTCCATCACCTGGATTTAACCTTATCATTATTTCACCCAGAGCAACAAGGGCGTATTTACACTCTTCCTTTGGTTTAACCATAAGCTGATTCATTTTTTACCTCTCTCTGGATTTTATTCATTATTCAGTTGAATTGATGATAAAATTGCAGAGAGAGCCTCGTAGTTGAGGCCCCCTGGGAAAATTTTTAAACCTCTTCTCGTCCCTTCTTCACTTCTTCAAGAAGTCTTTTCGCCTTTTCAGTTATAATCTGAAAATTACCCTCTTTGATCGCTTTTTTATCTACAAGAGCTGCCCCTACAGAAATGACCGAGGCTCCAGCCCGGATAAATTCAGCGGCATTTTCAATTTTGACTCCCCCCGTAGGGTTTAAAAGAATGTGAGGGAGAGGTGCCTTAATGGCCTTAATGTAAGAAGGCCCTCCCAGATTTCCACAGGGGAAAACCTTAACTATGTCTGCTCCAGCTTGCCAGGCGGCGAGTATTTCTGTAGGGGTCATTGCTCCAGGAATAACTATCTTGCTGTAGCGCTTACAAAGCTTGATCAAATCAAAGTTAAGACAGGGTCCTACCACAAACTCGGCTCCGGAAAGAATGGAGAGTCTTGCAGTTTCTGCATCAAGAACTGTACCTGCCCCTAAGAGAACCTCGTTTCCGGATTTCTTAGCCACTTCTTCCATAACGTTCAAAGCTCCCGGGACAGTCATGGTTATCTCTATAACCTTTATATTTCCTTCTCTTAAAGCATCAACTACCTTCAAAGCTTCCTCGGACGAACTTGCTCTGACCACAGGAATTACACCCTGTTCCAGTAAGAACTTCAAATTTGAAGATTTATCTCGCATTTTTTTATCCTCCTTTTAGAGATTTATATTTCTAAGTTCACTTACAATTTTATTGCATGCCTGATAGTATATACCCACATCAACAGAAAAAGAGATGTACCTAACACCGGCTTTGATCCACCTGGATGCTTCCTCCACACTTTCCACAAAAGTTCCCACCACCACCTCTTTTCTCTTTGCTATTTCAACTGCTTTTTCCATTTTGTCTATCACCGTGGGATGGTTAACCTGGCCGGGAACTCCACAAGATTGAGATAGATCATAGGGACCAAGAAAAATAACATCTAAACCAGGAACTTCTAAAATTTTTTCAAGATTGTTAATTCCCTCTATTCCTTCAATATGGATAATGGTCATAACCTCCTTGTTAGACATTTCAAAGTACCGATACTGATTAAAAGAGGAGTAACCAGCAGCTCGTACGAAGCGACAAACTCCACGTTCACCTTGAGGGGAAAATCTTGCTGCCTCAACTGCTTTTTTAGCATCTTCAGGGTTTACAATATGGGGAATTTCAACTCCTTGTGCCCCTATGTCAAGTACCCTCAAGATGGTGGAGGGACTATTTTCCCACACTCTAATTATAGGAGTGATTTCTACCAGTTCTGCGGCACGCACATGATTCTGGGTACTTTCGATAGATAAAGGTCCGTGTTCAAGGTCAATTATCACAAAGTCAAATCCGGCATATCCAGCAATTTCCACCGCTGCAGGGTCGGTGAACTTCATAAAAGGACCAATCCCAATCTTACCTTCCTTTAATAATCTTTTTAATCTGTTCTTTTTTATCATATATCCCTTCCTACTTTTGCTCCTTCCTGAATTGCATGATATAAATTTCTTGGTTCGGCGCAATCTCCTATACAGTAAATTTCCCCTCTGTATCCTCTGGTTTTAAGTTCCTCTACGAGCTCATCTCGGGGTCTAAAGCCAGTTGCCATTACCAGAAGATCAAAAGAATATACTTCCTCCTTTCCCTCTTTTATTTTCTGAAAGACGGCCTTTTTATTTTCAACCTCCACAATTTTTCTTTCTGCCAGGATCTCCACGTTTAACATTTTCAGGTTATATAAAAGATAGAATCTGTTGGTAGAATGCTCATCTGTTAAAATACTATCCAAATCAAGGACTTCAAAGACTTTTACTTTTTTCCCCAGGGAAGAAAGATACCAGGCCACCTCACAGCCCACAAGTCCTGCACCCAGAATAATAACTTTTTCTCCCATCTCTATTTCATCGTGCTTTTTTAGAACTTCTGATGCCGTGTAAAAAACACCTTTTTTTAACCCTGGAATTTCAGGAATTATATGTCTTGCTCCTGTAGCCATAACGATAGCATCGGGATTCTCCTGCCTTAACGTGAGAACATCTACCGGTTTTCCAGGTCTTACCTCAACTCCACTTTTTTCTATTTTTCTAAGATAGTAGGCAAGCAATCTCCTAACATCTTTTTTAAATGGAGGAATTGACGAAATAACAAGATTACCTCCAAGCTTGTCCTCTTTCTCGTAAAGAATAACTCGATGTCCCCTTCTGTTCAAGGTTAGCGCTGCTTCCAGACCAGCCGGTCCACCTCCCACCACCACTATTTTCTTTAAACGTTTTGCACTGTTAATTTGATATTTTCTCTCTCTACCAAGGGAGGGATTTACTGTACAACGCACTTCCTGTCCCGAAAATAGCCTTTTATGACATCGGTTGCACCTGATACAGGGTAGAATCTCTTCTATTTCCCCTTTTTCCACTTTTTCGGCCCATCTGGGGTCAGCGATAAGAGCTCTTCCCAGAACTACAAGATCAACCTTCTTTTGATTTAGAATCTCTTCAGCCAATTGAGGATCGTTAATTCCCCCACCTGCCATAACCGGAATGGAAACCTCAGCCTTTATGCTTCGGGCAAGCTCAACTACCTCTCCTGGAGGTGCATAAAGAGGTGAAACATCAAGATATCTCCAGCCTCCAAGTTCATAGGTTGTTGAGGCAACATGTAGATAATCAACACCAACTTTTTGCATATAAATGGCAATTTTTTTAGCCAGGTTTATATCAATTCCATTTTCTAAATGTTCGTAAGCACTGAATTTGAAACCAGCAACAAAATTTTGTCCACACTCCTTTTTTATTCCTCTTACTATTTCAGCCGGAAACCTCATTCTGCCTTCAAAATCACCTCCATATTTGTCCTCTCTTCTATTGGTATGAGGAGAGATAAATTGACCTATAAGATAGGTGTGAGCTCCGTGAACCTCCACTCCATCAAATCCTGCGATTTTTGCTCTTTTTGCCGCCTGGATGAATTTTTCTATTAAATCTTCTATCTCTTCTATACTTAGCTGCCTGGGAGTTTCCTTATAAAGGGGACTTGATACAGCTGAGGGAGCTACTGGTTTTAGTCCGGTTATAGATTTTTCCGCTCTTCCTCCATGATGAGCGATCTGGAGGAAAATTCTGGTGCCGTATTCTTTCACACTCTCAGCAAGATAATTCAAACCAAAAACCTGTCTACCTGAAAAAACCCCTGGTGAATCCATCCTCTGATCATCAACAACCGATGTAAACTGGGTAATAATAAGACCCACCCCGCCTTTTGCTCTTTCTTCATAATAATTTACAACTCTCTCGGTTAGAGAACCATCAGGATTAATCATTCCTACATCCATGGGAGCAAGAACCACCCTGTTTTTTATGCTTAAATGTCCAATTTTTACGGGAGAAAACAATGCAGAGAAATCAGGAGATAATCTTCGACAAATTATCATATAAGGCTCCTTATTCTATGAAAAGCCTCTTTTATGTTTTCCACAGACGTCGCAAAGGAAAATCGCAAATATCCCTCTCCTCCCGGACCAAAGGAGGACCCGGGAACTGTTACGACCCTCGCTTTTTCAAGTAATTTAAGGGCAAAATCTTCAGACTTCTCCCCGGTTTTTTTAATGTTCACAAAGGCATAAAAAGTTCCGCGGGGTGGAAAACAGGAAAAAAGGGGAACTTTATCTATCTCTTCCAGGAGAGCGTCCCTTCTTTTCCTGTATTCTTTAACCATTTTTCTTACTTCTTGATCACCCTGTTGCAAAGCAACAAGAGCTGCCTCTTGAGAGATGGAACTGGCACAGGCTGCAATATGTTCCTGAAGTTTAACCATCTCTCTTATGACTTCTTCAGGACCCAGTATATATCCCACTCTCCATCCAGTCATAGCATAAGTCTTAGAAAAGGTATTGATGACAAAAGTCTTTGATTTCAATCCGGGGAAAGAACATATGCTTTTATATTCTCCCTCATAAATTATTTTTTCATACGCTTCATCGGAAATAATGAAAATATTCCTCTCTTTGCAAAGATTGGCAATTTTTTCCAGTTCATGTAGTTTGTAAACACTTCCGGTAGGATTATTGGGAGAATTTATAATTACAGCCCGGGTTTTAGTACTAAGATAAGGCAACATTCTTTCCATCTTCATCACCCATCCTTCTTCTTCTACAACAGGAACAAAAACAGGTTTTCCTCCGGCAAGAATCACATGAGCCTGGTAATTCGGCCAGCATGGATCAGGAATAAGTACTTCATCACCAGGATTAACTATGCTCAGCATGCAAAGAGCAAGAGCTTCCATAGCTCCCACTGTAATGAGTATCTCACTTTCAGGATCATAAGATACCCCTTGTTCCCTCTCGTATTTTTCAGCTACCGCTTCTCTTAAGGAAAAAAATCCGGCGTTAGGTGTATAATGTGTTCTTCCCTTTTTTGCTGCCTGAAACCCGGCTTCAACAATGAAAGAAGGAGTAGCAAAATCGGGTTCACCGATACAAAGGTGAATGGCATCTTTATATCTTAAGGCAAGATCAAACATTCTTCTTATTCCCGAATGAGGTAACTTTAAAACTCTTTCTGCACACACCGGATTCATAGCATTCCTCCAGGTTTATTTTACTGCACCAAAGGTTAACCCTCGCACAATGTATCGCTGAAGATAAACAACAAGCACAAAAGCGGGGATCAAAGCCAGTGTTGAAAGAGCACACATTAAGGGCCAATCAAATCTCATGGTTCCAGCCAGTGAGGCAACCAGAACGGGAACAGTTCGAGCCTGCTCTGAAGTGAGAATAAAAGCAAATAAAAATTCATTCCACGATAAAAGAAAAACAAGCGCAGCTACAGCTACGATCATGGGAAGAGCTACGGGGATTAAGATATAAAGTAAAATTTGCCCTCTGGTAGCACCATCTACAACAGCAGCTTCGGCCAGCTCGGAAGGAATTTCCTCAAAGTAACCCTTTAGTAGCCAGATAGCAAGGGGAAGATTGATGGTAAGATGGGCAACCATTACCGCAAGGATAGTATCTACCAGCCTGAAGCTACGTAGTATGATATAAAGAGGAACAATTATTCCGAAAGCAGGAGCCATTCTCACGGAAAGTATCCAGAAACCTATATTCTGACTTGCTCTGGTTTTGAGGTTAGCCAGTGCATAACCTGCAGTAATTCCCAGAAGAAGAACCAGAAATACATTAGACAAAGATACTACTGCGCTGTTCAGGAAAGCCCTAAGCATACCTCCACCCAGTGCCTTCTTGTAAGCTTCAAAAGTTGGAGTCCATATGAAATCCGGGGGTATTTTTAGTGCCTGATACATGCTTTTAAAAGATGACTGAATAAGCCATAGCAGGGGAAAGAGAACAAAAACAAGATATATGGAAATAATAAGGTAGAGGGTAAACTTTTTTAATTTCTTATGGCTTTTAACCTGCATTACATGATCCTTCTTATAAGTAAAATACTTACTCCAATAGTCATAAACAGCATAACAATAGCAAGAGCTGCTGCCTGACCCAGATTAAAGTAAAGAAATCCAATTTTCCATCCTAAAAGAGGAAAAGTTTGAGTAGCGGTACCCGGGCCTCCACTGGTCATCACAAAGATAGTGTCAAACACATTAAAGGCATCAATAAACCTTATGATTAAAGCAATAATAATAGCTGGTTTTATTAAAGGGAGAGTGATATAACTAAAAATCTGTGGACTTGAAGCACCATCTATTCTGGCTGCTTCATAGAGGTCTGGGGAAACAGCCTGTAGGCCAGCAAGAAGAATAAGAAACATTAATGAAGTCTTACTCCAGATATCAGCTACAATAACCGAGCCCAGGGCTAATGAAGGGTCAGCAAGCAGGCTCTTCATAAAACCTATTTTTGGAAGCAAATAAGCTCCGATTATACCAACCTCTCTGTTGAGAACAAATTTCCAGGCAAAACCTGCTACTACGGGAGGAATTACAAGAGGCAGGGCAATAATAGTACGGATAACGTTTCTCCCCTTCAGTTCTTCATTCAATATTAAAGCTAATCCAAGGCCCAGGACAAAAGTTAATACCGTAGATGAAAGAGTGTAAATCAAGGAGACCTTGAGTGATTGCAAAAAATCTGAGGAGGTCAAAATCAGATAGAAGTTCTCAATACCTGTAAAGGGCATACCTCTTTTAAATAGGACCCACTGGTGCAGGCTTATATAAAAGAGAAAAAAAGTTGGGAAAGCGACTATTGATAAAAGGATAACAAGAGAAGGTATTAAAAATTTATATTGCCACCTCACCCTGGTTTCCTCCACTGTTTCCGGGAGGAAGAGAAGTATCTTCCTCCCGGTTTAAATTTCTACTTATAGTAACCACCTCGTAGCATGGTCTCCATTGCCCAGGTCTGAAGTCCAGAGAGGACATCCTTGATAGTTTTGGTCTTAGCTATTGCCTCTGAAGCAGCAGTTCCTATTCTATCCATGTATTCGTTAAGCTCGGGTATATAAGGGAAGTAAAACGGATCAGCTTCCAGGATGGATTCTTCATTGAGTTTTATTTCCTCTATCCCGTATTTTTTAATTAAAACGTCACTATAAAGGACAGACTTCATGGTAACGTTAGGCCACTGGGTTCTTTCAGCAAAAGCCTGCATGGATTCTTTTCCCATAAGAAAAGTGAGAACTTTCCAGGCTTCCTTCTTATACCTTGAGTCCTTATTGATACCCAGAGAGAAAGTCCAGAAACTCTGGATTTGTTTTCCTCCAGGTCCGGTAGGAATTTTGGCAAATCGGGTGTATTTTTTCACATTCTCGTTCTCGGTAATTCCAAGAGCTGCATAACCATTAATTGCTGAGGGCATTAATATAACCGCTTTTCCCATGGCATAGATATTCATCATATCCACCCAGGTGTGAGTTGAGATTCCTGGAGGTCCAAATTTCTGACACATCTCTACAAAAGCCTGAAATCCGGGAGCAAAATCACCAGTAAAAATAGGCATGGCTTTCTTTTCTTTTATTTCCTTTGGAGTTATTGCGCCTCCTTCAAACCAGGCAGGATAACCGGCCCAGGCATAGACAAATCCAGTCAGATCAAGAGAGGGCTCTTCTCCCGGAGCACCTCGCATAGTTAAGGGATAAACATCAGTGATTCCTTCGCCTTCCAGCCCCGATTTCAGTGCTTCGAGGACTTGATAGAGTTCGTCTGTGGTTCTGGGAGGGGTAAGTCCGTATTTATCGAATATGTCCTTTCGATAGATTATACCTGCTCCAAAAGAATAATAGGGAAGTGCATATAAAACTCCTTCAACCCGATTGGCATCCAGAAACTGAGGATAAACATCTTCGGGATCAAAATATTCGCTTGGATAGCGTTTGAAGTAATCATCAAGGGGTTCCAGAAATCCACCATATCCGTAGGTTTGTACTCCTCCATCACTTCCTACCAGAACAAGGTCATAACGACCTGTTCCAGCGGCAAGGTCAGCAGCTACCTTTTGTCTGACTGCAGTTTCATCTCCCCATTCAATCTGAACATCTATTCCTTCTTTTTCTTCAAATTGTTTAAGTCTTTCTGTTTCTTCTACACCACTGGTACCAAAAAGCTCCGGCCAGGCAAAACCCTGAGCAAAACAGAGAACCCTTATCTTTGTTTTTGCCAGAGCACCCGGTACCATCAGTGAAACCAAAAATAACAAACCTAAAAGTATAACTCCTACCCTCACATATTTTTTTCTCATCTTAAACCCCCTTCTTTAATTAAAAAGATTTTTCCCGTTGTTCACCTCCTCTTTAACCCGCAAACCCTTAATGCGGTATAAATATATACTCTGGTGGCTTGTACAAGCTCCTCAATCTCAACCCATTCTTCATTACTGTGTGCCTGAAGGATATCTCCCGGACCAAAAACCACCGAAGGCACTTTAGCCATATTAGTGAGTAGTGCAGCGTCAGTCCATCCTGGCATCCCTTTAATTTGCGGTTTTCTTCCTGTGAGTTGTCTGATTGCTTCCTTTAAGACAGTAACGATCTTGCTTTCAGGGGAAATTTCCATTGGCTCATGAGGAGGAACTTTTATATTTTGTCCCTCTAATTGTTTTAGTTCATCTTCACTTTCTGGTCCCACGGGAATTGCCGATACCTTAGCATCAATCTCAGCATGTCTTTTTTTCACTTCGGTAATAATCTCTTGAATTTCTTTGATAACATCCGGGGTTTTCTCTCCAGGGATTGTTCTTCGATCAAGTTGAATTGTACACAGTTCTGGAACCACACTATTACGAATTCCTCCTCTTATTTTTCCAACATTGAACGTAGGTGATCCTAAAAGAGGATGGGATTTTTTTGAGAGTATAAAACTCAGTTTCTTTTCCAGGGTATATATAATTTTTGCCGCACTTACAATAGCATTTACACCTCGCTCAGGAACCCCGGCATGAGCAGATTTTCCTTTTACTTTGATTTCCAGCCATTCAATTCCTCTGTGGGCAGTAACTATACTGAGGCTGGTTGGTTCGCCAACTATGGCCATCTCGGCAAGAGGTCCATCCATCACCAGTTTTTGCGTTCCTTCGCTCACATTTTCCTCACCAACGACTGCCGCTAAAATTAGACTTCCCTGAAGTTTTATCCTTTCTCTCTTCAAAACCATCAGTGTATACATCATTCCAGCAAGTCCAGCTTTCATATCAGCAGCACCTCTTCCCCAGATTCTTCCACCCTTGACCTTGGCTCCATAAGGATCAGTCATTCCGTGAGGTCTGACCGTATCCATATGCCCATTAAAGAGTAAAGAGGAACCCGTTCCAGTTCCTTCTATTTTAGCAATTACATTGCACCTTCCGGAAGCAACTTCTTGAAACTCTGTGTCAATATTTTCCTTTTCCAGTGTCTTTTTGATAAACCAGGCAATTTCTCCTTCCTGTCCTTTTACCTCTTTGTGGCTTGGTATTTTTATGAGTTGCCGACAAAGAGCAACAAGTTCGTCTTTATTGATTTTGCCTGCTATATCCAAAATCACCAGTCCTTTTTTTATCATATAAAAGTGGGAGGAACAGATAGCTTCCTGAGTGCCAAGATGGCTTGATTGATGTGTTTTTGGCCCTCTCTTAAAGTGAAAAGCTTATGACCTGGTAAGAGAACGTCTACAGAAAGACCTGATAGTCGTCCAATGTAGCTGCGATAATCGGCAAGATTTGAACCCCAGTAATTTAAAAGTCCTATCTCTCCATTGTAAAAAACCACGTCACCGGTAAAAAGAATATTTTTCCCCTCATGTTCTAAAAAATAGCAGGTTGATCCCGGACTGTGCCCCGGAACATGAATAGCCCTTAGTAAAAATCTTCCAACCCTAATAATATCATCGTGTGATATTCTTACATCGGCTGAGCAATGAGGAAAGACATAATCCTGAGAGTATATACCACTTTCTTTGGCTATAATTAAGCCAAGCTCTTCATCTGTTCCCTCTTCAAGAAGATTAACCTCGTTACTGTGGACAAAGATCTTGCACCCAAATTTTTCCTTCATTTTCCTGCACCCACCAGCATGATCTGCATGAGTGTGAGTTAGGATAATCTTGGTGATTTTATCAGGACTAAATCCTTCTTTCTCTATATTTGTAAAGATTTGCTCTATCTCAAGCCCCACACCCGCATCGATTAAGGCAAGCTCCTCTTTTCCATCCAGAAGATAAACATAACAGTCATTAGGATGTGAAAGACCTAACATTCCAGCTCCTACAAGGTAGATACCGGAAAATATCTTCATAATGATATCTCCACTCCTTTTTCTGCAGACTCTATGGCTGCCAGAGTTATTTTAACTGACTCTCTAACATCCTCAAGGGGAACTTTTCTCTGTGGCTGCCTTTTTAAAACACACTGCATAAAATAATCCAGTATCCGATAAACTGTCCCCCATGCTCTGGTCTCAACCGTTGGCCAGAAAAAAATGTCAGGATGTTCACCCCTTTTCTCGGTCCAGACAGACATACCCACACAGGGAGAGTCAATAAAGGCAACCCCCCTGGATCCTATAACTTCCACTGTGGAGTTTAACTGGGTAGGAGCACCATCTGGAAGTAACCAGGATGTTTCAACTACGGCAATTCCACCACGGGAAAATGTCAGTACAGCCCAGTAAGTATCAGCAATATGCGGATTCAAAATATTTATCTTTCTGGCATAAACTTTAGTTACTTCATCTTCCATGTACCAGCGAGCAAGGTCAATTTCATGGATACCAGTTTCAAGCATAGGTGTGTGTTTTGCATGCTGTTCAAAAAGACCCCTCCATACGTTTCTTTTACTGTAAATAGAGACGATTTTTCCCAGTTCTCCTCTTTTTATTCTTTCTTTAAGCATCTCATAGCGAATATCAAAGCGAAGGGTATGGGCCACCATAAAGATAACCTTTTTTTCTCTTACCTTCCGGATTATTTTTTCAATTTCTTCCATATTAAGTGCCAGAGGTTTTTCTGCCAGAACATCTTTTTCTGCCTCAAGGGCTGCTAAAATTGGCTCAGAATGTCGTTCCGGTTCAGTAGCCACTATTATGACCTGAATTTCTGGATCTTGGATTATTTTTTGAAAATCAAGATAGTATTTTTTTATTTTATACCTTTGAACTATTTGTTTACATCTTTCTTCACTACGGGAGCAAACAGCTACCATCTCAACATAAGGCAAGGTAGAAAGAGCAGAAATTTCAACTTCTCCCCACCTTCCTAAGCCGATAATTCCAACTTTTACTTTATTCATTTCTTGTTTTTCATAAAATTTTTTATGGAAGTAGCCTTTCTGGCCTTATTCTGCCCCAGACCTGGTATACCTGAAAGGCTTCAGCGTATTTTACTCCACACTGTCTTCCTCTAAAGGAAGCTATATTTTTCATAAATTCAACGTAATCAATATTGTCATGCTCCTTCAACCATTTATACTGGGATTGATGACAGAGAAGCATTTTTTCCTTGATTTCAATAACATCGGAAATGTCAACGTAATCGGTTGGAGAAAATCTCACTCCAGCAAGTGTATCCATAAAGATTATTGGTGGTATAGAGGGAATAAACTCATGTTGGGTTACATAGTTGGGAGTTGTGGCAGCAAAGCTTGCAGAAATTACAATACGTGAAGTCATAGAGTGGTCAACCATGTAATCGTCTGGATGATGAGTTATAATGAGATCAGGGCGAGCAAGACGAATTAAATCAGCGACCTTCTTTCTGGTATCGGGAGTATCATATATCTCAAAATCACCGAAAAAGCCTCCTTTTATCTTTGCTCCAATTATCTTAGCAGATTTTTTTGCCTCTTCTTCTCTAATCCTGGCAAGTTCAGGTGGTTTTATCTCATAGTGCCCCTTATCTCCATTACAAAGGTAAGCCATAAAGATCTCATCTCCCCGTTTTTTAAACTTGACAAGAGTCCCCGCACATAAAAGTTCTATATCATCAGGATGTGCACCTACAGCTAATATGCGCATTTTTTAACCTCTAAGACTTAAAGTTATTTCAGAAGTATTACTCGGCTGTCAAACCACCATCTATCACCAGTATCGAACCGGTCATAAAAGCAGAATCATCTGAGGCAAGGTAAAGGGCGAGACGGGCAACATCTTCTGGTAAGCCTCTTCTTCGTAAGGGTTGCCAGTTAGTTTTGGCCTCTGCGGGGTCTTTTTCTGGGGCATAGTGAGCTACAACTGTATCTCCTTGAGCTGTATCTATCATTCCCGGACAGATACAGTTGACCCGGATATTATCGGAAGCAAAGTCAAGAGCCATATTTCGGGTCAAATTTATCACACCCCCTTTGGAAGCATTATAAGCAGCAGCCTCCCTGGCTCCTACAAGACCAGCAACTGAAGCAATATTTATAACCGAACCTCCGCCTTTTTTCTGCATTACGGGGATGATTTCACGGGATACAAGAAAAATTCCCTTTAAATTTGTATTTAAAACCTGATCCCAGATCTCTTCACTAAGGGTGGTTACTTTTCCCGGTCTCCAGATTCCAGCATTGTTAACCAGTATATCAATCTTTCCACAAAAAGAAATAGCTTTCTGTGCCATATTCTTTACCTCATCAACCTGAGAGACGTTGGTCTTTACAAATAAACACTTGCCCCCTTTTTCTTGAATTTCTCTTTGTGTTTTAGTTCCTTCTTCTTCATTTACATCGGCAATAACCACTTTACAACCCTCACTGGCAAAAAGTCGAGAGATGGCTTTTCCTATCCCCATAGCACCACCTGTTACAACAGCTGATTTTCCTTGTAATTTCATTCACTCCCTCCCTTATTGTCTATTTTAAAGCCCCCATGGTTAGGCCCTTTACCAGGTGTTTTTGAGCAAGAATAGTAAATACCATCACTGGAATTAGGGCTAGCACTCCGCCTGCTGTCATATATCCCCATCCAATACCTGTCTCTTTAATATAGCTTGTGATACCTACAGGCAAGGTTACTGCTTTACTTCCAGTGAGAATAAGGGCGAAAAGAAATTCATTCCAGGAAAAAATAAAAGTAAGGATACCTGTTGCTACAAGACCAGGAGCTACAAGAGGCATGGCTATTTTCCAGAAGGTTCCAAAAGTAGAACACCCATCAACAAGGGCACTTTCCTCGATTTCTTTAGGGACTTCTTGAAAAAAACCTTTCATCATCCACACCGCGAAAGGTAAATTGAAGGTAAGATAGGTTATAATTAAACTTAATGGATTGTCCAAGAGACGGAGATTTTTCATGATAATATAAAGAGGTATAATAGCAGCTACAGGTGGCATCATTCTTATTGAGAGGATCCAAAATGAAATGTTTTCTGCTCCTTTAAATTTAAAACGGGCTAAAGCGTAACCAGCCAGAGAACCCAGAAAAAGAACTATTCCGGTATTTGAGGAAGCAATTATTAGACTGTTTAATAGGTAGTTCTCGATGGGGGTTTTCTGGATGGCCTCCCTATAATTTTCCAAAGTAGGTATAAAAATCCAGACAGGAGGAAAGCTGAGTGCCTCTGATTCTGTTTTGATAGAGGTGAAAAATAAAATAAAAGGTGGAAAAAGTATTACAATGAATATCAGAACTGTTATTATTATAAAAATTGCGGTTTTGAGTGTTCTTATATTCACCTCTTTATCCTTTAGCTATATTTTTTGTTTGCAATACTCGAATCAAACTTATTGAAATTACCGTTACTATAACTAAAACCAACCAAGATAAAGCTGAAGCGTATCCCATGTGGAAAAACTTAAATCCATATCGATAAGTATAGTAATTAAGGACTTCTGTACTCATTCCAGGTCCACCTTGGGTGAGGACAAAAATTAGATCAAAGGTCTTAAAAGAGTCCATTATTCTGATGAGAAGTGCTACCATCATTATTGGAGTTAAAAGTGGTAAGGTTATATAGCGAAAGATTTGCCACGAACTTGCCCCATCAACAATAGCTGCTTCGAAAGAATCCTGAGGTAAAGCTTGCAATCCAGCTAAAAGTATTAAAGCCATAAAAGGAGTCCATTCCCAAATATCAGCCATCATTACCGAGGGAAGAGCAGTTTCTGGTTTACCTACCCAGTTAATAGGTGGAAAACCAAATAAAGTGAGAAAGTAATTAAGCATACCCAAATCTGGATTGTACATGAGTCTCCATATAATTCCTACTACTACAGGTGTCATGGTGGTGGGAACAATCAAAGTGGTTCTTAAAAATCCTATAATTTTGGTTGTAATTCTGTTTAAAATAAGTGCTACTGCAAGACCCAACGCAAACTGGAGCGGGACTGTTCCCAAGAGGTAGAGAAAGGTTACTTTAAGTGTGGAGCGGAAATAGGGATCGTATAGAAAGATAGTTTTATAATTCTCCAGACCAATCCATGTCCACTCCTTACCTCTAATTACATTCCATTCGTGGAAGCTTAAGGAAAGGGAAAAAATAAGGGGAAATATAACTATGCTTATGAGTATAATAATTACAGGAGCAAGAAAGAAAAGCCATGTATATCTACGTCTTATAACGGATAAAAAAACTATTATTTTTCTGTTTTTATTTTTAGTCATTTCTTCTCTGAATAGGGGATAAGGTTTGGTCCTTACCCCCTATTTTCTTCGATTTTACAGATATCCCCACTTCCTCAAGATAAACTCAAACTTCTTATTAGCCTCATCGAGAGCCTTTTTAGCACTTTTAGCTCCAGTCATAGCTTCAGATAGAGCAACCTCCAGAGCATCAGCAAGTTCGGAATAAGCAGGAATCCTTGGGCGTCCTTTAGCTATGGGTAAGGATTTTAATAGCGTGGGATACCCAACATATTTAGCCTGCAGTTCTGGATCTGCCAGGGAAGAGAAACGATCGCCAGGTTGTGCATAAGCTAATCTTGGCTCCATTTCCGGTGAAGTAGCCCAAACTATAAATTCCCATGCCGCCTCTTTGAATTTGGAATCAACTGGGATTTCCAGGCTCCAACCACCAAAAGTAGGAGTTCGTTTT
Organism: uncultured Clostridia bacterium; assembly: GCA_964482715.1. GTDB lineage: Bacteria > Aerophobota > Aerophobia > Aerophobales > B3-G15 > CAYZYX01. The sequence goes on from CAYZYX010000015.1 coordinate 23,806, forward strand.
ATACTTCCATCGGGTTGTAGTTTTCCAGGAATCATAGCAAAATCAAATTTGCCAACAATTTTAGATTTTGAAGGGTCTGAACAGAGAGGAGCAGCATTGTGCCATTGTAAGTTCATAGCTGCTCTTCCATCGGCAAAGGTACGGGCACTCTCATCCCAGTCATAGGTCAACACTCCCCTGGGGGCAAAAGGAATAAGAGACTTAAAATACTCCAATGCCGCTACAGCAGCAGGACTGTTTATTGTAGGACGATAATTTTCGTCATACCACTCGCCACCGAATGACCAGATCATATTATCATATGTGCACTGAAGCTGGACACCTCTTCTTCCCATGAAAGTTATTCCATTTACGCCGGGCTCTTTCAAATTGAGCTTTTCAGCAGTTTCCTTAAGCTCTTCCCAGGTTTGAGGGACGTTTATCCCGTATTTTTCAAATATGTCAGTACGATAATGAAGCCCAAATGCAGCATTAATAAAGGGTAATCCATGTATCCGGTCTTCCCACATACCCTGTTCTTCTAATACTGATGGAATAAAATCATCCAGAGCCAAAGTTTCACGATCCGTCCTCAAAATGAATTTTTCCAAGGGAATAGTCCATCCTTCACCTGCATATTGTCCGACCCATACACAGTCAACGTGGACTACATCATAAGCTCCTGTCCCCTGAGTAAGAGCTACCATCTGTTTTTCCTGTAGAGTAGGATAAGCTAGAATATCAAAGACTACCTTGATTCCGGTCAACTTCTCGAATTCACCAACTAAAGCTTTTAACGCATCAGAGCGAGGTTCTGCAACCATAGCAACATGGATGGTCTTCCCAGCCCAGGGCTTTTGAGTATAGGTACCAAACTTAAATCCTGGAGGGATGTTTACCTGTACTTCCTTATAAGCTGCAAGGGCAGGCAAACTAAACCAGCTAATGATAAGTACCATCAGCATCAAGGCTACCGGTACTGCCACTTTTTGTTTTTTGCTAAACATTTATTTTACCCCCTTAAATTTTTTTCAGTTTTTGTATGTTCTCATCACCTCCTGTTTACTGTTTTTAACCCCTTGAAGGTACCCGAGTCTACGGGAGATTTTTTTGGTAGTTTCCATCAGAAGTTCTTTTAATTTTTCACATCTGGAAGAATTCATCCTAAATGCTGGACCTGAAATACTAATGGCGGCGATCACCTTGCCCTGATAATCTCTCAAAGGAGCAGCAACACATCGTACATCTTTCTCATGTTCACCTCTATCTTCAGCAAATCCCTGTTTTCTTATTTTATTCAGTTCTTCTTCTAAAAGGCTTTTGTCAGTTATTGTTCTCTGTGTAAAACGTTTTAATCCCTTTTTCTCTACAATTTTTCTTCTTTCTCTCTCATCCAGGTGAGCCAAAAGAACTTTCCCCAAACCCGTACAGTGAGCTGGAGCCCTCCTACCAATCTGGGAGACCATGCGTATTGTTTGAAGAGGTTCTTCTTTATCCAGATATAGAACCTCTCCATCATCAAGAATGGCAAGATGGACCGTTTCCTGACATTTGTTCATAAGTTCTCTCAGGTAGGGAGCAGCTTCTTTTACCAGATACATTTTCTGTAATTTCGCAAGTCCAAGTTCCAGGGCTTTGTTTCCCAGCTCATATTTTCGAGTCACTGGATCCTGCTCAACATAACCTCTGTATTTAAGAGTATCCAGTATTCGATGAACGGTACTTGCCCCAATTTTAAGTCTACTGCTTAGTTCAGCGATACCAAGGGAGGAATCTTCTCTAGCAATTGTCTCCAGAATAGTCAAAGACTTATCAAGTACCTTGATAAGATATTTAGGTTCTGGGGTGTCTTTTTTTACCATCCCGTTTTTATTCTGCATTATAGAACCTCATTCTGAAATAAGCATAAAAAAATAATAAAAAAGGTCAAGTTATTTTCTCACAGTTTGTTATACATATTTTCGATAAAAGCTCTGTATTAAGAAAAAATACACTTATCTTGTCAAATAAATGAGTTTTCAACGAGAATACCTTTAAGCTTCTTCACAGATTTTTTTGAACTCTCTTGCAGCTTCCTCGAGGTCTCTATCGGGCCTAAAAACAGATGATGTCCCTGCAATGAAAACATTTGCTCCTGCCTTTTTGGTTTTCCTTATAGTTTCTTCATAGATATTCCCATCAACTGCTATATCCACTTCTAATCCCTTTTTTTCCACCATCTCTCTTAATTTTTCTATCTTAGGAATAACCTGAGGAATGAACCTCTGTCCGGCAAATCCAGGTTCAACTGTCATTATTATTACCAGATCAAGTTCAGAAAGAATATACTCCAGAGGCTCTACAGGTGTTGCCGGATTAATGGCAATTCCTGCCTTTTTACCTTTCTCCTTAATAAGGGATACCATACGAAAAACATGATTGGTAGCCTCCAGATGGAAAGTTATGATCTCGCAACCTATCCGGGAAAAAACCGGTATAAAAAACTCAGGCTTGGTAATCTGTAAATGAACATCAAAGGGAAGATCTGTCTTTCCCCTTAATGACTCCACAATCAACGGCCCCAAAGTCAAATTGGGAACGAAATGGTCGTCCATGATGTCAAAATGAAGCCAGTTGATACCGGCTCTTTCCAGTTTCCTCACGTCCTCAAGTAAATGCCTGAAATCAGCACACATTAAAGACGCTGAAGTTTTCACCTGCAAGGTTTATCCTCCACTGTTTATGTCAATTTGCGAAAGAGATTTTATAATGACATCAGCCAAACCAGAAAAAGTTTCCGGAGTGTTGACCCCATTAAGTATGCCCACTGTGAGAGCTACTCTGGCTCTTTTTCCCATAATCATATCATTAACAGTATCACCAACGATTAGGGCTTTTTCAGGCGGTATATTAAGACGGTTACATATAGTAAGAATCATTTCAGGATGAGGTTTAGGGTTTTTTACGTCATCTTTACTTATGATAAGATCAAAAAAGTTTTTCAAACCTATTATCTCCAGGACTTCCAGTGTCCGTTTGTAACTATCGATGGTAGCTACAGCTATCTTCAGTCCAGCTCTTTTTAATTTAGGAATGACCATCTTGACACCAGGAGCCGGTCTGGTTAGCTGTTCAACCGGATATCTATTTTCCGCCATCTGGAATACCTCTTCAGCTATCTGACGTGCCTCATCCCAGGGGTAGCCTTCTCTATAAAGAATTGAGGCAGCGATTATAGCTTCATCTTCCTGAGAAGCCTGAACCAGAGGACCTCGAGGATCAATAAAACCGGTATCCGGGTCTATACCGAAAGAGCGCGAAATCTCTCGTGTAACAAAAGAAGATACCCTCATTTTTTCCGCAAGTATCCTGATACGAGCTCTTGCTATTTTTTCCCAGGTATAACAAAAATCGACCAGCGTTCCGTCTTTATCAAATATGACCAGTTCCCCCTCAACAAGTTTTTTTTCTATCTTAATTTTGGCCATTTTTCATATCATGCCTGAAGGTTAAATTTTCACTCCATCTCTACCAATTTTTCGTAAATAGGCAAAAGTGCCTTATAACTTTCTTTGAAAGTCTTATATAGTTTTTCATAGTAATTTCGGTACCTGAAATCTGGCTGATTGGTGAATTCTGATTTCACCAGTTTTTTGGCCTCCTTCAGCTCTTTAAACAAGCCTACAGCAACCCCTCCCGCGATAGCTGCTCCCAGTGAAGTTGCTTCTTCCACCAGAGCAGGTTTTTTTATTCTTTTATTATAAATATCAGCAAGAATCTGACAAAAAACAGGGCTTAGAGCTAATCCTCCAATTACGGTAATTTCTTTAGCTTCTTTTTGAAGGACTTCTTTTTCCAGAATATCAAGAATTATACGAAGGTTAAAGGCAATACCTTCAAGGGTTGCCCGGATAATGTGTTCTTTTTTGTGTTTAACAGTTAATCCTATGTACGCACCCCGAGCTTTTGGATTCCAGTGAGGACTTCTTTCTCCCATTAGATAGGGCAAAAAGATGAGACTGTTTGCCCCTGGCGAAACAGAAACCACCTTTGTATCCAGAATCTTGTAAGGATCAATTTCCGCCATTTCTGCCGCCCGGGTCTCCAGTTTACATAGATTTTCCTTAACCCACTGATAAGAACCTCCAGCAGCCTGCATTGTACCCGCTGGCATGTAAAGCTCTGGATGAAGGTGATGAAAGGTGAATGTGCGCATTTCAGGGTCCTTCCCGGGGCTCTTACTGGCAACTGCTATCCATGATGAGGAGCCCAGGTAGTTGTAAAAACTACCTTCCTCAACCACTCCTGCTCCAACAGAAGCACAGGGGCCGTCTCCACCTCCTATCACTACTGGAATTCCAGGGAGAAGTCCCATCATTTTTGCAGGTGCTGAAAGAATTTCACCTGCTACCTCTAAAGAGGAATGAAGTTCTGGTAAGATTTCGATCGGGATATCCGTTGCCTCTAAAATGGGTTCTGACCATTGCTTTTTTTCAAGGTCAAAAAGATTCATACCGGAAGCGTCCGAATAATCAGTAACAAATTTCCCTGTTAATTTAAAGATTATGTAATCTTTGGCGTGAAGGGTTTTAAAAGTATCTTTAAAAACTTCCGGTTCATTTTCTTTAACCCACATTATTTTGCAGGCTGAGTAAGTGGGACTTATTCGGTGTCCGGTTATTCTGTAAACCTCCTTTTCTTCAATTTTTTCTCGAAAAAGTTTTGCCTGAGATTCACCTCTCTGATCCGCCCAGATTATTGCTCGTCTCAGAGGGTAGCCTTTTCTGTCAACAGGAAGACAACCCATCATCTGTCCACTAAAACTGACACAGGCAATCTGATGAGGGGATACTTTTGATTTTTTCAGTAGTGTCTGAGTTGAAACACAAACCGCCTTCCACCAATCGTTAGCTTCCTGCTCAGCCCAGTTGATCCGGGGATAATAGGTGGGGTAGGGATAAAAAGAGGAAGCCACCATATTCCCTTGAGGATCAAAAAGTGTAGCCTTATTACCTGTTGTCCCAAGGTCATGGGCTAAAATTAATGTTTTCATAGAAATCACCTTAAAAGTTTTAAAAACAGGAAGGTTTATCTAAAATCACTGGTAACACTTACTCTATGGGCATTTCTCCAAGTTCTACTCTTACCCGCAGGTAATCACCTTTTCTAAATATAAGAAGAGTTATTTTTTCTCCTATTTTCTTTTTTTTCATTATCTCCCTAAGATCTTGAGCATCTTCTACTCTTTGGCCATTTACTTCAAGAAGAACGTCTCCATCTCTGATTCCTCCTCTGGCTGCTGGTCCTCCAGGGACTACTTTAACGATATAAATTCCAGCATCAACAGGTAGATTGAATCTCTTTTTTATCTTGGATGTTATTGGAAGATAGTAAATTCCAAGCCACGGTCTTGTTACTTTGCCGTATTTGATTAGCTCGTCAATTATCTCTTTAGCAGTGTTAATGGGTATGGCAAAACCTATACCCTGTGCATAAGGTATTATGGCGGTGTTGATTCCAATAACCTCTCCTGAAAAATTTATCAGTGGTCCTCCACTATTTCCGGGGTTAATTGGTGCATCGGTCTGAATTAAATTTTCCAGTATTTTTCCGGGTGCCGCTCCTATATTTCTTCCAGTTGCACTTATTACTCCAAATGTTACAGTGTTTTGCAATCCAAAAGGATTTCCGATAGCAATACAGAACTCCCCGGACTTTAATCTGTCAGAATCGCCCAATTTGGCCACTGGCAAATCAGAAGCATTTATTTTTATGACAGCAAGATCAACACGGGGATCTGAACCAACAAGTTTTCCCTGAAATTCTCTTCCATCAGGCAGGACCACATTTATCTGTCTTGCTCCGTGAATAACATGTTCATTGGTTAGAATGTAACCTTCCTTGCTAAAAATGACCCCCGAACCCTGTCCTTCCTGGGGAACGATGTTAAAGAGAAAGTCGGTAGTGAATTGAACGGTTCTTATGTTTACAACTGCTGGTGCCACTTTTTCTGACGCCTTGATCAGGCTTTCCTGGAGAGCCTGGATTATATCCGGTCCGGTAGCCTCAGGAAATGAAACCTGACTTGACCCCGCTAAAAGTAAAATACTCAGAACTAACCCAACCCATGGCCCCACCATTTTCTTTTTACCTGTCAAAAAAGACATTTTGCACTTCCTTGCCTTTTATTTTTCAACGATCTTCTTGGGTCATTATAGGAATCTCTTTTTTGAATGTCAATATCTGGCTGTTTCAAATTGAGATCATCTTTATGTTTCCACTGGGTTTATCGAGTTCCTTTTTGATTCCGCTGGTTAAGACGACAAGTTCTCCTTTCTTTATTAGGTTTTTTTTGACCAGTTCTTCAAGGAATACCTCATAATGGGTCTCCACGTTGTCTACTTTTGTAACTGTTAAAACTTCAACGCCCCAGTAAAGTATAAGTTCCTTTGCCACAGGTAAATCAGGTGTAAGAGCAATAATTCTGGCTCGAGGCCTGTACTTGGACACAATTCTTGCTGTATTTCCAGAAAGAGTAAAGACAACTATTACATTAGCTTTCACAAGTTCGGCAAGCTGGCGAGTGACAAAGCCTATAGAATCGGCAATAGTTGCTGGAGGAGGGATCTCCCTTATTTTGAGAAGCTCTTCATACTTTAAAGAAGCTTCACAGGTTACAGCTATACGGTGCATCTCCTTTACCGCCTCCTCGGGATAAAGACCAATTGCTGTTTCCCCGGATAGCATTAAAAGGTCCGTGCCATCCATAATGGCATTGGCTACATCGGCTACTTCAGCTCGGGTGGGTTGATGGTTTCGAATCATTGAATCGAGCATTTGAGTTGCAGTTATTACAGGTTTTCCCATTTGATTGCACTTTCGGATAATCATCTTCTGGATTAAAGGAACCTGAGCTCGAGGCAGGCAAACCCCCATATCCCCTCGTGCAATCATTATCCCATTTGCAACTTGAATTATTTCCTCAATATTCTCGACCCCTTTGCTATCTTCTATCTTAGCGAGAACCTTTATTTCTTCTCTTTTCTCTTTTTTGAGGATATTTTTTATTAAGTCAATATCTTTAGCAGAGCGAACAAAGGACTGGGCAATATAATCGACTCCCAATTCTATGCCTGTTCTGATATCCTGTTTGTCCTTTTCGGTTAAACAGGGAAATTCAAGATTCACTCCCGGAACATGGATTCCTTTTCGTTCTCCCAGCGGACCTGCTGTGATTACCCGGGTGGTAATCTTTCCTGGCGAAACTTTTTTAATTTTAAGTTCTATATTTCCATCATCAATAAAAATTCTATCTCCTGGTTTAACGAATTTGTAAAGCTGAGGATAGGAAATACTTACCTCTCTGTTATTTCCTGGTTTATTTTCAGAGACAAGGTCCAAAAAATCACCTTCCTTTAAAAAGACCTTTTTACCCTTCTCTAAAGGGCCAGTTCTGATTTTATAACCTTCGAGATCTTGAAGCACTCCCAAAGGTTTACCTATTTCTTGAGAGATTTTTCTTACAAATTGCAGGTGTCTTTTATGTTCCTGAGCGGTTCCGTGAGAAAAATTAAGGCGAGCTATGTCCATTCCAGCTAAAGCCAGTTTTTTGATCATATCTTTACTACTTGTTGCAGGTCCAAGGGTGCAAATTATCTTTGTTTTTCTCAAATTATTTTTTTCCTGAGAGGTTATTTCAGAAATCACCATGTTCCTCCTCCTCCACCTCCAAATCCTCCTCCGCTGAATCCCCCTCCCAAACCACTACCTCCTGAAGAAGCTGAAGTTCGGGGTGGAGAGGAGGAAAAGGTATCTCCCATGACCCTTAATCCTTCTCCCAGATCAGCAACAAGAAGACCGGTATAAAAACCTCGTGCTGGCCAGGTGGAAGATTCATACCAGCTGGGTGGTTCCCGATAAAGACCCTCAAAAGCCTCAGCCCATTCATCGGCAACTCCAAGAACCATAGCATAGGGCAGAGTTCTTTCAAACAAAGTAGGGTCTTTTTTGGATAGTTTTTCTATACGGTCCTTTTCAACTCTCTGGATGAACTCTTTTAATCCCATAAGATGATAAAAGATGTTTACCCCTTTGGCTGTAAGCCTTGGCATGACAAAGGAAAAGGCTATAATAATGGCTCCCGAAGCAGGTAGACAGATTAACAGGTCCAGTCTTCCCCAGAATTGAGCCAGAAAAACACCACCGATTAACAGAATTAAACCCCAGGTGAGGTAATTTTTCCTGATTTTCTGCGGATGAGCGGCAAAATATCCCTTATTGGTAAGCTCCCGGTAGATGGAATCTCTAATGGAGGGAAGATACACGTAAAATCTGTTTTTAAGAGAAGAAAGACGAACCTCTTTTTTGCCACCTTCAAAGATTCCCATAAGAAAAGATTTTTCATGTGACTTTAACTTATTATCATGAGGATAGTCTTCTTTCAAAAGGATGAAAATGTAGTCTTTCTTAGATAGAAAGAGAAGTTTAGGTGTTGTTATCTGTTTAATCTTCATGTAACCTCTCACAGCAAGGTCAACAACCATGGCGGTAATATCGGTAAGATCCACTCTTTCATCCATAATTGTACCTGCTTCTGAAGGAGTAATTTGAGCTGGAGGATGGTATCTCACCATAATAGAGCGGGAGACTTTTGGATTTCTCCCTTTTGTTAACCAGAGCCAAAACATAAAGAAGAAGATAGCTACAGGAAGGACAAAGATTCCGTTATCCTGGATAAACCAGAAAGTTTTTAGTAAAAATGAGGGCTTTTTTAAATAGCCCTTAGGGAAAGAAACAACAATTGTAAGTCCTTCTCTTGGTCCAAGCTCATCTGAGAAAAAGACAAGACTACCATCTTCCTGATAAACCTTTGCTTTTGAGGTAGTTGTTCCTCGAGGTCCGGTAAAACTTTTCCAGTTTAATTCATCAAAAGGAATATCCTCCGGCAACTTAATAGCAGCCTTTGCGCTTCTTATCGGAACATCCCATTCATCACCGGTGACGTTCCAGTAAAATTCATCGTGATCGCCAAAGTAGTTTATAGCCCGGTTTACCTGGTAGAGGATATAGTAGGTCTTAATTCCTTTAACGTAGTGGTTGGGATCACCAATTCTTATTCTTAAGTATCTTCCCTCCTTTGTAACCTTATAAGGATATGTTTTTCCTTTCTCGTCTTCCACCGAGATCACTCCTAACCGAAGATTAAAATTTGTAAAACCACGTTTGTATTTTACCGGTATTTCCCTGTAAATTCCGTGGTGAAGTTCTGACTCAAAATTTACTGTAATTCTTTCCATTACAATGAGGCTGCTATCTTTGTTAATGGTGATTTCAGAGGTAAAATCATTTATTTCCCAGCACAGAGCTTCGGAAACATAGAAAAAACTCCACAAGAAGAAAATAAACGATAAAAAAACAACTGGTTTTTTATTGTTCATTTTTTGCTCTTAAAACTTAACTTTAACGACCTCTCTTTCAGACTCCGAAGGAAGGAGAAAGTATTCTGCTTTTTTAAATCCAAACCATCGGGCAATTAAATTACTGGGGAAAGCCTCTGTCATCACGTTCATATCGCGAACTACAGCGTTGTAATAGCGACGAGCAAGCTGTATATCTTCTTCCAGTTTTGATAGAGTTGATTGTAGTTCTACGAAGTTTTTATTTGCCTTTAAGTCAGGATAATTTTCAGCAAGAGCAAAAAGACTTTTTAAAGTTGAAGAAAGAAAATTCTCGGCTTCTCCTTTTTTTCTACCAGGTTCAGTAACCTGCATAGCCTGACTTCTTGCCTTTACCACCTCCTGAAGAGTTTTTCTTTCATGAGAAGCATAACCTTTGACTGTCTCCACAAGATTGGGAATTAAGTCATAACGTCTTTTAAGTTGTACATCCACATCTGACCAGGCTTGTTTAACTCGATATTTTAACCTGACCATTTTGTTGTAAGTTGCTACTATCCAGATCAAAATACCTACAATTACTACAACCAAAATCATAACTGCTATCATCTCTTCCTCTCTTTTCTTTAATCTTTTTGGATGCCTTCATCATATCTTTACTTTTAAAGCAGTCAAGTATTCACATTTAACAAATTTTTTAATTATGCTATTATAAATTTCAAATTAGAAAACAAAAGATTACAAAACAAAAGGAGGGAGGGAGTAAATGAACAAACAAGAGCTCATAACTGAGGTGTCAGGTAAAGTAGGGATAACCAAAAAGGATGTGGCTAACGTGATAGACGCGATTACTCAAACTATCACTGATGCTCTTTCTAAAGGGGAAAGAGTTACTCTGGTTGGTTTTGGCACTTTTGAAGTAATGGAGAGAAAGGCACGAAGAGGTGTGAATCCTCGAACTAAAGCATCCATACAGATTCCGGCTAAAAAAGTTCCTAAATTTAGACCGGGAAAAGATTTGAGAGAAAAAGTAAGTTAATTTTTTAGAGGATAGTTAGTTCCAATACATTTTCTTTTTCCTAAGACAAAAAGAGGGAAGGTTATAATTTTTTGATTTTATCCTGAGCTGATAAAATAGTATTTCCAAGAAAAAGGTACTTGTAAAGAAAAACAAAAAGTGAAAGGTTATTCTTTCAGGAAGAGAAGTTGGCAGTAAGAAGATCCCCTGCACAGAGCGGAGTCAATTTTCACCCTTAAAGGAAGGGAAAATTCATTAACCCAGGTTTGAAAATCAATTTTACAGATAACATCAATTGAAAGATGTTCTCTTTTTGATTTTTTGACTATCTCGTACCAGGGGCAGCTCTGAATTACAAGGATAGGAGGGTCGTTTTCGATTTTTTGATGGAAGTTGTATCCTTCTGCTTCTAATTTCAATTTGAGAGCTTTAAAGAGATTGGTAGTAGTGTTACGGTTTATTCCGAGTAACTTTTTCGCCTCTCTGGCTTGAATTTTTGGAAGTATCTCCCAGACTTCTTTATCTACCGCGAATGCCTTTTCTGGAGAAAGGTATTTTTCCATCATTAAAAACCACAAACCATCGGTGGCAAAATATGAACGTCTCAGGTACTGTATTTTATTGTTCTTATCCTTTTTATCCATTTGCGTTGCTTTTTAACTTATTTTAACATAAAATCCCAAAGGTGAAAAGAAAGAATATTTTATGATAAAGAAAGATGAATAAAACAGTAGGATTTTTTCTTTTTTTCTTGTTTTTTTGCTGGGGATTTATTCCTTTGTATGCTGATCTTCAAAAGGAGATAAATCTGCTCGAGAAAATGCAGCTGCAGATTGATATGATGGAAAGAGAACTGTTCGAGAAAATTTCACTGGCAAGAGAAAAAAATATTTCTGTGGTGGAAGATCCGGATAGAATAAGAGAGAAGATTGATGTTTTAAGAAAAAAACTCAACCTGAAACTGGACGAGCTGGAGCCTTTAAGAAAAAGAATGAGAAGAAAGACACTTCAGGATAAGCTGAATCTACTGGAATATGAAATAGGAAGAGAGAGGTTAAAGAATATAGATAAGGAAATTTCTACTCTTCAAAAAAGATACATTGAAGCTCTGGATATGACCGATATCTCCTATGGAGATGTGGAATTTGCCCTTTACATTAGTGAAAAAGGAAAAGATAATTTTTCTGAGGCGGACATCATTCCCTATTTTGAAAAGAAGCTACTTAGAGAGTTTGTCAAAAATAATGTAGGTACAGTATTTTTTCTTACTATAGATAATTCATTTGATTACTACAACTTACCTCTGGAAGATTTTGTTCCCTGGGCTAAAAATATTCCTCCTTTTGTAAGTTCGGCTTACAAACAGGCTTTTTTGTATGAAAGAATAGCCACTACTTTAAAAGAAAAAAGTTTGAAGCTTAAAGAAAAAGGATACCTTACTCCAGTAGCTATAATACTTCACTTTAATGCAGATGGAGGGACTTTATTTACACTTCCTCGCCAGGTCAATGATCCCAGGGCTGGAAAGCTTTATCCTGATCTTGATAACCTTAAGTTCTTCTATCCTCCTCCGGATAAATTTATATCCAGAATCAGAAAAGATATGAAGTTTCGCTTGAGCCAATCTCTATATGAACTTGACCAGTTAAAGGAAGAATCCGATCCTAATTATCTGGCTGGTAAAATTGAGGTTTTGATTGACAGAGTGAAAAAGGAGCTTGACTCCTTGAAAAAGAGATTTTCCAGTGGCTACTACAAGCTTCAAGCCTCTCCTTATGGAAATTACAACATAAAAGAGAAATTAGGCCAGACATATAGAGAAATCTGGGAAGGATTAGGAGAAGGGCTTAATCCTAAAAGGGTTAACATGCTGGATACTTCTGTTGCCGCACGATATGGGATTCAGGCTTATCTTCTGGAGGTTGATAATCTCCAGAATACATCTCCTGCCAGAATGGAAAAAATTGCCAGAAGATTGGTAAAAAATTACAGAAAAGTTATAGCGAAAATAGCTCAGAAAGAAGGTAAATCAGAGGAAACCGTAAAAAATACAAGTTGTCTTCTGTTTATCCCGGGTGAGATACTTACCGATCCCAATCAGGCCTTTGCCCGGTTTACTCATTACAGAAAACTGGCCAAACAGATAGAAGATAGAGAAAAGAAAAATCCTTATCTGGAGCAACTGTCACAAGAAATCAGAAAGTATGAAGAAGTTCGGCAAGTAAAGGTGGAGCTTGAAAAGCTAAATCTGGAAAGAGAATCTTTGATTTACGTGAAGAATGACAATCTCAATATAAAAAGAGAGATTGACAGGTTAGTTTATGCTCTGAAAGTGAATGAGGAAATTTTGGGACTGAGGAAGAAAATAGATACCGCTAAAGAGAATTTGAGACTAAAAAAGATTTTTGTTTATCATCGTTATAACATTGACTCACCTTATCTTCCCCTGGGTATCGTCTCTTACCAAGCTGGAAAACCACTTACAGGAATTTTCTTTACTTTAACGGAAGGGTATCTTTTATATTCAGGAGTAAAGGAGCAGGATGGAACCAAGATTGGGTTAGGTTTTATTATTGCTCTGTTAGAGATTATGCACAACCGTGATATAGCTTCTGAATTTAACCAGAATCTATATCAAAAATTAAAATTAACACCAGAAGAGGACAGAATGTCTATCTTTCTGAGCTTGAAATTTTAAAGTTTAAAACATGAATTGAAGAGGTCAAAAATGCCCCGGAGGTCTTTAGAAGAGATAGTAAAAAAACGTCTCAAACAGTACAAAACAGAAAGAGTTGTTCTCGTGATTCTCATCGCATTAGGAGTAATCCTGACGTTCGCCGGGATAGGGGTGTACTTTTATGTTGGTGAGCTAACTGTTGTGCAAAAGGTGTTTGCAACACCTCCAAAAAATTTTATCATCTCTCAGCTTAGACTTTTGTGCAACTTTGCAAGGGTTTTAGGAATTGTTTTCTTACTTGTGGGTGTACTTGCTATAATTTTTGCCCTGGATAGATTGACCTTTTCAAGGGAGTCCTACAGAATGGCTCTGTATATCAATCGTCAGAAAAAATAATATCTTACCAGGTACAAAATGCAGAGTTTTATCCTTTCTTTATTTTATCAGGCACTTCCTCAACTTCGTGTGGAAATATGCAAATTACGACTCCCGTAGAGGCAGCTCAGGATATGACTAATCTTCTGGTAAAAGGAGGGGCGAAGGATGTTTTAACTTCGCTCCAATACGAATAATGGTTTCAGCCAAGGTAAAGATGAAAAATGTAGATGTGAGTATGGAACTTGAGACACTTTGTTATTTCTTATCAAGATTGTATCGCAGTTAATCAGGAAAGGAAGTTTCGCGTTTATCCTCTTTTTGCTTTTATTGCCCCTCAATCCTTTAAAAAGAAAAAGGATTTTTCAGCCACCCTGTATTTTCAAATTTTAATACACAACCTTTTGAAAGTCAGTGGTGGTTATCTTAACCTCTTGAAAGGAAACCCTGTAATCTCGCTTCCAGAGCTGACGCTCTATTTGGTCAAAAGGAGATTTGCCTTCAAAGAGTTTCGGTTGTAGACCGAGGAATATGACAAAACTATCATCTTTGCTTAAGCTGCCCACCGTGAATTTTGCAGTATTTTCCTCTTTCTCCTCTAATTTTACTTTGCCCCAATATTTTCTTGAGTGAGCGGTGTAAATTTTATGAATTTCTGAGTTTAGATCAACCGCAGTGGTTATGTCCTCCACCTCAGACAACCCTTTATTCTTTACCAGAACCGTAATCCAGACATATTTATCTCTCATTTCTTCGGCATTCTCGTCTTTCCCGATTGCGGCCTTAAATAAATCCTCAAGTTCTGCAGGACCTCCAGCTATGACATGAATGTCTAAACGAGGACTAATCATATCTCTGTTGCTTTGAGCCAGATTCTGGGCTCTATTAGCTATCACGTAAATGGTAATCAGAACCGCAGCTAACCCAATTACTCCCAACGTACTTAGAGTTTTACCCTTTGTACTCATTTCTTGCCCCCTTCTTTTTTTATTTTTCTTTTAAAAATTTTTGGACAGGAGTATAAATTAGACTTTTTCTTTTTTTCAGGTTTTCGGCATCTTTTCTGAGGTTGGTCAGATAAAGAAAACAAGGAAAGATTTTTATGCAATCCTTTTTCGGGAGACTTTACAAAAAAATCCTTCGTGTATAAAAACCAAAAACCTATTTGATTCAATTATACTACTTTATTAACACTTGTCAAACAAGTTGGGCTCTGAAATTATTTGAGTGTACGATGTCTTATTACAAAGAAAGTCTGGACGATGGTTTTGATCTTGTCCTTTGATAATAGGAGAATTGGAATAATTTTCGATATCGGCTTTGGATATTAGTGTAGCCTTGATTCTTAAAATGATTGACGGTCATTAAAACGAGGTCATTATGGTCTTTTTGCGAACACCGTCACGGACGTCATTACGTCAAATCCTCACCTCCCTTCATCTCACCTGAGTTCTCTCGGAAATTATTTGCCCATCCCTGGTTAGCATCTCGCCAATCAGGGA
>CAYZYX010000016.1:0-36813 GCA_964482715.1 uncultured Clostridia bacterium
CCTTTACTCTTAGAGGAAGATCGTTAATTTTTAATAGGATCCTTAACATTTTTAGAAAGGGATAAAGCTAGTCAGTGGGATGGACGAATAATTTGCCTTGAGCCACAGGTTCACCTTTTTCTCTGATCGTAAAGGGCAATTCAGCCATTATCCTTTTTTTATCCGTGTAGTTGACAACTATTTTTGCCAGATAATCTCCCGGAGGAAGCATTTCCTTAGTTATGATGGTAAATTTACGCATACTTTCGGGAAAAATAATTCCCTGTCCTACAGCAAGAGGAAATTTTTCTATTTCTTTACCCTTTTTATCTTCAATAACTAAAGTCCCCTGAGTGCGAATGTGTACATTACCTTCATTCTTTAAGGTAATTATAAACATAAGCTGACCTTTTTTCTTTAAAGACTCGATTTCAATGTTTCCTAAAGTAACTTTACGTTGAAGCTTTTGTGATCCCTTTACTACAAGCACTAAAAAAGAAACCATTCGCCAGCTTACCGCATTTAGTTTATCATTAACTGCTTCTTCTGGAACCTGTTCCACTACGATGGCAGCATAATAGCCACCTTCCGAATCTGGAGGAATGTTTAAGGTAATCGGAACATCTTTTCTTTCCTCTGAGCTGACTACAATTTGTGAAGAGCCTAATTTTATCCATCGACTGGCTGAACGCTTTAAAGTTCCAGGTGGGTAAAATACAACCTCCCCTTCTTTGGTGAGACAAAAATCAAGAGGATAAAGACTTACTTTTATCCTCCCTCCTGTTGAGGAAGAATTAATGATGCTGAGCTTATAAACTTCTTTTTGTTCAGGTTGAGTCTCTATTTCATAGATTACAGGAGTAACCATAAAAGAATTCTGTGAAAAGACTTTTCCTATCATAAAAAAAAGGGTTAACACTACTATGAAACATCCAATCACCTTTTCCAGTTTGTGCATAAATCTACCTTACCAACGAACTTCTGGTTAAATAGTTAACAGTTTTTACCTCTTTGTCAAATATCACCTAATTTTTAAGGTTTTAAATTCGAAGATAAGGTTATATTAAAGCAGGAGGGTAAATTAATTTTAGTATTTGCCGGGTTGACAAATTTGGACTCACCGACTTTTCTTTTCCTTCTGAAAGGCGATTCTGAATTCTCTGTAAATGGCAATTACTGAGAGGAAAAGGAGGGACACTCCCGGGAGAAGGAAAATAGGGCTTCCTCCAACCAAGGAGTAGTGGACTGATGTGATTCCCACCCAGACGGCTGCAGCTATACCCAAAGTCCAGAAGAAAAGAACGGTTTTCTCCAGAAAGGATCTTGCTATTTTTCTTCCAGACATAGTTTACCCTCACCAGGCAAGCTCCAATTTGGAGCGGAGGTAATTTATAAGACTGTTGCAAAATTCTCTCTCAAGGGATACCTCGTTTCTTTCTTTCTTTTTCTCCTCTTTCTGCTGGGAGAGGCCTGTTTCCTCTTCTTCCGCTTTTTCAATGATAAGCTCGGGATGGTTTATTTTAAAGGTTCTTTCCTCAAGTCTCTTTTTAAATTCCTCAAGTTCTGATATTCTCCACTCTGACCTTGCAATTTCGCGATCAACCTGGCTTATTCTCTCATCAAGTTTTGCTCTTCTTTCTTCAAGTTCTTTTATCCACTCAACTATTTCATTTTCTCTCTCTGACAAAGCTTTCCTCTTTTCTCTGATATTTTACAAAACAAAATTATATCCTTGCTTGCACCAGTAAGGTTCAAACCCATTTTTATCAGAATTATCTTAAATTTCTCTCTGTCTTAATAAGGGGAAGATCACCCAGAGGCGTTCTTATTTTGCCCTTTTCCACAGCAATTTCAAAGCTTTCTCCTCTTATGGCAAGGTAAATTTTCTGTCCACCACTTGTTCCAAGAAATGTGAAAATCTGGCCTCCTTTCAACTTACCTCTCCTTTAGTTATTCAATTTTTTATTTTGTTTTAAGGAGGGCAAATTTTATGCCATTTGAGAGGAGGGATTTAATTAAATCTTTATTCTGTATTTTTTTATTTTTCGGCGGAGGGTGTTACGGTGGATTCCAAGAAGCCGGGAAGCTTTAGTTTGATTTCCACCGGTAGCCCTGAGGGCATCAAGAATGAGCTTTTTTTCTGCTTCTTCAATGGAGGGAGGAGAAGACTCCTCAGAAATCCGGGCTTTTTGAAAGTGAGGAGAAAGATCTTCCAGGGTCAAAATTTCCCTGCCAGAGAGTATAACGGCTCTTTCCATTACATTTTCCAGTTCCCTCACATTTCCCGGCCAACTGTAACTTAAAAGCCTTTCCATAACCCGGGGAGAAATATTTTTAACCTTCTTTCCATGAATCTGGTTGTATTTTTTTAAAAAATGCCAGGCTAAAAGAGGAATATCTTCTTTCCTGTCTCTAAGAGGTGGAACAAAAATACCCACGACATTTAACCTGTAGTATAGATCTTCCCGAAAACTTCCTTCTTTAATCATCTTTTCCAGATCTCTGTTGGTGGCAGCAAGGATCCGAACATCAACCTGTATAGGCTTTGTGCCTCCCACACGGGTAAAGCTCCTTTCCTGGATAACTCTTAATATCTTCGCCTGCATTCTGAGAGTCATATCAGAGATTTCATCAAGAAAAATTGTTCCCCTGTTTGCCACCTCAAACATTCCTTCTTTTTTGTAAGTAGCATCAGTAAAGGCACCTTTTTCATGTCCAAAGAGTTCTGCTTCCAGTAAACTCTCCGGAAGAGCGGCACAATTGACAGGAACAAAGGGAGCTTTTTTTCTCGGTGAGTTATAATGAATGGCTCTGGCAATGAGTTCTTTTCCTGTACCACTTTCCCCCCTGATCAGGACGGTAGAGCTTGTGGGTGCTATTTTGGAGATAAGCTCAAAAAGCTGGTGCATCTTTTTACATTTTCCTACAATGTGGTCAAACTTATATTTTTCTTCAAGCTGTCTTTCCAGCTCTCTGACTTTTTTCTCCAGATTTTTCATGTGCAGAACTCTTCTAAGAACCACCTTCAACTCCTCAAGATCAAAGGGTTTGGGGAAAAAATCCTGCACACCCAGTCTTACTGCTTCCTGAGGGGCCTTTTTGTTTTTGCTCCCGGTCATAATAATCACTCCTACATCAGGATAGAAACTTCTAAGATGGGAGAGTAATTTAAGTCCCTCCTCAGGACCTGTGGACCTGGGGGGGAGCTGAAGGTCAAGAAGAACAGCTTCTATACCGCATTCATCGAGAACCTTGCAGGCAACATCCACATTCTTTGCCTCCAGAACCCGGTATTCATCCTTCAAAGCCCAGAGAAGCTGTTTCCTTAATGTATCATCATCCTCAACTATAAGAATTCCCGGCTTCACAGGCGTTCCTCCAAAATCCTCTCCAGCATTTTCTTTTCAGCTTCTCTCTGTTTTTCCAGAGCGATCTCTATCTCGCTTCTCCTTATATATCCCATGTCTATAAGAATTCTGCCTATCCTTCTTTTGTCTGTAGCCTGAACCTGCATGGCTTTCTTGAGCTTTTCTTCTGAGATAACCCCCATGTCAAGAAGATACTGACCGAGTCTTTTTCTCACAAGTCCCTTCCTTGCATTCTGAGCAAAAAGGGGAATTTTGATTCTGAATAATGTTCCTTTCCGGGGAGCACTTTCTACCTCAATTTCCCCTCCATGAAGACGCACTATTTCCCGGGCAGAATAAAGAGCAAGACCAAGACCTTTCTCTTTGGTGCTGACAAAGGGCTTAAAAAGACGACTTTCGATGAAATCCTGGCTCATTCCCACTCCACTGTCTTTTATCTCCACATACACCTGGGAATCAGAGATTTTGGCCAGGGACTTTATTTCCAGAATTCCTCCCTCCGGCATAGCCTCAAGAGCATTCATCATGATGTTACGAAACACTCTTTTTATAGAGGAGGCATCAAGCATAAGCAGGGGAATATCGCCGTACTTTTCCCGCAGACTGATACCGGGAATACTTCTTAATCCCAGTTCCTCAACGACTTCTTTTAGTATTTGATTTACAGAGTAAGGTTTAAGTTCAAGTTGCGCCGGGTGTTCACCTATTTTCTCGGTAAGGGACTGAATCTTTTTCACGCTGGCAGAAATTGTGGCCAGAAAATCCTCCTTAAATTGAGGATCGTTATAGTAACGTCTGGCATTGTGCAAGGACAGGGATAGCTTGGCAATAGCTCCTCTCAGGTCGTGAAGGATTATGGAAGCAAGACGGTTAAAAGAATCAAGTTGCCTTGATTCCAGCATGAGATCCAGGAGAAAAGAATTTTCCATTATTAGATTTGCTTCTTCCAGAAAGGTGGATACCATCTGAAGCTCATCAAAGTCAAACCCCTTTTCCTGAGAGTTAAGGACCACTATTCCCCAGAGAGAATTTTTAGCCATCAGAGGATAGGCAAAAGCTGTAACTCTTTTTATATCCTTTAGAGGAAGATTAAGCTCAAGGGATACTTCTTTCTGGTTTATTACACCAAGAGCCTTGCCTGAATTTGCCACTTTTTGGGCAAGTCGGGTAAAAAACTCTTTATCTATACCTTCACCCCTGGTTGCCCGGGGAAGGAGCTTCTTTCCTGAAAGGGAGAAAAAAACACCCTGGTCTGCCCGGGAAATGTTCATGCTGATGGATAAGATAAAGCTGAATTTCCTTCCCGACGAAAGAGAAGTTCTTAAAGCCTTGGTTGCACGGTTTAAAAGCTGGAGAGTCTGGATTTTTCTCTCCAACCTTTCATTGTAAAAGGCGGAGTTCTTGTTTGCCTCTTCAAGTTTTTCTTTTTCCTCTTTAAGGGTTTCTACCATCCGGTTAAATACACTGGATAACCTCCCCACTTCGTCTTTGCTTTTTACCGGTATTTTCACCGAGAAATTGCCCCGGGAAATATTTTCAGTTGCCTGAATTAGTTTTTCAATGGGATGGGTAATTCTGTCACCAATAATAAGAAAAATCAAAGATGCTCCAGCAATTACTGCCAGGGTGAGAAGGAGGAAAAGCTGGATAGCTTTTTTTACTTGCTGATTGAGAGATTCAAGACTAAAACCAATTCTCACATTTCCCCATCTAATAGAGGAAAACTGAATGGGAGAGGAAATCTCGTATATTTTAAGGTCTTTTAGCTTATAGGTTTGATAAATCACCCCTTTTGCTCTTACCGCTCTTATGCTTACAGGGTCATAGAGAATGTCAGAACTTCGAGAATAATCGGTGGTGAGAATAACCTTCCCCTGAGGATCGGTAATTATGATGTATTCAATATCCTTATCTTTGATCAGCTCGTTTATGTAGAAATTTAGGTCAGAGAAATTGCTGGTGACAAAGGAGTTGATTGAAGCAAGGGAAAGGGTTTGGGAGAGAGCAAGGCCTCTTTCTTCAAGCCTTTTGTAAAAAGCCTCTTTTTCCCGATGAAGACTTATCATCTGCAGGGTGAAGAGAACAAGCAGTGTAGAGGCAAAAAAGAGAAGATAAAACTTGTTTTTTAGTTTCATTTTAAAATCCTGTGGTTAAAATTCGGCAAATATAACTGTATAGATTTTTCCTCTCCGGGTAACCTCTTCTTTTAAACTTATACCGGAATACTGTCTAAAGATTCCCTGACTATTTTTTGACTCCGGGTAGTTTAAGAGGAGATCTTTAACCTTCTGCAAAAGCTCTGGAGAAATATTTTTTCTTGCCACCAGAACATCAGCCGGAACCTTGGTTGAACGAGCAAGGATACGCATTTTGGGAGAGATATTTTCGGTTGAGGTAAGGTAGTTAAATATGTGTTCGGCCAGAGCTCCCGCATCCACTCTTTTTTCCAGTAAGCTGTAGAAAACCTCTTCCTGGGAATTCATGTAATAAACCCGGGAAAAATACAATGGGTTTATACCCCTTTCAAGAAGAGTCATTTGAGGAAGAATAAAACCAGTTAGAGAGTCTTTTTTACCAAAAGCAAAACTTTTCCCCTCCAGTTGTTTAAGACTGTAAATATCCTGCTCGGAGGTAACTATAACACTTCGCTGGGTGCTTTCCTTATTGGAGGAAACAAGAAAAAGAGGGGTTATCTCTTCTTGATATTCTATATTCATGAGGTCCTCCGGGCCAAGAATGGCAATGTCAATTTCTCCTTTCTGCAGGTATTTTGCAAGAACCTCGTACCTGGAAAAGAGGGAAAGTTCGATGCGACAGTTTAAATTTCGAGAAAGACGACCCAAAAGAGGCTGAACCACCTTCAATGTTGTTAAGGGGGTAAGTTCCGATTTAATCCCCACTTTAAGAATATATGGAGAGTGGCGAAGTTCCTCCTGATATGCTTTTTTTAAAGTGGAAAGAAGTTTTGGGTTATTGGGAAAGACTTTACTTGCCTTAAGAAGCAGTTCAACTGCGCGGGAAGGCTCTCTTTCCTTAAGGTAAAGCTCGGAAAGGTAAAGGTAACCCTCGAGGAGTTTTGGATTAAACTCAATTGCTTTTTTAAAACTCTCCATTGCCTTTTCAGTATCTTGCTGACTCAGGTATTCTCTGCCCCGAGCAAGTATCTTAATGGAACACCAGTGAATTCTTACCTGCCATAAGGAAAAAAATATAACTACTCCTATGCCTCCCACCATTAACCATTTTATTTTATTTATTTTGCTGGGAAAAACCCTGCCAGAAATTTCTGACCTAAAATAGTGCACTATTTTAGAAGGAAAAATTTTCTTTACTACATCCTTACTTCGATGCAAAATCTCTAAGAATTTTTGCATCAAAATGCAGCAGATTCTTTTCCCTGAATCTCTTATTTTACCTGAAGCCCTTTTTTCTCTCTCCCCGCTTTTGAACAGCAATTTTTATGCCATCCTTTTGAGTTTCTTTCTTTCCAGAGAAGAGGGAATTTTTAATTCTCTGCGATACTTGGCTACAGTGCGGCGGGCAATCCTTATTCCAAATTTTAACCTGAGTTCTCTTGCTATTTCTGCATCATTCAAAGGTAAATCCTGGATTCCCCTTTTTATTTTCTCTTTCTCCTGACTTATTATCCTGACGAGAAGCGCCTTAATTTTTTCTTTTTCTCCCGGGAAAAATTCCTTCAGTTCTTTTTCCTCTCCCCAGGGACAAATTATGCTCTTTCTGGCTATGGTTCTGCTTACGGTTGACGGATTAACCTGGAGAGTGCCGGCTACTTCTTTTTGAGTTAAAGGGACAAGCTGGCGGGGATTTCCGGATAAAAAGTAGGGACGTTGCCTTTCCTTTATGTGAGTGAGTATTTGATAGAGAGTTGTGGTCCGCTGGTTGATCATATCTAACTTTCGAAAAAGGCTGGATATTTTCTTTACCTTCCAGGGAGGAATTTCCCTTTCTTTGACAAGAATTTCCCAGCGCTGGTAATCTATGATGTATCTTCCCCGAACGAGATAGGTGGAATCATCAAGAGGAAGTATGTAGAGTTTTCCCTCACGATTCTCGATATAAGCCACACGCTCCTTTCTGGGAAGATACGCTGGAGGAGATGAACCATCAGTCTCAACGGTAAAAAAGCTCTCCTGAAGTTGAAAACTGTTAATAAAATCCTTAAATTTTTGAGTTTCTTCAGGGGAAAGATCACATTCCCGGGAAATATCATCAAAGGAGAGGCTATTTTTTCCCTCTAAAAATAAAGAAAATTTTTCTTCTCCGATTTGAAGAGCCACCTTTTTTACCACTTCCCAGCTATCCGGATCTTTCTGGACAAGCTCGGTAAAATCAAAGCTATCTCCAGGAGTGAGCTCTTCTTTCAATTCCAGGGAAGGAGGAACAGGCTTAACTGCGGGGAATTTTCGATACCTCACTATTCTGTATTTTCTTAAAATTTCCTGAAAAAGCTCGTCCTTTTCTATTTTTTCTATGAACTGGCTGAACTGCTTTTCTGAAAGAGAGAAAAAATTTCCCAGTTTCATTCTCCCCATAAGTTTAGCTCGGGGAACAAGCTTCGTCCTGGGTCTGTAGGAAAGCTCCATACATCCTCCTTGCCTTCATTATACAGAAGCTTCCTCTTCAGGTCAAGTCAGACAATAAAAATATTTTCCATTTTTTACTCGTTTACTCTGTCAGTTGACTATTCTTCTAAAAGAGTTAAATTAAACATGTATCAGGTCTCTAATTAAATATTAAAGAAAAATACTTCCTGAGGTTAGAGGGAATAAAAATGAAAACTTATGTTTTTAGAGTGGTGATTGAGCCAGATGAGGATCGATGGTTTGCCTATTGCCCGGTGCTTGAAAATAAAGGAGCGGCCACCTGGGGGTACACTAAAGAGGAAGCTCTAAAAAACATTCAAGAAGTTGTCCAAATGATAGTGGAAGAACTTATCGAAGATGGAGAACCAATACCCCAAGAACCAAAGGAGGAAGTTCAGGTTTTCTCTGAGCTCCGAGTGGCAGTTACTACCTAACTAACATCATGACTGTTGACTACAGTAAGCTGAGAAATCTAACTGCTCGTGAAATTATTAACGCCCTTTCTCGCGATGGATTTTACTTGAGAAAGCAAAGAGGAAGCCATCATTGAAAAACAGGCCAAATGGACTGAAAAAGATTTAAAAAGGTTAAAACTTTTAAAGTAAAGTCAAGTCCTTCAGTCCGGTAAGCATTTTCATTTCCCATTAAATTAATTTACCCAGAAATTTTCCAATTTCAGGCTCTCTAAAATGTATATTTAAATAAAAACGATATGAATTGGTACAATGAACAAGAAATGAGATAAAAGAAAGCCTTGAAGAATCCCCAGGAAGAAAACTGTACTCTTAGAGAAAGTTAAGGATGAGCTACAAGGCAGAGCTTGAGAGGTATTTGTGCTCAAAGAAGAAAAAAGGGAAATTTGGCAAAAAGGGGGAAGTTGGTATAATAAAAAAACAAAAACTTGCCCGTAGGATCAAAATATGCTTATCATAGCTGCTATACTGGCAGCAGTATCTGGTATGATAGTCTGGATTTACTGGCCAGAGCTTATTGGAGCAGGATGGAGTCCCACTCCTATGGAAAATGTGCGAAAGATGCTTGAGATGGCAGATGTCAAAAAGGATGACCTTGTCTACGATCTTGGATGTGGAGATGGCAGAATAATAGCTGTGGCAGCAGCTGAATTTGGTGCAAGAGCAGTTGGAATAGAGGCTGATCCCCTGCGCTTTCTCCTATCCTGGATGCGGATAAAACTGAGAGGACTTGGCAGGCAGGTTAAGGTGGTGTGGGGAGATTTTTTTAATCACGATTTAAGTGATGCTACTGTGGTCTGTGTTTTTCTTTCCCATAAAGCAAATAGCAGACTGAAGAGAAAACTGGAGAGGGAACTTACTCCTGGAACAAGAATAGTCTCTTATTACTGGACCTTCAGTGGATGGAAAGCGGTAAAAATCGACCCTTCCTCTAATTTATACCTTTACCGGATTTAAACGTCTTTCTTTTCCTTCTTACTTTCTGGTTAATCTTCTTCCTTTAGCTTTCCCAGAAAATCCTTAACCAGAGGTGGGTAAGTTTCTTTTAATCTTGAAGCATCTTCAAGCACTATTTTTATCTTTCTAAGTTCTATTTCATAACTGTAGGTATGTCTGAAAAAGTATTAGTTCTAAGATGGAAAATCTTGCCTTGTCTATTCTATCCCTTCCTGGAGTATTTTTTATTGTCAGTACTCTAAAAGTTGACAAGATAGACTCTATAATTAAAATGACTATAGATATGGTCAAAAAGGAGGAGGTAAGGATGAAATTTGTAAGTGTTGCAGAAGCAAAAGCAAAATTCTCTGAAATTTTAAGGGAGAGTAAAAAGGAAGACATTATTATCACCAGCAGGGGAAAGCCTAAGGCTCTAATCCAGAGTTTAGAAGGAGAAGACTTCGAAGATTTCCTTATCTCTCACAGTAGAAAAATAAGAGAGTCAATAGAAAAAGCCTGGGAGGAGTGCAAAAGAGGAGAGGTGATACCATTAGAGGAGTTTATGAGGCGTGCAAAGCGGAAGTAAATTTACGGTGGTAATTGCAAAATCTGCCAGGAAGGATTTTGAGGGGCTACCACAAAATATAGTCGAGCGGATCTTTGCAGGTTTGCAAAGGCTATCTACTAATCCTTTTCCTGGTACATGGAAGGCAATTAGAAGGCTACGGCTCAAAGAGCCTACTTATCGGCTAAGAATCAGCGATTATCGAGTTATTTATCGTGTACAGGAAAGGAAGATTTTCGTCCTTAAGATTGTGAGTAGAAAAGACTTAGAGAAAGAACTGAAAAAAATGAAATCCGGATAGATTGCCTTTTTCCCGCTGGCGTAGCTCGGTAAGCCTTCCTCCAGGACAAAAAGAGATGCTCCTCGCAAAGGTTTTATCTCACCTGTGATTTTACTGTAGTAGGCCTTTTCTTTTTGTGAGTGCAAAGTTTCCGCTAAGGCAAATTTTTGTTCGCTGAAAAAGTGTCCCGTCTCAGATGGTCAATTTGACCGGAAATTTCTTTTTGCTATACTTAAAGAGCTTTATTTTAGTGGTGGTGAGATAAAATGAGATTTTTAAAAACCGGGGGGCTGGTGTTAACTGGCTTTGACCTTATGGAGCAGGATAAAATAGTAGTATTTTACACACCCTCAGGTATGTTAAAAGTGGTAGTTAAGGGGGCAAGGAGGATAAAAAGCAGATTTGCTCCTCTGGTGAGTCTTCCCTGCTACGCGGAGCTTCTTATCTACAGGAAAAGGGAGTCTGAGATGGGAATATTAACAGACGGTAAAATAAAACACCTTTTCCCTGGTATAAGAGGTGATATCTTCAAATTTGCTCAGGCAAATCATCTTGCTGAAGTGGTGCTTTTTTCTACCCGGGAGGGAAAAGAAGACCGGGAAATTTTTGACCTTTTACTCAAAACTTTTTTCATGATAGAAAGAGAAAAAAGAGAAAATCTTGAAATTGTCAGTCTTGCATTTAAACTTAAATTCCTCCATCTTCTTGGATACACCCCCGAGCTTAAAAAATGCACCATTTGTGGTAGAAAAAGGGAGTTTTTTAAGACATATTACTTTTCTCCTGTTTATGGAGGAATAATCTGCGAAACTTGCCAGAAAGGTAGAACTCGGGTAAAAAGTATCTCTGAGTTTACCCTTCTTACCATGGACTTCCTTTTGCAAAATAAAATAGAAAAAGCTCCTTCTTCTGGTTTTAACCAGATAACCGGGCAAATTGAAGATCTTCTGGAGAAATATTTTTGCTATCATGTAGGAGAGAGGAAAATACCAAAATCTTCTCTTTTTATAAAAAACCTGAAGAAATGTTTCATTAAGGAGGGGACTTGACAGTAACAAATTCCTGTATGGATTATATCTATATTGGTGTTAAAAGGAGGAAATGTGAATAGTGGTAACTTCAAGCTTGCACAGGAAAAACAAGTAGATACATCTCTTAGCAGATATCTAAAGGATATAGGCAAGACTCCTCTTTTAACTCCCGAAGAGGAGAAAGAGCTGGCTATAAAACTTAAAACCAGAAGGGAGGAACTTGCAGGAATAGTTTTAAAAATAATCCAGATAATCAAAAAGGTCCCCAGACTTAAAAGTTTCTTTCTAATGAATGGAAAAACCGAAAAGGATATGCAGCAGGTTAAGGAAAATATGGACAAATTAAGAGAAATTGCTGATTTTATACTTAAAAATCAAGACCAAATACTGGAAATTGCAGGCAAAGAAGAGAGAAAAATCTTGGGTGGACTTATTGGAAAAATGAAAATTGCCAAAAACGCCTATGAGCAGTACAAGAAGAAAATGATGGAGGCAAACCTCAGACTGGTGGTAAGTTTTGCCAAGAAGTACACCGGAAAAGGAGTCTCTTTCTCCGATCTTATCCAGGAGGGAAACATTGGGCTTTCCAAAGCCGTGGACAAATTTGATTATGAAACAGGAAAGAGGTTCAGCACTTATGCCAGCTGGTGGATAAGACAATCCCTGGCAAGGGCAATTACCGATCAGGCAAAGGCGATTCGTCTTCCCGTTCATATAGCTCACCTTATGAAAAAATTAACCACCATTTCTCGCAAGCTGGAACAGAAGCTCTCTCGAGAACCAACACCCGAGGAAATTGCCGAGGAAGCCGAACTTTCACCGGAAAAAATCAAAAAGACCCTGGGGCTCTCTCAGGAGACAGTTTCCTTTGAAACACCCGTGGGAGAGGAAAAAGATACCCCCATGATTGATTTTATTGCTAACGCAACCATTCCACCCCCTGTTTATGAGCTTACCCTGGAAATGTTGAGAAAAGAGGTAAGAGAGCTTCTGGAGAAAGTGGTAAAGGACAAGAGGGAGCTTGAAATCTTGAAGCTCAGATTCGGGCTGGAAGGAGAAACTTACTCCCTCAGGGAAATAGGAAAAAGATACGGGGTGAGCAGGGAAAGGATAAGGCAAATTCAGGAAAGGGCTCTCAAGCGACTTAGAACCCCGGCAGAGGAGAGAGGCTTAAGGGAATACCTTGAACTTCTGGATGAATTGAGGGCTCACCTGGAGGAAACTTATACATAAAGCAGGGGAGGTTATTATTGCCAACTTTCTCAGCCGGCATCATAGGTCTACCCAACGCCGGTAAATCTACTCTTTTTAATGCCCTCACACGGGGAAATGCCGAGGTTGCCAGTTTTCCTTTTTGCACTATCTCGCCTAATGTAAGTCAGATTTTCATTCCCGACCCCCGCCTTGATAAACTTGTCGCTTTAATTAAACCAGAAAGGGTGGTCCCGGCCTGGATTGAAGTGGTAGACGTGGCAGGACTTATCCGGGGGGCTCACCGGGGAGAAGGACTGGGCAATGAATTTTTAAGCAGAATAAGGGGGGTAAGTCTTCTGGTGGAAGTTGTTCGTTGCTTTGAATCTTCTGTTCCTCATCCTGAAGGAAATATTGATCCTGTGCGAGATGCAGAGACTATTAAGCTTGAACTTATCTTCTCTGACCTGGAAATAATTGAAAGAAGGTTGACAAGACTGAATAAGCTATTAAAATCAAAGACTAATAGAACCCATCAGCAGAGGTTTGAACTTTTAACAGGATTGAAAAAAATCCTGGAGAGGGGAGATTTTCCCCGCTTATATCTTTCCAGAGATGAGCTTGAAATGGCTGAAGAGGAAGGACTTCTTTCGGTTAAACCTCTGATTTTTGTAGCTAACATCGGTGAGGAAAGCTCTTCCTCCTTGCAGGCTCAGAAGCTCAGAGACTTTGCTGAAAAAGAAAGGATAGGAATGGTTGAAATCTGTGCTCAACTGGAAATGGAACTTTCCCAGCTTGGTCCGGAAGAAGAGAAGAGTTTTCGTGAGGAAATGGAGGTGAAAAATCAGAACAAAGCAAAACTTATAGATCTTATAGCCAAAGAACTTGAGCTTGTCACTTTTTTCACCGTTACGGGAGGAGAAGAGGTAAGAGCCTGGGCGGTAAAAAGGGGAACTCCAGCAGTAGAAGCAGCCGGAAAAGTGCACTCCGATATGAAAAGGGGTTTTATCCGGGCGGAAGTTCTACCGGTTGAACAGCTTCTTAAAATCGGGGACTGGAAAAAAGCCAGATCCGAAGGGAAGATGAGATTAGAAGGAAGAGATTACCAGGTGCAAGATGGTGATGTTATTCATTTTCGCTTTAACGTGTGACAGTTTTTCCAGGAGGTGGTGAATGCCCCTTTATCAACTCTGTTTTGCTTTAAGACCCAATACGGATGAAGAGGTAATCAAGGCTATAAGGGACAGGATAGGAGTTTTTGTTGGAGAACGGGGAGGAAGAATTGAGGAGGTTGAAGAGTTTGGTCAAAAACCCCTTTCCTATGAGGTGAAAGGAGAAGAGGAGGGAATTTTTATAAGAGTGTTTTTTACTCTGGAAAACCCCTCTTCTCTGGATGAGCTTGCCAGATGGATGAGAGCCCAGAATGAAGTTATAAGGCTCATTTTGATAAAAATGAAAAAACCTTTAACCAGAGAAGAGAAAAAAATAAAGGAGAAAAAAGCCCATGTTAAATAGAGTGATATTAATAGGTAACCTGACTCAGGACCCCGAACTCCGTTACACACCTGATGGAACTCCGGTGGCCAGTTTTACCCTGGCAGTCAATCGCCCCTACATCAATCAAAGTGGTGAGAGAGAAACCGACTTCATCCCGGTGGTTGTCTGGAGAAAACAGGCGGAGAGATGCTCTGATTATCTCACCAAGGGTTCCCAGGTTGCCGTTGATGGAAGGCTTCAGATACGCTCCTACGAAGATAGAGATGGCATCAGGAGAAAAGTAAGTGAGGTAATAGCCTGGAGGGTTGAATTTCTCCAGAGACTGAAAAAACCCTTAACCCAGGAGGCACCTGACCGGGTGGAAGAGGAGGTAGAAAATGATATAGACAGCATCTCTATTCCCGGTGAACAGGTGAATGAGGAAAAAGATGAAGGTGGTGAACATGAGGAAGGTAAATAAAAAATAAAGGAGACAGGATTTAAAAATGATTAACAAGTTCTTCAAGAAAAAAAAGATATGCCAGTTCTGTCATTCCGGTGTTGAACAGATAGACTTTATGCAGGCTGACGTTTTGAGAAACTACATAGACAATCGTGCCAGGATAAAAAACAGGCGAAGGACCGGGGTCTGTGCCAAACACCAGAGACAACTCACCCGAGCCATAAAAATTGCCCGGCAGATGGCCCTTTTACCCTATAAGTAGGAGTGGAAAATGAAGGTTATTTTGCAGCAAGATCTGGAGGAGCTTGGTTCAAAGGATCAGATAATAGAGGTAAGTGATGGATATGCCCGTAATTTTCTCATCCCAAGAGGTTTAGCTATTGCGGCAACTCCTTCGGAACTCAAGAAATGGCAGGAAAGGAAAAAGGTTGAAAAAATAAAAAGAGAAAGGGAAAAATTTAAGGCTAAAAGGTTAGAAGAGAAACTGAAAGACACTACTCTGGTGATAGAAAGAGAGGTGGGAGAGGAAGGAAAACTTTTTGGCTCGGTAACCAGTCAGGATATTGCCAGTATCATAAAAAAGAAATTTAACATTTCTCTTGATCACCGAAAGATAGCTCTGGAAGAGCCAATAAAGGTAATAGGGATACGGGAGATCCTCTTAAAACTGCATCCCGAAGTGCAAATCCCTGTTAAGGTGGAAGTTAAGAAAAAGGCCAAAGAGGAAAAGTAAGGTTTTCACCTTATCTTTTTTCTAAGATGATTTAAAATTAAGATTGAAAGGTCTGTTATATCTCCTGCGCCTACCGTTATTACCAGATCCTTTTCTTTAATATTTTCACTTATAAATTCTAAAATCTCTTTCCAGGAGGAAAAAAAATAGGTGGGGAATTTTCTCCTTCTGGAAACTGCCTCAAAAAAAACCTCCTCGCTTACTCCCTCAATAGGCCTCTCGCCAGCTGAGTAAATGGGGGTTAAAATAAGAACATCAACCTCTTCAAAGGCCTCCGCAAATTGAGGCAGAAAAAAACGTGATCTTGTGTAGCGATGTGGTTGAAATATAACCAGGGTCCTTCTTCCCAGACGACGAATTTCCTTTATAGTAGCCTTAATTTCAGTGGGATGGTGAGCATAATCATCAAATATCCAGATAGACCCTGCTTCACCTACCTTTTCCATTCTTCTTTTTACACCACTAAAAAAGCTAAGAGTTTTCTTTATTCTTTGCCAGGAAATGCCAAGTTCAAGTCCAGCACAGATTGCAGCCAGACTGTTGTAAACATTGTGAATTCCAGCCAGAGGAACATCAACCCTGCCCAAAAGGTGAGTCCTGTAGTAAACACTGAAAGATGACTTAAGAGGGGAAAGTTCAATATTTCGGGCCATTATATGGGATTTATTTTTAATCCCGTAGGTAAAAATCTTTCTCTTTAGATTTCTGGTGTGGATAAGATGATTGATTGGAGGATCATCCAGATTTAAAACCAGGAAACCCCGGGATTTAACCCCCTCCATAAATCGGTAAAAGGCAAGAAGAAGGTCTCTTTTTGAGCCATAATACTCCAGGTGATCATCTTCAATGTTGGTGACTACCCCCACACTGGGATGATGGAGAAGAAAGGAGCCATCAGATTCATCTGATTCCACAATCATCCATCTACTTTTTCCCAGCCGGCTGTTTGATTGTATCCTGTTTAATATGCCCCCTACCAGCAGGGTGGGATCCCGGCCCTCTTCCAGAAGAAGCTCGGCAATGAGGGAAGCTGTGGTGGTTTTCCCGTGAGTTCCAGCTACAACTATACTTTCCTTTAAGTTAGAGATTTCGGCTACCAGTTTTCCCCGTGAAACAAGGGAAATCCTTTTTCTTCTTGCCTCTTTGATTTCCGGATTATCCTCCCCTATAGCTGAAGAAAAAACAACAAGGTTGGCGTTTTTTACCCGGGCTCCCCTGTGTCCCTGACTGATAGAAGCCCCCATTTTTTTGAGTTTCCGGGTAAAGGCGTTTTCTTTAAGATCAGAACCTGTAACCCTGTATCCTGCCTGAATAAAGATGCCCGCCAGTCCACTCATACCTATTCCACCAATCCCGACAAAGTGAAAGTGCATTTTAGACCTCACTCCGGCCATAGTGCAGGATTAAATTAGCTATTGCTGAGGCGGCTTGCTTATTTTGCTTGCTTTTACTTTTTTCTCTCATCTGGCTTAGAAGATTCTCATCTTCAGCCAGCTTTTTAATCAAACCCTTTAAAAAAGAAGGAGTAAGTTTTTCCTGGGGAATTACCCTGGCTGCTCCTTTTTTTTCCATACAGAGAGCGTTTTTCATCTGGTGATTATGGGTGGCAAAAGGATAGGGTATCAGGATGGCGGGAAGTCCACGAGCTGTAATTTCAGCCAGAGTAGTAGCTCCACTTCTGCAAATTACCAGGTCACTTGCAGCATAGGCAAGGTCAATCTGGTAGAGATAAGGAAAAACTTTTCCTTTTAGCTTTAACCTGTCAGTTTTTTCCTTAACCCGGGAATAATTCCTATCTCCGGTAATAATGATAAACTGAAATCTTTTATCTTCTTTCTCCAGAAGTCTTAAGGTTTCACAGGCAACCTGGTTTAAAAAATCAGCCCCCTGACTTCCTCCCATAAAAAGAAAGGTAAATTTTCCTTCCTCCAGTCCGAGTTTTTCGATTGCTTTTTTCCTTGAAGTCTCTATGATCTCCTCTCTTACTGGATTACCGGTTATTACAGCTTTCTTTTTTGCCCAGAAAGGCAGATGGTTAAAAGAATCCGGGAAGCTCAGGGCTATTCGGGAGGCAAAAGGCAAAAGCATCCTGTTGGTGAGGGAAAGATAGACATTTTGCTCACAGAGAATAAGAGGTTTGCCCAGAAAAAAGGCAGCAAGACCTACCGGGAAGGAGTGAAAACTTCCCATGGTCACAACGACCCGGGGTCTAAAACGAAAAATGTATCTCATTGCCTGGCAGAAAGAGAGAAAAAGATGCACAAAAAACGTTGCAATTTTCAGGGAAAAAACTGAAGGAAAGGGACAGGCGGCTATTTTTTGAAATTTCACCTCCTTTTGAGGAACGAGTTTTTGCTCAAGCTTTCTCTTGCCACCTATCCAGAGAATCTGATGCTCCGGGTTTTGCTTTTTTAATTTTTTAACTATGGCAGCTGCTGGATAAATGTGACCTCCTGTGCCTCCAGCAACAATTAAAATCCTCATTTTTTATTTCTTTTTACCCCATATGTAAACTACCGGTGTGGCTACAAAACTTGAAGAATAAGTACCTACTATTACACCTACAAGGAGGGTAAAGGTGAAGGCACGTAGAGGCTGCCCACCCCAGAGGAAAAGAACAAGAACTACAATAAAAGTGGTCAGGGAAGTGATAACAGTTCTCGAAAGTGACTGGTTTATACTTAGATTCAGGATGCTTCTAATCAGTGTTTTTCTTTTTCGGTGGGTTTTCATATTTTCTCTTATTCTATCGTAGATGACTATGGTGTCGTTTAATGAATAACCCACAATGGTTAAAAGTGCTGCTATAACAGGCAAAGTAAATTCGTAGCCTCCCAGAGAAAGTGCTCCCACACTGATGACTACATCGTGAATAAGCGCAATAACTGCTCCCACGGCAAATCTAAATTCAAACCGCCAGGCAATGTAGATGAGCATCCCGATAAGGGCAAAAATAATTGCCAGAATTGCACTGCGCTGAAGCTCCTTGCTCACCTTAGGGCCGATAAGGTTTATACTTATTATCTCAAAGGGGTTTTTTTCACCAAACTGCTCTTTCATTGCCTGCTCAATCCGGGAAACCATCTGGCGAGAATTCACTTCCTGAATAATGGAGGTAAGAGTTTCCCTATCAACCTTGTTTAAATTTACTCTTCCCTCGGCCTGAGGTTCAACAGTAAAAATGGCAGCAAGATTCTCATAACCTACTCCCTCAATAGCGGGGACATTTTTTAACTCCTCTACACTTTCAAATCCCCCCTTTTTCTCCCGATAATCTATAATACCGGTAGCAATATCTTCAGAGATTCTCTCCATGTGATACCTTACCAGCACAGTGTTTTCGCTTCGAGGACCGTATTGCTGAATAACGGCTCTTCCCAGTCCAACTTTTGCCAGGGCCTGCCTTATCTGGCTTATAGATGGAAAATTCTCAAATCGAGCATGAACTTCAATCCCTCCGGTAAAATCAAGACCCAACCCGGGTCCACCCTTTACGATGAGAGAAATAACCCCTGCGGCAATAGCTATTGCCGAGATGACGAAAGCTATTTTCCTTAATCCGATAAAATCAATTTTAGTCTCTCCAAAAAACTGCATCTTTTCCCCTTTTTATATGCTGAGTTTCTGAACAGGTTTTCCTGCAAGAATCAGATTAAATATACTCCTTGTTACCACCACTGCTGTGAAAAGACTTGCCAGTATTCCTATGGAAAGAGTGGTGGCAAATCCCTTTATGGGACCACTTCCAAACTGAAAAAGAATAAGAGCGGTAATTAAAGTGGTAATGTTGGCATCAAGGATCGTTCTTAGAGCTCTATCGTAACCTGTATCAACTGCTGAACGGGGGGCTCTTTCTTTTTTTAACTCTTCCCGGATTCTTTCAAATATAATCACGTTAGCATCCACACTCATACCAATGGTGAGGATTATTCCAGCAATTCCGGGTAAGGTAAGAGTTGCTTTGAGAGCAGCCAGAGCAGCCATTAAAAAAAGTAAATTAAGAAATAAAGCTGCATCAGCAATGAGCCCTGCCTTTTTGTAATAAATCCCCATAAATATAAGAACAGCTATAAGTCCGATGAGTCCGGAGATTAAACCCTTCCTGATTGAATCTCTCCCCAGCGAAGGACCAATGGTTGTGTTCTGGATTATATTAAAAGGAACAGGCAGTGCACCACTTTTTAAGACAATTCTAAGTTCATTAGCCTCTTCCATGGTTCCAATTCCTTCAATAACAGCTTTCCCACCCGTAATCCGGGTCTTTATAACGGGGGCCGATTTTACCACATTATCCAGAACTATGGCAAGTCTTTCTCCCACGTGTTTTCCTGTAATATCGGCAAACTTTTCTGCGCCCTCACTGGTGAAATCAAGTGCAACATAAGGCCTTCCCCACTGGTCAATCTGGACTCGAGCGTCCTTTATGGCACCACCAGTCAGGAGAGCTTCTTTTTTAACCAGGTAGGGTTTTCCCTCCGAATTGTAAAGGATTTCATCATCAGAAGGGACCATACCCTTGAGAGCCTCTTCCAGGTCACCCTTTTCATCAACCAGCTTAAACTCAAGAAGGGCGGTTTTCCCAATAAGTGCAATGGCTCTTTGAGGATCCTCAATTCCTGGAAGATCTACCACAATTCTCTTTTCACCTTCCCTTACTATGGTGGGTTCTCTTACTCCAAACTGGTCAATACGATTGCGTATAATTTCCAGAGCCACATCTACAGCATCTCTAACATTTTCCCCTGGAGGGAGTTTCTTTACATCGGCTTCCAGAACAAGATGCATCCCTCCCCTTAAATCAAGACCAAGGTTAATTTTTTCCCCGGGAGGATAAATTGCCCATATGGAGAGAGCAACCAGAGCAACAACAAAAAGAAGCACCCATTTACTGTATCCTCGCATTATTTTTTCTCCTGTTTAGAGGCTGGTAAATCTACCAATAATAGCTCATACTCATAGCCTCTTTTGCCTCTTTAATGGTTAAGGAGGCAAAAGAGGAAGCTTTTTCCCTTCCCTCATCAAGGATCTCGTTTATCAGGTTAATTTCTTCTTCAATTTGTTTTCTTTTCTCCCTGAAGGGAGCAAGAAAATTTATCAGAGCTTCTGCCAGTTCAGCTTTACAGGTAGTGCAACCTAACTTCCCTTCCCTGCACTCTAAAGCTATCCGCTTTAAATTTTCTCCCTGATCCACACCGAAAAGCTGATGATAGCTATAAACATTACACTGCTCTGGATGACCTGGATCCCCCCTGTAAATCTTGGTAGGATCGGTAAACATAGACATAACCTTTTTCTTTATAATCTCCGGTGGGTCAGAGAGAGCAATGTAGTTATTGTAGGACTTTCCCATCTTTTTCTTTCCATCAATTCCCAGAATACGGGGACTATGGGAAAGGATAGGTTCTGGCTCGGGAAAAACCTTCCCGTAAAGGTTGTTAAACCTGCGGGCAATTTCACGTGTAAATTCCAGATGGGGAAGCTGGTCCTCTCCAACAGGAACTTTTTCCGCCTTGTAAATGAGAATATCAGCTGCCTGAAGAACAGGGTAACCCAGAAGCCCGTAGTTGGTGGGAGCTCCAGCATCTATCTTTTCCTTGTATGTTGGACAACGCTCCAGCCAGGAAATGGGAGTAATCATGGAAAGGAGAAGATGAAGTTCGGCATGTTGATGAACCTGAGACTGAAGAAAGAGAACTGATTTTTCAGGATCAAGTCCTGCGGCAAGCCAGTCAATGAGAACATCCTTAACATCTTCCCGCATCTTATCGGTATCGCTTCGGTCAGTGAGGGCATGCCAGTCAGCTATCATGAAAAAACAATCATACTCATCCTGGAGTTTTACCCAGTTAACCAGAGCTCCAAGGTAATTGCCCAGATGGAGCTTACCCGAAGGTCTCATTCCCGATAGTATTCTCTTTTTCTGCATAACTTAACAATCAAAATCCTGGTCGGGGCGACCGGATTCGAACCGGTGACCTCTTGCGCCCCATGCAAGTGCGCTAACCAGGCTGCGCCACGCCCCGACCTGACTTCTTAACCAAGAATATCTATGATGTTTCTTATTTCTTCTTTTATCCGGGAAAGCCCGGGGATATCCCCTTCTTCCCGGCTTTTTTCCTCCTCGAATTGCTTTCTGACTCCTTCTATGGTATATCCCCTATCGTATAAAAGCTCCTTTATTTTTAAAATAAGTTCTATATCCTTTTTCTGGTACCTTCTATGACCTCCTCTGCTTTTCTGAGGTCTGAGAAAGGGAAACTTATCCTCCCAGAAACGTAAAACATAAGCAGGAAGATTGGTTATTTCACTTACCTCTCCAATGGAAAAATACAGCTTTTCGGGAATAGCTTCCCTTTCCTGGTTCAAAATAACTCTCCTTCTAAGAGGTGGGGATATTCCCACCTCTTAGAAAAAGCTCAGTTTTTACTTAACCGCCTCCCTGAGGTCCTTTCCTGGATCAAATTTTGGGACTTCCTTAGCTGGTATCTGCAGCTCCTCTCCTGTTTGAGGATTTCTACCTCTTCTTGACTTACGGGTTATTACCTTAAAACTGCCAAACCCCACCAGTGTGACTTTTTCCCTCTTGGCGAGAGCATCGGTGATAGTAGATATTACTGCATCCACAGTTTCCCGGCAAACCTTTTTACTTAACCCGGTTTGTCTTGCAACCTCGTCAACCAGTTCAGCCTTGTTCATCCTTGCCTCCTTTATGGATTTGTATTTTACTATAATGAATTATTAAACCTTGACAAGTCCCCGATTTTCATGCCCAATTTGTTTTCTTTGCCAGATAAAAGCCTCTTCAGATTTGACCTGTGACGTAAAATAACAATTGCAGCTACCACCATCCCCAAAACAATGTATAAAAAACTCTGTTTACCCATGAGCACCCAGATGTAAAAGGGTAAAAGAGCAGCTGAAGTCATGGAACCAACTGATACATAACGGGTTAAGGCCACCACCAAAACCATGGTTAAAACACAGAAAAAAAGAGGCAGGGGAGTAAGGAGAAGAAAGACACCAGCTGAGGTAGCCACTCCTTTGCCACCCCTGAACTTTAAAAAAATCGGCCAGTTATGACCACTTATACAGGCAATACCAGCTAAGGCTTTAACCAGAGGGGGATTAATCTTAGCGGGCAATAACCCGGCTATGAAAATGGCTGCCATACCTTTTCCCAGATCTATCAAGAGCACAAGTAGAGCTTCTTTTTTCCCGAGAACCCTCAACACGTTGGTCATACCAATATTTCCACTGCCATACTTTCTAACGTCCACCCCTCTTAAACCTTTACCGACGATCCATCCTCCGGGTATGGATCCAAGCAGGTAACCGACTATGACCGCTAAAAAAAGATAAAGCATTTACTTGGAAAACCCCTGCCTTAGCTTTTCCCTTATCTCCTCTTTTATGAAATCTCCGATAACCACCCCAACGTCTTCTTCATCAGAGGTTACCGGAGGGGCCTCATCCTCTTTTTCTTCTCTTTTCCCTTTTTGTTCTTTTTCCTTCAATTTTTTCACACTTAGCCTCACTCTTCTCTTCTCAGGGTCTATCTCCACAATCTCCGCGGTTATATTTTCTCCCACCGAGGTTACTTTTTCTGGATGATGGACATACTCGCTATCAAGCTCTGATACATGAATGAGTCCATCTATCCCGGGTGTAAGGTTAACAAAAACACCAAAGTTGGTTATCTCCTGAACTTTCCCGGAGACCACATCCCCCACTTTGTGTTTTTCCAGAAGTTTTTGCCAGGGATCAGGTTGAGTCTGTTTCAACCCCAGAGCCATCCTTTTTTCCTTTGCGTTTATATCCAGTATTTTCACCTTAACCTTCTGACCCACATAAACTACCTCTTTTGGATGAGATATACGCTTATCCCAGGATAAATCAGATATATGAATCAGCCCCTCAAGACCTTCTTCCAGCTCCACAAAAGCACCAAAGTTTGTTAGATGAGTAACCTTCCCGGTCACTATTGAACCAACCTGGTATTTTTGCTCCACGACACTCCAGGGGTCCGGTCGTGTCTGCTTTAACCCCAGAGAGATCTTTCCTTTGTCCCGGTCCAGTTTTAAAACTTTAACCTCAATTTCCTGGTTTATATCTACCACATCTCTTGGATTTTTCACCCATCCCCAGGAAAGGTTCTCGGGATGAATCAATCCGTCAATTCCTCCCAGATCAACAAATACACCAAATTTGGTTATGGAGTTAACCCTTCCTTTAACTATCTTGCCTTCCTCCAGGCTGGCTAAGGTTTTTTCTTTTCTTTTCTCCTTCTCTTCCAGTTCCAGAAATTTACGTGAAACAACTATGTTTTTGGATTTTTTATCAAGTTCAATTACTCTCACTTCTAAAGTCTCACCCAGATATTTTTTCAAGTCAATATTTCTCTTTAGACTTACATGGGAGGCGGGGATAAAACAGTTTAAACATCCTAAGGTGGCCAGAAGACCACCTTTTACTACTTTACTTACTTTAACTTTTATGGGTTTACCCTCATCAAAGGCCTCAGCAAATTTGGCCCAGTCCAGGCGAAAATCAGCTTCTTTTTTAGAAAGAAAAAGACGTCCACTTTCGCTCTTGCGCATGACGTAAACGTTCATACTTTCCCCTACCCGGGGAGAATCACTTGAGGGAGAACCGTATTCATCCCAGGGCATAAAGGCTTCTGACTTCATCCCCACATCAAGCAATATGCCGTCTCTTCCAACTTCAACAACTTTGGCTTTTATTATATCTCCCTCTTTTGGTGGAACAGGATTTTCGTATTTTTTCACCAGATGAGCAAAAAGTTCTTTTTCCTTTTTTTCATGGGTTTCTTCACTGGAAATTTCGCCTTTTACAGGCTCTTTAACTTCATTTTTGGTTTCTTTCTCTCTCCCTCCTTGTTTTGATCTTATTATGTTTTCGGTTGCTTTATCAAGCATTCTATCTTCTTTAGACTTCTCAGGCACTTCTACCCCCCTCCCTTAATTTAAATTTAGGTTAATTCAATTATTGACTTTGCCACTTCTTTTACGGTCTCTTCCGGAGTTGACGTTCCTCCGGTTACCCCGACAGATTTTAATTTCTTAATTTCCTGGTAATTTAAATCTTCCTTTTTCTCCACAAAAAAGGTTTTTACACCTTTTTCCTGGCAGATTTTAACAAGCTTCCGGGTATTAGAACTATTACGTCCACCCACCACAACCATTGCCTCCACTTTTTCAGCCAGTTCTCTGGTCTCCTCCTGCCTTTCTCTTACCACCCTACAGAGAGTATTAAAAACCCTGACTTCCAATCTACCTTTTAATAGATTGTTCACGATATTTTTAAAATTGTCAAGGGATTCAGTCGTTTGAGATAAAACTGCAATTTTTTTCAAAGAAGGTAGTTTCTTTACCTCTTCCGGGCAGCTGACAACATAAATATTAGCTTTAATATTGGCAATCAGCGAATCTATCTCAGGATGTTCTCTGGAACCCACTATTACAAGAGGATAAGACATTTCAGCCAGCCGTCGGGCAATTTTCTGAAGTCTAATCACATAAGGACAGGTGGTTTCAACTATTTTGATTTTTCTCTTTGCTGCTTCTTCTAAAACACTGTGCGGGGTTCCGTGAGCCCGGGTAAAAACCACCCCCCCTTTAACCTCCGAAAGATCGCTGATAACCTTAAGTCCTTTTCTCACCAGATTTTCCATAACCTCTGGATTGTGAATAAGATCTCCCAGACAGTAAATTTTCTCTTTTCCCTCTTTTAATTTTTCCTCTACCCTGGAGATAGCTCTTTTTACTCCGAAGCAAAAACCAACCTTATCTGGAAGAAAAACTCTCATTCATTGGCACCCAGGGATATCATCTCGTCCTTCAACTGCTTTAAAGCCTTTTTAAATGCCTTTTCTCTTTCCTCTGGAGATGAAACGGGCAGGAAAGGTTTCCCCACCCTAAGCTTTATTTTTCCCCATCCGGGGATCTTTTTGCCCGGGGGGAGAACTTTCTCTGTTCCCTGAATTACCACGGGTACCACAGGAACCCGGCAATGATGGGCTATCCTTATCGGTCCTTCTTTGAGCCTGCCTAATTTTCCTGAACGACTGCGAGTTCCCTCAGGAAAAAGAGCCAGAATCCTCCCTTCCTTTAAAATCTGAAGAGCTTTTTTAAAAGCAAGTTTATTCAGCCTTTCCCTTTTAACTGGAAAAGCCCCCAGGTTTCTTATCAGAAATCCAAAACCGGGATGACGGAAAAGTTCTTCTTTGGCCATAAAGTTCATTCTCCGGCGAACAAGTAAAGCAAGAACCACAGGGTCAAGGTAACTTCGATGATTGGCAGTGATAATCATTGCTCCCTTCCGGGGGATGCGTTCTTTACCCTCTATCTTCAACCCAAATAAAAACTTAAAGAGCAAAAGACCTGTAAACCAGAGAAGACTATACCACCAGGGGGTCTCCTTGATCTTGGTCAACTTGTATCCTTGATTTTACTATTT
Source organism: uncultured Clostridia bacterium (assembly GCA_964482715.1). GTDB lineage: Bacteria > Aerophobota > Aerophobia > Aerophobales > B3-G15 > CAYZYX01. The sequence continues at coordinate 25,576 of CAYZYX010000016.1, forward strand.
TTAGGAGTTCACGTAAAGTGGAAAAAATATCAAGCCGGGTGTTATCTATAAGATAGGCATCCGGGGCCTTCTTCAATGGTGAAGTTTTCCTTTCGCTGTCCATTCTGTCCCTCATGTAAAGTTCCTCCTTAACCTTTTCCAGATCGCAGGAGATACCTTTTTCCCTGAGTTCCTTCCATCTTCTTTTTGCTCTCTCTTCCAGAGAGGCTACCAGAAATATCTTTACATCTGCTTCTGGAAAAACTACTGTCCCCATATCTCTTCCTTCAGCCACAACCGAAGTCTTTCTGGCTATTTCTCTTTGCTTTTCAACCAGAGCTTTCCTTACTACTGGAATACTGGAAACCTGAGAAACCCACCGGTTAACCTGTGGAGTTCTGATGAGAGAAGAGATCTCCTTCCCGTCAACCCACACCCTGGTTCCCGGATGATCTCTGCAGGCTGCCAGCCTTATATCCAGGGTGGAAGCAACCTGAGAGATAGAACTCTCATCCTCAGGATTGACCCCTTGTTCCAGAACTTTCCAGGTGAGAGCCCGATACATGGCTCCAGTATCAAGATAGGTGAACCCGAGCTTTTTTGCAAGAAGATAAGCCGCTGTGCTTTTTCCAGAAGCTGCAGGTCCATCTATGGCTATTACAAAATACCTCTTAGTGGATGAGAGATTGTAATTCCCGGATGAACGTTTCATTTTCTTCTCGGGTGCCTATGGTTAGTCTTATATGATGAGGAAGATTGTATGGTTTCATTCCTCTTACTATAATACCTTTTTTAAGAAGAGCAAGGATAATTTCGGGAGTTCTCTCTCCCGTTTCAATCAGAATAAAATTTGCCTGAGTTGGAACAAAGGGGATTTTAAGCCGGTGGAGACTGTCATATAAAAAATTTTTTTCTTCCCTTATCAGCTTCTGGCTTTTTTCCAGATGCTCCTTATCTTTCAAGGCAGCACGGGCGGCTACTTGAGCCAGAGAGTTGACATTGAAGGGGGGACGCACTTTATTAAGAAGAGAGATGATACTTTCTCTGGCAACTGCGTATCCTATCCGAAGTCCAGCAAGTCCGTAAATTTTGGAAAAAGTGCGTAAAACAACAATATTTTTCCCCTCCTTAATCAGAGAAATAGTCTCCGGATAAGAAGGGTCATCAACATACTCATGATAGGCTTCATCGGAAACCACAAGAACATGGGGAGGAATTTCCTCCATTAACTTTTGCAGTGCCTCTGCGGAAGTAATGGTACCTGTTGGATTGTTGGGATTGCTTATAAAGATAAGCCTGGTTCTCGATGTTATAGCTTTCAGAATAGCGGATGTGTCCATTTTAAAACATTTCAGAGGAACACAGATCAATTTGCCCCGAGCAAGCTGGGTATCAATTTTATACATCAGAAAGGAGGGGTCACCCATGATTGCTTCGTCTCCGGGTTGAATGAAAATTCTGGTTAAAAGAGAAACAATTTCGTCCGATCCGTTTCCCGGTATTATGTTTTCCGGAGCAACCTGCAGATAGCTGGCTAAATCTCTTTTTAGATACCAGGCTCCTCCGTCGGGATAAAGGTGTATCCGGGAAAGACTCTCTTTGATAGCCTGTACAGCTTTCGGAGAGGGTCCCAGGGCATTTTCATTGGAGGCAAGTTTTATAACCCTGGAAAGTCCCAGTTCCCTTTTCACCTCCTCTATGGGTTTGCCCGGAACATAGGGGGTTATCTCCAGAATATTCTTTGGAACCAGCCTGTATAGAGGATCCTCCTTAAATTCTTCTTTTCCTTTCATTTCGCTTCCCGAAATTATATTTTTAACACCGCACCTTCTGAAGCCGAACCAACAAGTTGAGCATAGCGCAAAAGATAACCCTCTTTTACCTTAGGAGGGAGAGGTTTCCATTGCTTTTTTCTTTGCTCAAATACCGATGAAGAAATTTCCAGTTCTATTTTCCTTGCCGGGATATCAATTAAAATTGGATCACCATCTTCAATTAAAGCAATGGGACCGGCAGCGGCTGCCTCTGGAGATATATGTCCTATGCAGGGACCTCTTGTTCCTCCTGAAAAACGGCCATCCGTGATGAGAGCTACTTTTTCGGAAAGACCCATTCCAGCAACGGTGGCTGTGGGAGCAAGCATTTCTCTCATTCCCGGACCTCCCCGTGGACCCTCATATCTTATCACGATTACCTCTCCCGGGCAAATTTCCCGCTTAAAAAGAGCATCAACTGCTTCTTCCTCCTGATTAAAGACTCTGGCTTTGCCCCGAAAAGTCCGCATAGATTCAGCTACGGCCGACTGCTTAACCACAGCTCCCTCAGGAGCAAGAGAACCCTTAAGAATGGCTATACCTCCTTCTTTTCTGTATGGATCATCTAAGCCTCTTATCACCGTAGAGTCCAGAACCTCTGCTTTTTCTGCTATCTCGAGGATTGATTTCCCTGTCACGGTAAGACAATCAGACAGTACAGGCAACATAACCTTGAGTAGTGCTGGTATTCCACCTGCCCATTCCAGATCTTCCATAAAGTTCTCCCCTCCAGGTCTTAAATTGACAATTTGTGGGATTTGCCTTCCTACAAGATCAAAATCTTCAAGAGAGAGATTAACTTTTGCCTCCCGGGCAATAGCCAGAAGATGAAGCACCGTGTTGGTAGAGCCTCCTGTAGCCATATCTACTTTTATGGCATTGATGAAAGCCTCTCTTTTCATTATATCCCGGGGAACAATTTCTTTTTTAACAAGCTCTACTATTTTTATTCCGGAATCGTAGGCCAGTCTTCTTTTCTTACTGGAGACAGCCAGAGCAGAGCCTGAGCCGGGCAGACTCATTCCTAAAACTTCAGTAAGACAAGCCATGGTATTAGCCGTATAAAGACCCTGACAGGAACCTGGTCCAGGACAGGCTTCCATCTCCAGACAGGAAAGGGTCTCCTCATCAATTTCACCTTTCTTAAATCTTCCCACAGCTTCAAAAGAATCCCTGACGTAGGAAAGTCTTTTTCCCCTGAATCTTCCTGATAGCATGGGGCCAGCGGTTACAACTATGGAGGGAATGTTAAGACGGGCGGCAGCCATAAGCATTCCAGGAGTTATTTTGTCACAGTTGGTTAAAAGAACAACACCATCAAAGCAGTGGGCTTTGACAACTGACTCAATGGAGTCAGCTATAAGTTCCCTGGAAGGCAGGGAATATCTCATTCCATCATGTCCCATAGCAAGACCATCACATATGGAAGGAACACCAAAGACAAAGGGATAGCCACCTGCTGCCTCTACACCCCTTTCGATAAATCTTTCCAGCTCTCTCATCCCGGTATGACCGGGAACAATATCACTAAAACTGGAGGCTATACCTATAAATGGCTTTTTTATAGCAGATCTGCTGAAACCGGTGGCATAAAGCAAAGCTCTATGAGGAGTCCTTTCCACTCCTTTTTTGATGTTATCGCTTCTCATTTATTTTCTCCATTTTAAAAATTAAAATTCCCTCGTCCTCATCTCATCCTTTATCAGGAAGGATTTTTTTCTCTGGCAGGTTTAAACTGGTTTGGTGGAGGCAGGGGGAGTCGAACCCCCGACCTCGTCCACGCCAAGGACGCGCTCTCCCAACTGAGCTATGCCCCCCTTCAACTTTTTACTTTCTCTCGAGAAACATCAGTAATTTCCTTTTTTCTGGCATCTGCCCAGAGTCTCTCCAGCTGGTAGTAATCCCGCGCTTCGGGAGAAAATATATGGATAACTAAATTACCAAAATCCATAAGGATCCAGCGATCGTTGAAGTAATCTCCCGAATTTAAGAGATTCACACCCTTTTGCTCCAGCTTTTCTTCCAGTTCCCTGGCAATGGCTCGCATATGCACAGGGGATTCACCGGTACAGATGAGAAAGAAATCTGTAATTATGGAAATATCACTTATGTCTAAGAGAACAATTCTTTGTGCTTTCTTATCTTCAACTATCTTTGCCGCTTCTAAGGCAAGTTTTTGAGAGGTCAAATTCCCTTTTTCCCTCCAGATTTTAATTATATTATAAATTTAGCTTTGGTCAAGGTAAAATTCCCTTTTTGTTTTTCTAAGTTTTGGGTTGATAAAGGTGATTTTTGTATATATATTTTTCCACTGCTTCAGGAACAAGGTATTTTATAGTTTTCCCTTCTCTTACACGTCTTCTTATCTCAGTAGAGGAAATAGCAAGTGCCGGAACTTCTACAAGATAAGTGGACTTTCTAAACCGGGGATCTATTTTCTCCCAGGCAAGTTTATAACCAGGTCTTGAAGCAGCTATAAACTTGGCCAGTTTAGGAAGATCCTCTGTTTTATGCCAGGTGGAAATTTCCACTATAGCATCAGCACCGGTTATAAAGAACATCTCGGTATCTTTACCGTAAATTTCCCTCAGCTGAAGCAAGGTATCTCGGGTATAAGACTCTCCTCCTCTTTCTATCTCAATAGCTGATGCGGAAAAGAACTCATTACTTGCTGTGGCAAGAAGAGTCATCATCCACCGATGTTCAGGAGACGCAATCTCATCGTTATCTTTATGGGGAGGTTTTCCCGAAGGAACAAAGAGAACCTCATCCAGTTTAAACTCGTCTCTAATTGTCTCCGCTGCCACAAGGTGACCGAGGTGAATGGGGTTGAAGGTCCCCCCCATCACCCCTAACTTAAAAATTCTCTTCACTTTGCGTATTCTATTGCCCTTAACTCTCTTATTACAGTTACCTTTATCTGACCAGGGTAACTTAACTCCTTTTCGATCTTACTGGCAATCTCCCTGGAAAGAAAAGCAGCTTCCTCGTCTGTTATCTTATTGGGTTGAACAATGATTCTGATTTCCCTTCCAGCCTGAATGGCATAGGCTTTATCCACTCCATCATATGAACCTGCTATCCTCTCCAGAGTTTCTATTCTTTTAAGATAAGCCTCCAGGACTTCCTTTCTGGCTCCTGGTCTGGCGGCAGAAATAGCGTCCGCAGCCTGAATCAAAACAGCCAGAATCGTTTCCGCAGGCTTTTCTTCATGGTGAGCGGCTATAGCGTGCACAATTTCGGGACTTTCTCCGTATCTTCTGGCAATATGGGCACCTATAAGAGCATGGGGTCCTTCCATTTCCTGATCCGCTGCTTTACCGATGTCATGTAAAAGCCCTGCCCTTTTTGCCATACTCTGGGATAAACCTATTTCCGCAGCCATAATTCCAGCTATGTAAGCGACTTCCTTGGAATGTTGAAGAACGTTTTGTCCATAACTTGTTCGAAATTTAAGTTTTCCCAGAAGGTCTGTAAGCTCTATGGGAAGGTCCGAGATTCCCATGTCAAAGGCGGTTTTTTGCCCTTCCTCCCGTATGAGCTCCTCAACTTCCTTCCTGGCTTTTTCTACCACCTCTTCAATTCTGGCCGGATGTATCCTGGTATCGGCGATAAGCCTCTCCAGAGATATTTCGGCTATTTTTCTTCTCAAAGGATCAAAACAGGAAATAGCTACTGCCTCAGGTGTATCATCCACAATAAGGTCCACTCCGGTCAACGCCTCAAACGTCCTTATATTTCGACCTTCCCTGCCAATAACTCTTCCCTTCATCTCTTCATTAGGAAGAGGAACAATGGAGACCGCTGAATCAGCTACCTGATCGACTGAGCAGCGCTGTATGGCTGTGGCAATAATCATTCTTGCCTTTTTGTGGGCAACTTCTTTTGCTTCTTTTTCTGCCTGTTGAATTATCTGGGTAGCTTCCTCTCTTGCCTCCTTCTTTATGTTTTCAAGAAGAAGCTTTTTAGCCTCTTCAGAGGTCATACCGGCTACTTTTTCCAGTTTTAACCGATATTCCTCCTGAAGTTTATCTAAATCTTTCTTCTGTCTTTCTATTTCTTGCTTTTGCTTTTGAAGAGTCCGCTCTCTTTTTTCCACCTCCTGAAGACGTTGATCTAACCGTTCTTCTTTTTCAATGAGTCTCCGGGAGAGTTTCCGCAATTCTTCCCTTCTCTCCTTGCTTTCCCGTTCAAAGGTGACTCTAATTCGGTGGAGTTCTTCTTTTTTCTCCAGCTCAAATTCTCTTTGACGCTCCTTTATCTGTTTTTCTGCATCAGCTAACTTTTTCTCTGCCTCAGCAAGGAGAGAATTTACCTTGACCCTGTTCAAAAGGGTAGCAATAAACCATCCAGCACCTACACCTGCAATTATGTATATTATGGAAAAAATTATCGTTGTAATCACTATCACCCCCTGTTGATTTCAAAGATCAAATTTATGTAAATTCACCGATTACTGTCATTTTTAATGGTTTTACTGTGGTTATACCATTATTTTCAATAATTTTTACACCACTCTATGTGAAAAGATACAAAACTCCGAGAGATTTGTCAAGAAAGCTGAACCTCAGGTTGGGAAAGTTTTTACCTGTACCTTTCTCTTCAGGCTCCCGGGTATCTCAGGGTAAATTGAGGGGGAAATATTCCCCGCTGGCGTAGCTTCGCTCGTTGCTCCCCGGGGCAAAAAGATGCCTTCGCACAGGTTTTAGCAGGGATATGTCCTTATTTGTTTTCAGTTTGTTTTTTACTTTCTCTGTTAACAAATTGTTGTAGTTCAACCAATGATTTCAAATCAGATACTCCTCCCAGTGCTTTGGCAGCAAGATCCTGAACCTTTTGATAAGCCGCCTCCAGCTGCTGAAGTAATCTGGCAATTTGTTCGCTCTGTTCTTTTGTTTTTCTCTCTAACATTTCAATCTTTGCCTGAAGAACATTTCGTTCCCCTTCAAATGCTTTTCTCAATAGAGCTTCTCTATTTTCGGCTTCCTGGCGCATCTTCTGCTGGGTTTCTTTTACCGCCCTGTTTACTGCTAATTCCATTTCCTTAGGAAAAGCATCGACCTTCTTTTTTAGCTGGTTAAACTCTTCTTCTCTCTGGCTGATAGCCCTTTCTCTTTCTGCCAGTTCTCTCTCAACAGACTCCCTTTTAAGGTGAAGTTCTTTGTCCAATTTTGCCTTCTCATCTTCAAACTTGTCTCTTGCCAGTTTTTGTTCTCGCTCCAAATTATAGGTATATTCTTCCTGTTCTCGCTGCACTTTTCTTTTCTCACTTTCCCATTGTGTTTTTAGCTGCTGAATCTCCTTTTCTAATTCTTCCTTTCTATTTCTCATCTCTTCTTCGAACTCTTTCTTCTTCTGAGAATGAGCCTCTATCAAAGCAGTTAGGGTATGAGCGGCTTTTTCTATTTCGTAAATTTCTTTAAGTTCAGCTTTTTTAACCTCAATGGCCTCTTTGATTTTTTGATACTCACCAACTTGATTTTCCAGTTTTTCTGAGAGCTGGGTAAGCATCTTCCCGATTTCTAACCTTAAGTCATTTATTTTTCTCATAACACCTTCGGAAGACAGTGTATCAACTGCGTCTACAACTTCTCTGTTCTTTTTTTCGGCTATTTTCCTCTCCGGTTTTAACTCAGCTTCTTCTTTTTCCTGAAGCTTTCTTAAAAGTTCGTTGTAAGCTTCCAGCATCTCCTTTTTGGTGCTTGCCATGGATATTTTTCTGGGTCTTTGTTCTTTCTTTTTGCCGTTTGCCATAATCTTATCCTCCCTTCATTAAAATTATACAAAAAACTTATGTGGTATTTATTATTTCAAAGTGGAACTTCTTAAAAGAAGTCATAGTGTCAAACTGATATTTTTCTGAAAGACAATTTAAAGTTTCTTTATCCCAGCCACCATAAAGGCACAAAGCAAATATTTCCTTTTTCAGAAAAATTTCCTGCATAGGCTACATAACCTTTTTGCAATCTGTAGTAATCCATAAAGGTGTAAAGAGCACGAGACGGTTTTCCAGACCTATTTACCTCAACAGGATAAAGCCTTCCCGCGTGCTCCAGTATAAAATCTACTTCAGCCTTATTTTGTGTGCGCCAGAAGTACAATTTCACCTCCTCCCCTTTTTTCTTTAAACCAGAAAATGTAATAGCTTCCAGCAAAGCACCAATATCCTCTCTTTCCTCTGTAAAATAAAAATTGCTCCCTATCAGGTAATTCCGCAAACCGTTGTCTAAAAAATATACCTTATGAGTCTTCACCACTTCTTTTTTTTTGTTAGTAAAATAGGGAGGTAAAAGCTCTATAAGGTAAGTGTTCTCCAGAACCGTTACATATTGGGAGATTAAGTATCGAGGTATCCCCGCAGCAGAGGATAAAGAATTGACGTTAAGCAAGTTTGCTGAGTTAATGGCTAATAATTTAACTAACCTGTTAAATTTTGCCACATCCTCTATTTGAAAAAGGCTACGAATATCTTTTAATATATAGGAGATTACTATTTCCTCTAAAACTTTTTTCTTCAGCTCCAGATCTTTAGCCATAGCCACACGAGGATAACCTCCAAAAATGACAAACTCAAGAAAATACCTTTTATACTCCTCAAGGAAAAAGTGAGTTTTATCTTCTCCCGAAAAATACAGAAAAGAGCGTTGAGGAAGAAGCTTTGCCAAATCCTCCCTTTCTTTGAAAATTAAAAATTCATAAAAGTTTAACGGATAAAGATGAAAGATGAATTTCCTCCCCACCATGCTCTCTTTAAATTTCTTTTTTATCTCAAGGCTTGATGACCCGCTTACGATTAATTTAACCCGGGAAGAGTAATGATCCACCATAAGTTTGATGAATTTAGCTGGCTCCGAAAGATAATGTATCTCATCAATAAAAACTACGTTTCTTTTTTTTCTACTTGCTCCTTGAATTTCCAGAAATTGTAGAAATTCCTCACAACCAGCCTCAACTTTTTCCAAATCCTGGGGTTTTTCCAGATCAAAATAAAAACAGGGAAATTCTTTCTCAATTCTTGATTTTATGCGAAGCATCAGGCAGGTTTTTCCTACCTGCCTTGCTCCTAAAATGATAAGAGCCTCTTTTTCGGGAAGATATCTTAAAATTTCTCTTTCTAATAAACGAGGATATAACATTTCAGTTAAATTGTATAATAACCAGGTTATTTGTCAATATTTTGTAAAAATAACCTGGTTATTTCTCTAATTTTTATAGCAAGCTTTTACAAACCGGAGTATCTTGAAGCTCGCTCAGTAATTTCAACTTTTCGGTGCGATGAAATCATGCAAAAATATCTATGTATCTTTTCTCTCTTACCAATATAACTTTTTTATCCAACCATCTTTGAAGAAGATGTCATTTCTTGAATTTTTTCTTTTTAAAAATAATCTTGAATACCAGATATTGAGGTCTCTAAGGAGTATTGTCATTTAATCCCCCTTTGTTATAATTGTAAGCGCCTGGCAGGGACAGATCATATACAGTGAGGAAAAGCGTTAAAGAGGTGACAGAATTGATAATATCAAGAGGTAATCTGGGGGTAAAGATTACAAAAGATATGGAACAAAAAATAGCAGGAATTGGCAAAAAATACAAACTGAGGTTAGCTGTGATTTATGGCTCTTATGCAAAAGATAAAAGTCATAAGGCAAGCGATCTTGATATTGCGGTTTTAGGCAAGAAAGAATTGGATTTTAAAACTGTTCTGGAACTTTATTCTGAATTTAGCGATGTTTTCAGGGGCAAGGAGATTGACATAAAGTCACTTCACCGGGTTGACCCGTTTTTTCGCTACCAGGTAATGCGAGACAGCATTCTTATCTATGGAGAGCCTCTTGAATATCATAACTTCAAAGCTTATGCTTTCCGAGCCTATATGGATTCCAGGGACTTATTGCGTCTGGAACAAATAATGTCTCAAAAAACTATTTCCTATTTGAGAGAATCACATGCTTGATGTAGAATTTATTCAACGAAAAATTAACCTGATTAGAGAAGACCTTATCAAATTAGAAAACTTTAAGGGTGTTACCTTTGATGAATTATCAAAAGATTGGCTAAAGTGGAATGCCCTGGAACATACAAAAACCTTTAGTAAGAACCAGTGCTCTTTTATCAGGACGAAAAGCGAGCTCGTTAAAGCTATCAATAATGTAATTTCGAAAACCCATATCCATGAAATATAGTTTTGGATTTTTCTTTAGCTCCGTTGTTCTACCGGCAATGTAGATTTCATAGATATTTTTAAGAATTATCCGTTTGGTTTCCATATCTTCTGCTTTCACCACTTCTGGATAACCTCCAAACAGAGCATATTCTTCAAAATACCTTTCAAAATCACTTATCTTGCTCCTATTTCCCCCTTTTCTTTTTCACAAAATCCTGGCCGGTTGACAGCTATCAAATTAAGCCCCCGGGTCAGTTTCTCTCGGTTTTTTGTGCTAAAATAACTCATCACGGGATGTGTCTGAAAATACAGTTGCAGGCAGGGATACAGGTTAAATGTATCTTGAAAGAAATTTAAAAATCTTCTCATAGATGGGTCTTGAGTTCCTGATGAATTCTTTAATTGTTTTATAAAGAATATCCAGGTACTCGTGAGATAAAATATTCCTTAGTCTTGCAAAAGTTGAAAATTTTTCTGCTTCTTTTTCTTCCAGCCCTATAAGAAATCCAAACTTTAAAAGAGATTCCTGATAGGTTCGGGGCATCTCTCTTTTTTCGGAAGCCAAAATTATTTTAGAAATATCAATAGTAGCATTTATGATATTTTCGGCCCATCTCTCTATATTTCTTCTTTTCACTTTATCCTTTTGATATTCTTGAAAGGTTAAATTTTCAAAATCATCAATGTCTTTAAATTCATTTTCTAAAAACTGAATTCTCTCAATTAACCTTGTTTTATCCTCTGGGGTCAAAGACCTGCTTCTTTGATAAATATCCCGATAACTTTTTGCAAATTCATAAAAATCTTCAGCTTCAGAGGTCTTTGCAAGATACATATCCCAGAATAGATTTCTGTCCTTAATTACAAGAGGGATCCCTGTTTTAAATATGTTTGAAATTAAGCTTGCGGGAGCGGTGTTGATGAGAACTAAGTCAACTTCTCTATCAGTAATCCTGCTTAATTTTGCCCAGATTTCGCCTTCTTTTTTTTCATCCTTCAGATACACTCCAATATCTATATCTGAATCCTCCCCGGAAATTCCTTTAGCCCATGATCCAAAAATAAAGGCTAAAATTACATTTTCCTCTTTTTTAAAATATTTTCTTAAGTACTCGAAAAGTCGCTTTTCAACCATTTTCTTCAGTCTTTCTTACAGGGTCTTAAGGTCCTCTTCATTCAAAGTTTTTTCCATTACACAGGAACCTTTAACCGCCTGAAAGGTAATTTGATCCGTTTTATATAATTAGTGCCCGCTTTCATTATAACTCTTTTTTACCC
>CAYZYX010000017.1:0-36365 GCA_964482715.1 uncultured Clostridia bacterium
TTAACTTTTGATAAAAGGTTCCGTCAGGATGGATAATAGCAACAGGACCAAGATCGCAGGTGCCAACACATCCTGTCCCAACTACAAGAATTTCACTTTCAAGTCCCTGCTTTTTTATTTCAGAAATAAAAGCCTCCTTTACCTTATCAGCTCCGGAAGAAAGACATCCTCCTCCTTCACAAATAAGCACATATGTTCTGTAAATCATCTTCTGTCCCTCTTTTTGTTTTTCATCTATCTGGTATATTCACTAACTATTTTTCCTTCAATGATATGTTCCTTAAATACCCTTTTCACCTTCTCTGGAGTCATCCTGTAATATCTTACAGGAGCCTTTCCCTTTTGAATCACAGTAACAATAGGTTCCCTATCGCAAAGACCTATACAACTTGATTGCATTACTGTGATTTGAGGTGCATTTTCTTTCCCCAGCTCTTCCAGCACAGCAGCCATGACTTCTCTTGCTCCTGCTGCAATACCGCATGTTCCCATGTGCACTATGATCTTATCTTCTGCCCCCCCTTTTCTTGCCTCAAGAAGCTTTTTATAATCCTCCCTTATTTTCTCAAGTTCCTCAAGAGTAATTTTCCTCATAAAATTTCCTCCCTGTTTTTTCTACTCATACTTTGATAAAATTTGGGAAACTTTGGTTGGACTCACCCTTGCATATATGTCGTCGTTTACTCTCAAAACTGGTGCAAGAGCACAGGCCCCCATGCATCGGTTCACTTCTATGGAAAAAGTCCTGTCCGGGGTAGTCTGGTTAAGCCCTATTCCGAGTTCTTTCTCAAGCTGCTGAAGGATTTTCTTTCCTCCCTTCACATAACAGGCTGTCCCAAGACAAACTCTTACAATATTTTTCCCTTTAGGGAAAAGAGAGAAAAATGAGTAAAAAGTGGCAACACCATATACCTCGCTCAGTTTTTTATCAAGCTCTCTTGCAATGTAGTCCTGGACCTCTATAGGAAGATAACCAAAAGTCTGCTGTGCTTTACTGAGAAGCGTTATTAGCCCACCTTGCATGTTTTTGCGCTTGGCCACATATTCTTTAAATTTCTCAAACTTTTCTTTTTCCTCACAGCTCAAACGGAAAATTCTCTTAACTTTTTGCATCCTCTCCTCCTGGTTTTAAGTTAATTCAACTCGAGGCGGATATCCAAATTTTTTAATAAAAATTCTCCTTCTTTCCTCAAAAATCTTGCAAAGTTTTCTTTTCATCTCATCCATTATCAGAGCAAAGATATTGTTTTCTCCGGTCTGTCTTCCCAGCATTTTCTCTATTTCTTTCCCTGTAAGCCTGTAAAAAATACTACCAACCTGGTGTCTGTAAATAATCTTAAGATGAGGATTTGCACAGATTATGCAGGCAACAGTTAAACCAATATCCCCAAGAGGAGGACGGTCAATATTGCCATATTGAAAAATTATCTTCACATACGTTCCCCTCCCGGGTTTTGATTTTACAATAAAATCTCCATGACACCGGTTTGCCATTATTTTTAAGAAAGGAAGCCCAAGCCCAACTTTTCTGCATGTTCTTGTCGTGTAAAAAGGATCAGTGAGTCTTGATAGTTGTTCTTTATTCATCCCCTTTCCGTTGTCTGCAATGGTTATTATTAACCTGTCCTTCTCAATGTCCTCCCTGACGGAAATTACCACCTTTTTTGCTCCTGCATTAATTGAATTTTCCACTATATCAAGAACATGCAGAGAAAGATCCCGCATTTTCCTTCCTCCACCTCAGTTGTGAAAAACAGGCTCCCTATTTCTGGAAAAATCCATCTGATAGAGCCTCCCTGCCACTTCAAAATAAGACATAGGTGTTGTTAAAACCACTATTTTTTCTTCTTTAGCTTTGTCCAGCATTTCAGGAAGAGGCTTCCTTCCATCAACAAGAAGAATGGCAGGTATTCTTTTTAAAGAGGCAAGAGCAATAACTACTGGGTTATTTTGTCTGGTCAGCCATATATCGCCCTCAGAGGCATTAGCAAGAACCTCGCTCATAATGTCAGAAATGTGACACCCTTTTATCTTCACATCCTCACCCAATTCAGGGGTAAGATTCTTTAAACCTAATTTTTTTATTATGGTCCTTAAATACATCTTTTCCCTCCTTAAAGAAAATTGTTCCATCTTCTCCAAAAAGTCCGTACCCTTTTCCTTCTCTTCCTCAATCTCTTGACAAAAAGGTCTTTCAAGAATTCTCATAACCCTCGTGGGTTTCTTAGAAAGAAAGTATATCTTGGAGCTCATTCTAATCGCTCTTTCAAAATCAAATGTAACCATCAGAACACCCTGAATTCTTTTCTCCATCATGCTAAGAATCACTTCCTCCAGTATCAATGCACTTTCCCTATCCATGGACTTAAAGGGTTCATCAAGTAAAAGAATATCTGGAAATATGCAAAGAGCTCTTATCAAATTAACCTTTTGTCTCATTCCGCCACTTAACTGAGAGGGAAAGTAAGAGGTATATCTTTCCATTCCTGCAAGTCTCAACAACTCCTCCCTTATCTTTCTTGCCTTCTTTTTATCAAAAGAGTAATTTTTCTGAACAAACCAAATATTCTTCTCCACATTTTTCCAGGGAATAAGCCTCGACTCCTGAAAAACATAACCCATTCTCTTATTTTCATCTACCCAAATCTGACCTTCATCTGGGGAGATAATTCCAGCTATCATATTCAAAATCGTAGTCTTCCCACATCCAGAAGGTCCAATAATGGAAACAATCTCTCCTTTAAAAACCTGCAGAGAGATGTCCTCAAGAACTTTCAGAGAGCCATAACTTTTATAAACCTTGTTAATCTCTATTAACTTTTCACCAGCCATAAACTGGCTCTCCTTTTGAGAGAGTTTATAAGAAGTAAGTCAACCCCCAGCACAACCAGAATAAGAACAATAGCCCAGACAAAGACACTTGCCGTGTCAAGCAAGCTGTTGGCGGTGCTTAACATGTAGCCTGCCCCACTTGAACTTGCAAGAAACTCTGCAAAAATGTCCGCTTTCCAGGCAAAAGCAAATCCAACTCTTGTGGAAGAGATAATATAGGGAGCAAGCCCTGGAAGTATAATATGGAGAAAGGTTCTGTTCTTACTGCTGTTAAAAACCCTGGCCATTTGGATAAGCCTTCTATCAAATGAATCAAGACCCTCAAGAAAATTCACCAGCATTATGGGAAAAACCACCACAGAGACTATGAATACAGGAGTAAGTTCTCTTGCCATGCCAAACCACACCACAGCTAAAATAAGCCAGACAACAGGAGGTGTAACCTGAACAGTTACTACAAGAGGCTGGAAGATTTTTCTCAAGAGAAGACTTTTCTCCATTAAAAGAGCAAACATCATTCCCCCAGAAAATGCAAGAAGAAACCCCATCAGAGTTCTTTTAAAAGTAATAAGAAGACTTATCAACAATTTCCCCTCCCGGGCAATAGTGTAAAATGCACCAGCAACCTCCCCTGGAGAGGGAAGAACAAGTGAACTTAAACCCCTTGAGAATAAACTCCACAGAATAAACAAGGCTATGAAGCCAAAGGAGCCACACACCTTATAAAGTGTGTTTTTAATAGTAAAATTCCTCATCGGGAAGCTTTCCCCCTATAAGTTCAGGGTACATCTCAAGAATCTCCTCAAGATAGCTTTCTACTATTTCTCTCGCCGTATGAGAAAAGACACAATCAAAACTGGTGCGGGTGAGGGACTCTTTAAATATAGAAGCCGGAATATTAAGATACTTCTCTGCAAGCTGAGAGGCCTTTTTAGTATTTTCCTTGACCCATTTTGCCTTTTCAAAATAAAGACGTGCAAACTTAGCAGTAATATCTGGATGGTTTTCCGTAAACTCTGAAGATACAAAAAGACCAACAAAAGGTATTCTTTTATCACCTCCATGAAACTTTGCCCACTCTTCTTGAATATCTATAGATAAAATTGCCTGCGGGGTTTTCTTTAAGGTTACAGTAACAAGTGGTTCTGGAAGAACAATAGCATCAATTTTCCCTGCCTGAAAATATTTTGCACCTTGTGGAAGAGGAATATACACGATATTTATCCCCTCTATTCCTGTTTTTTCAAGGATGTATCTTACGACAAAATCAAGCGGTCCTCCTTTTAAAGGAAGCGACAAGCTCTTTCCCTTAAGATCATCCCATTTTACTGCCCGAAATCCATAAGTGAGAAGATAATCAACCGCCCAAATATTAACGTTAAGAAGTTTTATCCCTATACCTCTATTAAAAGCGAGAGCTCCCACATTCACACCTGTAACTACTGCTTGAATTTCATTTTTACTTAAAAGAGAAAGTGCCCTCTGATGATCGGGAGAAATATGCACCTTAAAATCTATATCCTCGCCCAGAAGATTTTCTTCCTGAATCAGAAAAAGAGGTATTGCCGATACAACACCAGGAGAACTGACATAAAAAGAAACCTTTGCTGTAGAGGTAAAAGCTGGTAAAGATACAAGAGCAATTACCAATCCAACAATAAGAATCTTTAATGATTTTAATTTCATCTCTGCCTCCTTTTTGTTATATCATTCACAATATTTAGTAAAATTCGCAAAATATGAGTGTATTCACTGCCGTTAATTTTGTGAATAAATTCACAATAAGCTTCAAAAATTTTTTTAAATTATATATGTTAAAATATTCACAAATTAATTTATTTTGTTTTTCAATTTTTTTCCTTTCTAATAGCCAATTTGTGACCATCATTATATTGATTTGTGAGTTTTTTCACTATATTATATCTAAAAAATGACCCCCTGTCAACCTTCAGTCCCCCAGTTTGAAAAAAATTTCTGTCCCCTTGACATCTAAAGGATACATGTGAGTTTGAGGTAAAAAATTAAAAAAAGAACCAAAAGACATATAGATAGATTGGGCTACTTTCTTAAAGAGGCAAAGTTTAATAGGGAAAAGCTTTCCCTATTGCAAGTAAAAGACTGTGTTGGGAGTATAAAAGTAAAGGAAGGGATTTGGATGCAATTTTTGAAAAATTGGGAGCTGCCAGCAGACCTGTAAGTAATGGATTTTTATCCAGAGAATTAGCTAACTGAAAATTAAATATTTCGGTTTTTGATATTTCTTAACCCATTTTTAAGGAAAAGTTGGGGCAAGTTTTTAGCTATTTTAGGAATTTTTTCTGAATCTGGAGAGTGCGTTCAGTTAAAAGAAAAAATGGTGAGAAAAGTGAAGACGTATGAAAAAATAGGACAGGTATTTTAATAAATCGCACTTAAAGAAAATTCCTCACCTCATTGCCCTTTATCTTTTGTAACTGTTTTATTCTCTCCTCTATTTCGTTCTTTCTTTCTTTTTCAAAATTGTGTTTCATAATAAAAGCAAGTGCCTCAAGATAGTAATCAATTGCCTTACGCGGATTATTTTCTCTTTCAGCTTTTTCTAAAAGATCATCAAGTTCCATAACTTTATGAAACCTCTCTATTTCACTTTCTAACCTTCTAAGTCTTGTTTTACTCCGGGTTCGCCTCACCCGCCTCAGAAAATTCATAATTTGTTCTTTATAAAAATCACATCTTAAATCAAGCTCATCTCGCGGTCTCTTAATTTTCATATCACCTTTCCCCCTAAGATAGAGGAAAAAGGCAATTAATACAATAGCTATTATAATTATTTGAATCATCTAAACCTCCATATTTTTTATTATCACTTTGCTATTTAGTCCGTTTGACTTCCCTAAGGCGATTGGTAAGACTTACAAGGTGTTTCTTTTCCTCTGTTAAAATCTCTCCAAATGCCTTTTTTCCTGAAGGATTAACACTGTGGTTTAGTACCTCACTATAAAATAAAATAGAATCTTTCTCTACACGAATCCCTATATTAAGAACTCTCACTTCATCCATTCTCCTCACCTCATCTATGGAAAATTCACTCAATCCGGAGAATATGCCAGTGTCTATTAGACTGCGAAGGTAATTTGCAATTTCTTCATCCATCTGTGGTGGACGGCTCCCGGGACCTGTCATAAGTTTTTCATCAGCTTCTTTAAATATCTGAAAGTGTCTTTTTTCTTCTTCTGATAACCCGGCAAGCAATTTGCGTGTATCAGCACTGGTCACTATCTGAGATAAATTTCTATAAAGTTCTATGCCTTGTTTTTCCGCATTCATAGCAATTTTTAGTGCTTCATCATCACTTAGAAACTCCACAACCATAATTTCTCTCCTTTTTTATTCTTACCACATTTAGTTTAATTCTCCTTGACTTTTTGTCAAATATATTTAAGCTATATTGCTAATAAAAATATCGATTCTTTCTTTTTGAGGAGGAGAAAAATGAATGTCTGGGCGAAATTTTCTGACGGTTTAGAATTCAGTGAAGAGATGTTTAAAACACTTGTAAGGTATGCTCCAGATGGAAATCTGGATGTTTTCGCTTCTGATCAGCACAGTTCTTATCTTAAACTGACTTCGGCTTATTTAAAACATATTGGAGAAAGCAGATCCGCCAATGATGAAGACGTAAGAGAAGTTGCCAGAAGGTTCGCTCGAGCCCTTTCAGGTATTCCTTCAGCTGCTCTTTTTAACCATCTTGCTTATCAAAGTCCTGGTTTCAGAGAACTCTTAGGTGAAAACACCATGCTTATTGGAAGACTTGAAGATACTAACACCATACCCGTTGATGGAGGAAGAGGACAGCTTGCCCATTTAGCTTTGGAACCGGAAAACTGTGTAGATCAAGTTGATGCTTTCAAAACTCTTGTCAAATTAGATCCTGACCACAAGGAGAGCTGGGAGCGTAACCTCGAGTGGCTGCAGGGAGTTTTTGAAAGGTGCCAAAGACTCGGCAAAATGCTATTTAATGAAACTCTGATGTTTCAAAGACCCGGTGAATCAAAGGTAGAATTTGCCAAAAGACTTCCCGACGGGCTTGTTAAAATTGCCGAAGCTTTTAGTCCCTACGGACACTTTTATAAAACTCAGGTTCCTGTTTTATGGGTTGAGGAAAATGGAAAAACGACGAAAATAAGTAGTGTAAAGACAGTAAGAGATACTGCAGAAGCAATGTTTAAGGCCAGCAACAGACCTATGCTTCTTTTGAGTGCAGCAGTTGACTTTGAGCAGTATGCAGCTCAGTATGCAATTGTGGCAGATCTTTTTGCAGGCCCCATGTGTGGTAGAGCCTATTTTAAAGAAGCCTTTACTGACCCCGAAACCAGGGATTGGGACAGCCTGGAAACATCTTTTAAAAGGATTGCTCTTCCTCGAATAATACACATCAAGAATCTGGCCAAGGTAATGAGTCAACCCTGGTGGCACAGATTTACCTGGATATCCGATGAAGCTAAAACTCTATTAAAAGATAAATCCTGAGTAAGACTTACTTATTTTGGAAAAAAGGAAATAGCCCATGCAAATGGAAATCGTTTTTCCTGGAGGAAAAAAGGTTGACGCTATCTATAATGGTTTTCGGGTAAAAACAGATCAACCTCAAAGCTATGGAGGAGAAAATTCTGCCCCCTGGCCCTTCAGTCTTTTTCTGGCCTCCATTGGAACCTGTGCAGGATTTATGGTTCTTAGTTTCTGTCAACAAAGGAGAATTTTGACGGATAATTTGAAATTGATCTTAAAAACTGAGCGAGACAAAAAGGAAAAAAGATTAAGCAAGATAATTATAGAGATTCAACTTCCTTCAAACTTCCCTGAAAAATACAGGGAAGCGGTTATAAGAGCAGCCGATCTTTGCCCAGTAAAAAAATATATACTTAATCCACCGGCCTTTGAAATATACACGAAAATAATGCCACCAAACTCTCAAAGTTAAAAAAACTGATGTTTATAGTCTGACATCTGGAACATTTTTTATCTATAGCTTCTCCTGTAGGCCCCTGAGGTGCCTTGCGTAGAAACTTCTTTTCGACGGCAAAGCTACGCCAGCGAGAATATTTTCCCCCTCAATTTACCCTGAGATACCCGGGAGCCTGAAGCGAAAGGTACAGGTAAAAACTGTCCTAATTTCAGCCCAGTATATTTGACAGGTTTTTTTAACCTGGTATGATTAAAACGATTTAAACTTAAATCGTTTTAAAATGAACAGTATAAAAATAAAGGATGTTGCCAGGTTAGCTGGTGTTTCTCCAGCCTGTGTGTCTCTGGTTCTAAATAACAAGCCATATGTTAGCCCGGAAACCAGAGAAAAGATTTACAAGGCTATTAAAAAGCTCAATTATCGCCCCAATATCATTGCCAGAAGTCTCAGAAAAAAAGAAACCACTACCATAGGTCTTGTGCTTCCCGATATAACTAATCCCTTCTTTCCTGAAGTAGCAAGAGGTGTAGAAACGAGAGCAAAGGAATACGGCTTTTCTGTAATTTTATGTAATAGTGATGCAGATCCGGTTCTGGAAAAGGAATCAATAGAGATACTGCTGGCTAAACAGGTAGACGGTCTTATCCTAACTTCAGCCCACAGAAAAAATGACTTAATTGAAAATCTCGAAAAAGATATTCCTGTAGTGCTCGTAAATAGAGAGCTCTTTCCGGGGAAATTTGATTTTGTAGGAATTGATAACCTGAATTCTGCCAAAACAATGGTCAGACATCTTCTAAAACTCGGACATAAAAGGATAGCTTTTATAAAAGGAGAACCGGCCTCGTCAGCAAGTGCAGATAGGTATAAAGGATACATATTGGCCTTGAAAGAAGCTGGTATAATCTACTCAAAGAATCTGGTTAAAACAGGTTACCTCAAATATGAAGGTGGTTACCAGGCTATCCAGTCTTTACTTGCCAGCTCCTCTCCCCCTACAGCTATTTTCTGTGCTAACGATATGATGGCCTTGGGGGCTCTGGATGCCTGTAAAGACAAGGGGATAAAAGTTCCTCAAGATGTGGCCATCGTCGGATTTGACGATATCTGGCTTGCCTCTCTCAAAGGCATTGAACTTACCACCATCAGACAGCCAAGATATTTAATGGGGGTGAATGCGGTTGACCTTTTGATTGAAAGAATAACCGGTAAAAGAGATAAGATTAAGAGACTGATACTTCCATCTGAACTTGTGGTAAGAAAAACATGTGGAACAGATTACAGGAAATAAAATGGTAGAATTTCTAACTTCAAAAGATGTTGTGAACTGGATAGAAGATAATTCAACCCTCGCTCTTGTGGGCTTTACTATGCTGGGAGTTGCTGAGGATATACTGCGAGAGATTGAAAGGAGGTTTCTCGAATCCGGAACTCCCAGGAATTTGACTGTTATTCATGCTGCAGGACAAAGCGATACTCAAAACGGAATAGAACACTTGGCCCATGAGGGACTTTTAAAAAGAATCATAGGCTCTCACTGGGGACTTGCCCCCCGCATGGCAAGACTTATTTATCAGAATAAAGTTGAGGCCTATGCACTTCCTCAGGGAAGAATTGCCAACCTTTACAAGGTAATGGCTGGAGGAGCCCCTGGTCTTTTATCCCCTATAGGTCTTGATACATACGTGGATCCTGATATTGGGGGCGGAAAAATAAACGATAAAACAAAAAAATGTGAAAATATAGTGGAAAAAATCAAAATAGATGGTAAAGATTATCTATTCTATAAAAAAATACCTATAGATTTTGTGTTGATCAGAGGAACGGTCGCTGATGAAAAAGGGAATATATCAATGAAAGAAGAGGCAGTTAAACTGGAAGCTCTCTCAGCAGCTCTTGCCTGTCATCATTTTGGAGGGAAAGTCATTGCTCAAGTAAAATGGATTACTACAAAAGGGTCCCTCCATCCAAAGGAAATAACCCTTCCTGGTATATTTGTTGATGCGGTCGTCATGGCAAAAAATCAGGAAGAAACTCACCGTCAGACTGCAACCAGTTTTTATGACCCCTCTCTCTGCGGTGAGATAAAAACTCCAGAAATGACTTTTCAACCCATCCCTCTGAGTATTCGCAAGATAATAGGACGAAGAGCCATTATGGAGATCGCTCCAGGTGCCATAGTCAATCTGGGAACAGGTATTCCAGGTGATACAATTGGACCCATCGCTGCCGAAGAGGGAATACTTTCGGAGTTTATTCTAACTGTCGAATCCGGGACCATTGGTGGTATACCAGGAGGAGGAATCGATTTTGGTGTAAGTAGAAATCCCGAAGTTATAATAAATCACATGGATCAGTTTGATTTTTACACCGGGACAGGCGTAGATATAACTTTTATGGGAGCAGCCGAAATTGATCAGGAGGGAAACGTTAATGTAAGTAGGTTCGGGTCGCGAGTTGCAGGATGTGGAGGGTTTATTGATATCACTCAAATGGCAAAGAAAGTGGTTTTTTGTTTTACTTTTACTGTAGGAGAAATCTCCGCAGATTATTCCAGTGGAAAACTAAAGATTCTGCAAGACGGTAAACCTTTAAAATTCGTACCTCAGGTAAATCATATTACTTTTAGTGGAAAACGGGCAAAAAATGTGGGTCAGAAGGTCGTCTATGTTACCGAAAGAGCTGTATTTGAATTAAGGCCGGAAGGCTTCACACTGATTGAAATTGCACCCGGAGTAGATCTCAAAAAGGACATACTGGATAAAATGTCATTTGAACCAAAAATAGCGCCAGAACTAAGAGAAATGAACTCAAGAATTTTTCTGGAAGAACCAATGGGCATAGCCACAAATTTTTTAACTTATGAAAAGATAAGATAAACTGAGGAAGGGAAAATGCGACTTAAAGACAAAAAAGCGGTGGTTACCGGTGCAGCTCGAGGAATAGGGAAAGCTATTTCCCTGAAATTAGCCCAGGAAGGTGCGGACGTGATAGTTGCTGACAAAAACAGGGAAGGTGTGGAACAGGTTGCCAGTCAGATTGAAAAAATGGGAAGAAAAGGATATCCCTTAAAAGTTGATGTTTCTAAAAGACAGGAAGTGGAAAAAATGATTATTTCAGCTAAAGAAAAAATGGGAAGGATAGATATTTTGGTGAATAATGCTGGAATAAATCGAGACGCAATGTTACATAAAATGACCGACGAAAACTGGCACGAAGTTATAGCCGTAAACCTCACAGGTGTGTTTTTCTGTATACGAGAAGCTGCAAAAGTTATGCGAGATCAAGGATATGGAAGAATAATCAACATTTCCTCGGCAAGCTGGATGGGAAATATCGGTCAGGCAAACTATTCTGCGGCAAAAGCAGGAGTGGTGGGACTTTCCAAAACAGCAGCCAGAGAACTTGCCAGAAAAGGTATCACGGTAAATGTGGTATGTCCGGGATTTATAGATACTGAAATGACTCGAGCTGTTCCTGAAAAAATCCGTACCAAGATTATAGAGAAAATTCCTATGGGTGAGGTTGGAAAGCCGGAAGATGTGGCAAATATGGTTGCTTTCCTGGCATCAGATGAGGCAAGATACGTTACAGGAGCTATCATAGATGTTGGAGGTGGACTGGTACTTTAGGAGGAAAAAATGCAAGATAAAAAAGTTGCCATTTTATCTGCAGTTCGCACGCCAGTAGGTAAATTTGGTATGTCTCTTGCCGGGATCTCCCCCCTTGATCTCGGGGCTCTGGTAGTTAGAGAAGCCATCAGAAGAGCCGGAATTTTACCAGAAGAGGTTGATAGAGTAGTTGTTGGAGAAAATATACAAACCACTCCCCGTGGCGATCCCGCAAGGCATATAGCTTTAAGAGCAGGACTTCCTGTTGAAGTTGACGATTATTCCATTAATATGAACTGCTCCTCAGGAATGAGAGCTGTTGTTTGTGCTGCCCAGGATATAATTCTTGGAGAGCGAAAGTTGATTGTGGCCTGCGGAACCGAATGTATGAGTCAGGCTCCTTTTCTGCTGGAAGGCATCAGATGGGGCATTAAGCTGGGGGGGAAAAAACTTGTAGACTTTCTGGCCGATTATCTATTGGTAGATGCCGGTCCGATGGCCGAAACTATTGCTGAGAGGTATAAAATAACTCGAAAAGAACAGGATGAATTTGCATATCTTAGCCATATGAAAGCGATTAAAGCTATTGATCAGGGAAAATTTGAAGAAGAAATAGTTCCTGTCCCCGTGAAAATCTTGAAAGAAAAAGCCCTGAAAGATAGTGTCATGGAAGATAATCTTGTGCCACTACCAGATGAGGTTAAAGGAGAAGACCTTTTTAGAGTGGACGAACATCCCCGCCGGGATACTTCGCCTGAGAAATTATCAAATCTAAAACCAGTTTTCAAAAAAGGAGGCACTGTGACAGCAGGCAATGCCTCAGGAATAAACGATGCAGCTGCAGCTCTGGTTCTTGCCAGCAATGATAAATGGAAAAAGTTGAAAAAAAAGCCTGTTGCCTATCTTGCTGCCTGGGAGGCCGCAGGAGTTGAGCCGGAAATCTTCGGGATAGGACCAGTTGCAACAGTAAAAAAACTTCTGGATAAAACAGGACTTGATTTAGAAAAAATAGACCTTTTTGAAATTAATGAAGCATTCGCTGCATCAACAATTGCCTGTATAAAAGAACTTAAAATTGATCCTGGAAAAGTTAACGTCAATGGAGGGGCAATTGCGCTGGGTCATCCTGTGGGGGCCACGGGAATTATAATGATGGTTAAACTCATTTTTGAATTAAGAAGAAGGAAGGCAAAATACGGAATTGCCACCATGTGTGTTGGTAGTGGTCAGGGAATGGCAGTTTTAATTGAAATACCTTAAGTATTTTTTCCAGAAAGACCCGGGGGAATAAGAAAAATGGGATTTGGATTTTTGGGAAGACTGGCTCGCATTGATCTAAACAAAAAAAGGGTAGAAATTGAGGACATTCCTGAAGACGATTGTAAAAAATACCTTGCTGGTAGTGGTTTAGCTGCAAGGATTCTCTACAGAGAGTTTGATAGTTCACTTTCCCCTCTGGATCCAGAAAGTCCTCTGGTCATTATAGCTGGCCTGCTTACCGGCACTTCTGTCCCCTGTGCCTGTAAAACCTCTGTATGTGCACGTTCTCCTGAAACAGAAATCTGGGGCGAGGCCACCGTGGGAGGATATTTTGGGGCAGAACTAAAGAAAACCGGTTACGATGGATTAATAATTACTGGAAAATCTGAAATTCCGGTTTACCTGTGGATTAATAATGAGAAAATAACAATAAAACCGGCAAAGCACGTCTGGGGACTTGATACTTTCACCACAACAGAGAAACTCTTGAAGGAAACCCATCTTAAAGCCAGAGTGGCCTGTATAGGTCCTGCAGGAGAGAATCTCTGTGCAATTTCCTCAATTATCATTGATGGATGGGAATCAAGGGCTGCGGCAAGAGGTGGCTTAGGAGCTGTTATGGGGACAAAAAATCTTAAAGCCATTGTGGTTAAAGGAGAAAAATATCCGGAGATTAAAGATAAAAAAATGCTTGCCAGATCCATAAGAGAGACTCTACCTTTTCTTCAGCAAAATACTAAGGGACTTAGCGATTTCGGGACAGCTGTTGGAATGTATTCTGTGGTAGAACCCTCGGGAGACCTTCCTATTAAGAACTGGCTTCAGGGAAGCTGGACAGAAGGAGCAGAGAAAACCACCGGCGAAACTATGGTGAAAAAATTTCTGGAAAGACATTATGGTTGTTTTGGTTGTCCCATCAAATGTGGAAAAATCATCAAAATAAATACCCGAAACAGACAGCGACTGATGCATGGACCCGAATATGAATCAAATGCAGCTCTGGGCGCATTGTGTCTAAACGACGATTTGAAAAAAATATCCCTTGCCAATGAACTTTGTAACATGTATGGTCTTGATACTATTTCCACGGGCTCGACCATTGCTTTCGCTATAGAAGCTTTTGAGAGGAAGATAATATCCACGCTTGATACGGATGGAATTGAGCTTAAGTGGGGGGATGGAGATGCAATAATACAAATCGTTGACAAAATAGCTAAAAGAGAAGGGATTGGTGATATTCTCGCCGATGGCACAAAAAAGGCAGCGGAAAGATTGGGTAAGAATTCTATAGAGTTTTCTATTCAGGTTAAAGGATTGGAACTTCCTCTGCATGATCCTCGTGCTTATGTTAGCATGGCTCTGACTTATGCTACCGGAAATAGAGGTGCCTGTCATCTTGATTCCCTCTCCTATACCTTTGAGGGTGGCCCTGATGTTAAGGGAATTCCTTATAACCACTCTTTGTCTCCCCACCAGTCTGATGGAAAAGTTGAGCTGGTAATAAGGCTACAGAATTATATGGCTTCGTTAAATGCCCTTGGTCTTTGTAAATTCCTGTTTTGTGGAAAAATAGGACCCGCTAAAATCGCAACCTGGACCAGTTTGGTTACTGGTTGGAAGTTAAAGGGAGAAGAGCTTTTGGAAATAGGAGATAGATTGTTTAATCTGAAACGCCTTTATAACTACAGGCTGGGTATTACTCGTAAAGATGACTTTCTTCCTCCTCGACTTTTGACCTGGGATAGAAAGGAAGGTGGATCAAAAGGTGTTTTGCCTCATCTTGGCAAAATGCTTGGCGATTACTACAGGCTTCGGGGATGGAGTGAAGATGGTATTCCCACAACTGAAAAGTTAAGACAGTTAAAACTTGAAAAAAATATAAAGAGAGGTAGGATATAGATAAAATTCAGTATTTAAGAATTTAAAAATAAAAATTTAAAAAGGGGGGAGAGTATCAAAATGCAAGGAGGTGAAAAATGGGGTAGCGGAAAAGGAGAAACCTTTACTAACAGGGAGGTAATAAGTTGAATAAAAAGGCTATTGCGTTTTTAGTTACACTTATTTTGGGGTTTTGTCTCGTAGGAGGAGCAATAGCTGGGGCTGAAGAAAAACTCATCCCTTTAACCGTGGTGGGAGATGCCGGACATAATCAAAAACCCTGGGAGTGGTATAAAGAAGACTTCAAGAAATTATATGGTGTGGATTTAAAAATTGTGGGAGTTCCTTTTGCTGAAGTTTACGAAAAACTAAAAATTGAGTTTGTTACTCATACCGGTGCTTATGACATTGTTACCTTTTATCCAAAATACATAGGCGACTTTGCCGGAAATGGTTATCTTTATCCTTTAGACGAATTCATAGCCAAATTGGATCCCAATTTAGCTGATGTTACACCGGGGTACAGGGATTTTTACTGCAAATACAAAGGGAAAATATATGCTCTGCCTTACGACGGAGATGTCTTGAATCTTTATTATCGCAAAGACCTTTTTGAAAATCCTGAAGAAAAAGCTGCTTTCAAGGCCAAATATGGATATGAACTCAGACCTCCTTTAACCTGGGATGAGTATCTGGATGTGGCCGAGTTTTTCACCAGGAAAAAGGGCCAGAAACTTGCCGGTAAGGTCCTTGACAGGGACTTTTATGGGACAGCTTTTTATGGTCAAAGAGACTGGTGCTGGGCCTGGTGGGGTAACCGTTTTGCTGCTTATGGAGGAGTTTATTTTGACGAAGAAACCATGAAGCCCATGATTAACTCTCCAGCTGGAGTGAAAGCCCTCGAGGATATGTTAAAAACCATGAAATACTCTCCTCCTGATGTCTTAGCCTATGGATATGAAGAATTAAAAGATGTGTTCTTAAACGGTGAAACGGCCATGGTTATTCAGTGGCCCTGTGTTGGTAAAAAAGGTGCTGATCCTGCCCAATCCAAAATAGTAGGAAAAATTGGTGTTACTACTGTCCCTGGTGTTCTGAAAGATGGCAAATTATATCGTCGGGCCATGATGCCCTGTGGACGTGTCCTGGGTATAGCTAAGGATTCTGAAAACCCCTGGAAAGCCTATCAGGTAATATGGCATGTTTCTGTAAAAACCAGCATAGACGATGTGTCTACCGCTAAAACCGGACTTGATCCGTACAGATACTCCCATTTTCAACACCCGAAAGAGTACGAAATGTTTCCCACCATTAAGGATGCTGAAATATACCTTAAAGGTGTTCAATCCAACCTGGTAGTTGGCTATCCTGAAATGGTAATTCCTGGAGCCGAACAATACGAGGACGTTCTGGGAAGAAAAATCACCGAAGCTTTAAGTGGTGCCAAAAGTCCAAAACAGGCTCTTGATGAGGTCGCCAAAGAATGGGATAAGATAACTGACAGGTTTGGTCGAGAAAAACAGAAGAAGCTCTATCAAGAACTTGTGGCAGGTTGGAGAGCAGCTGGTCTATGGGAGTAAAAAATTTAAAGGGAGCAGGACTTTGAATCCTGCTCCCTCATTTTGACCATTACCAATGACAAAAAAATCTTGGTTAAGTACAGAAAAATGGATGTCTTTTCTTTTTATTCTCCCCTGTGTTGTAATTCTGCTTGTTATTTCTGTCTTTCCCCTTATTTACTCTCTCTGGCTTAGTTTTAATTCCTGGGAATTGGCTATGGGATTTCCTCCTGAATTTATTGGACTGGCAAATTATATAAGATTGTTTCAAGAAGCAAGATTCTGGAACGCCATGTTAAATATTGGTAAAGTTCTTCTATTTGGAGTGGGTTCTCAGTTTCTCATAGGTCTTGCTCTGGCCATCCTGCTGGACAGGGCTATCCGTGGAAAAACACTTTTGACAACTCTTTTTCTTCTTCCTATGGTTATAGCACCTGTAGTGGTGGGGTGTACCTGGAGGCAAATATATCACTATCAGTATGGTCCTTTGAATTACATTCTTCAAAAAATGAGTTTTGCACCAATTACCTGGCTTTCCAATCCCAGATTTTCTCTTCCTTCAATTATAATAAGCGATACCTGGGAATGGACCCCTTTTATGATGGTGGTTATTTTAGCCGGGCTACAATCGATACCTGATCAGCTACGGGAAGCAGCAGCAATAGATGGAGCATCAAGCTGGAAGATATTTACAAACATACTCTTTCCGCTATTAAAACCTGTCATGATTGTAGCTATTCTAATAAGGGTTATGGATGCCTTTAAATTATTTGATCTGGTTGTATTGCTCACTCAGGGTGGTCCAGGAGAGTCTTCGGAAACTATCACCTATTATAACTATCTTGTAGGATTTAAACACTTCAGTCTGGGATATGCTGCAGCCTTGTCCTATGTTCAACTTGTGGTTATCATTGTGATTGCTAACTTTTTCTTAAGGTTCCTAAAAGAAAAAGAGGTATAACTATGGGCAAGTGGTTTCAAAGAAGAAGTGAGTATGTGGTGATAATACTTTTCTTTGCAATAGGATTTTTACTTTTGATTTTCCTCAGTCCTATGCTCTGGATGTTTTTGACTTCTTTTAAAGATAGAGGCGAATTCTTCACCTATCCACCAGTTTTTATTCCAAAAAGCCCGGATTTTTCTGCTTTTTTTCATGGCTTAGAACTGGGAGGAGCAAAAGGAATCATGGATACTCTCATAATTGCCGGGTCCTGCACACTGATATCGTTAGGAGTTGGAGCACTTGCTGCTTATAGTTTAGCCCGGTTTAGAATTGGAGGTAAGAATTTAGCTTTCTGGATTTTATCCATCAGAATGCTCCCTCCTATTGCTATTGTTTTACCATTGTTCATCCTTTATCAATCTCTGAGGTGGCTGGACACTTATCAGTCCCTTATCATTACTCACACAGTAATGAATATTCCCTTTGCAGTGTGGATACTTAAAGGTTTTTTTGAAGAACTTCCTTCTGATCTTGAAGACTCCGCTCTTGTAGATGGATGTAATCGCTTTCAAGCTTTCTCCAGAATAGCACTTCCTCTGGTTGCACCAGGACTGGTAGCCACCGCTCTTTTTTGCTTTATCTTTTCCTGGAACGAGTTCTTATTTGCTCTTATCCTCACTCGTTCGCATGTGAGACCCCTGACGGTTGTCATAACCAGTCTGATTGGCGGACATGAAATCCTCTGGGCAGAAATTTCGGCTGTTGGAACAATGGCAAGTATCCCTGTGATTGTCCTGGCAATATTCCTGCAGCGTTACCTTGTAAGAGGCCTCACCCTGGGTGCAGTCAAAGGATAAATCGCAGGATTGTGGAAAAGGGAGAAAATCGCATAAGTAGAAGATTTAATATTTAGAGAAATAACCGTCACGTCCTATTAACCTCCTGGAGGGTATAAAAATTTCTCTTTTTCCGTCTTTTTTTGTGTAACCTATGCGGTGTATCTTCATGTTGTGTTTTTTTATTATTTTGTAAATAGCATCAAGTTCTTGTTCGGGAACCACCAGACAAAAACCCACCCCCATATTAAATACACGGAACATCTCTTCATCAGGAACCTCGCCCATTCTTTGAATAAGGGAAAATATGGGTTGAGGCTCAGGGAGGTTATCCAAAACATAACTTACCGGAGCATTCACCCGGTTAAGATTAAAAAAACCACCGCCGGTTATATGAATCAGAGCTTTTAGATTTATCTTGCTTTTTATCATTTCAATTACAGGAGAAACATAAATCAGGGTTGGTTCAAGCAGTTCTTCCCCTAAGGTCCTCCCCAGTTCAGGGATATAACTATCAACATCGAGTTTAGATTTTTCCAGAAGGACCTTTCGAACAAGAGTAAATCCATTACTGTGAATCCCGCTACTGGAAAATGCTAAAACCAATTCTCTGTCCTGGATATTCTGACCTGTAATTATTTTGTTAAGATCAACCAGTCCTATTGCTGTTCCCACAAAATCAAACTGGCAACCTTTTCGATACCCTTTAATCATCTCTTTTAATTGAGCCAATTCTCCACCACAGATACTGATCTTTGCTAATTTCGCTCCTTCATAAAGTCCTCTTCCAATCTCTTCAAGAAGTCCGGGGTCAGGAACGTCAACTGCTATATAATCTACCATGGAAATGGGTTCTGCTCCAACGCATAAAATATCATTTACATTCATGGCAACACAATCTATACCCACCGTGTCATATTTTCCCATAAGCTGAGCAACTAAAACTTTTGTCCCCACACCATCTGTAGAGATGGCAATACCTCTACCTGCAGCTATGTCAAGGACGTTGGCAAAATATCCCTCCTTAAGTTTTACCGAACCTTCTTTCTTTCTGAATTGAAATGTCTTTTCTATCCATTTTAAAAGACCTGAGAGAGCAATTTTCTCTTTATCGTTATCCACTCCTGCCTTCTTGTAAGTCATCTGCCTGTATTGCATTTTTCTCTAACCTTTAGTGGCAAAATCTGAGCTTTTTAAAACTTCTTGATATAGTTCTATATGCATACCAGCTACTTTTTCCCAGTTTATTTCTTGATCCACATATCTTTTTCCATTCTCCGAGAGCTGGTGTCTTAAATACTCATCTTTCATCAACCTAACAATTGCTCTTTTTAAATCTTCATCATCTTGTGGTGAAACTGCAATACCTGCTCTACTTTTATCTATTTCCTCCTTCAAGCCCTCTATAGCGGAAGCCACCACTGGAACACCAAGAGAAAAGGCGTGAGCTAAATTTCCACTCTGAGAGATAAAAGTATAGGGTAGTACAAGAATATCGAAAGCTGAAAGAGTTAATTCGTATTCCTCCGGTGCCAACACTTTTAATATTATTTTTATCCTGTCTCGGGAATTGCTTTTTGAGGCAAGCTGGATCACTTCATGTTTGTACCACTCATTTTCAGGCTTACGAATTTCCCCCACAAGAACCAAAAAAGTATCAGGAAGGAGCTTACTTATCTCGGTCCACAATTTTATTACTCGATGATAACCCTTGTTAGGAACAAACCACCCAATCATTCCCACAATTTTTTTCCCTTCCAATCCCAGACTTTTCTTGGCTTCCTCTTTAGAATATGTACACCTTTTCTTTTTTGCACCATGAGGGATAACCCATACATTTTCAGGAATCCAATCCAGATTATGGGGAAGATTTTCCTTCTGGTACTCTTCATGGACAATACCAGCATGGATGATGCGCAATGTGACATCCATGAAAAGGACTCTATTTCTATCCATTTTTGTATATACAGAATGGTAGGTCATAACCAACGGAAATCTTTCCTCTATTCTCCAGCGAAAAAGGGGAGAAATTAATCCAGAACTATAATCATTGTTTTTTGAATATAGTCCGTATTCATGTTGAATATGAACAACATCCGGATTAATATCAACAACTTGCTGATATAATTTTTCTTCCCATCCTGAGGTATCCAGATTAATTACAGGATAAACACCTCTCTCTCCTTTCTTGCCTCCTCCCGGATGACAGACTATTAAAACCTGGTGTCCCTTTTTTCTGATTTCTTCTACTAATTCCTGGGAGTAAGAAGCAATGCCACAGAGTTGTGGTGGCCAGCTGGAAATCCAGGCTATTCTCATCTTACGCTTCCTTATTCTGGTGTTTCAGTGGTTAATCGACCATCAATATAAATCGGGATACCTTTTTCTGCACGTTCTCCCTCCCACCATCGCAAAATTTTTTCTCCACCTACTTTGTCAATATTGAGGTTCACATCTATTACCCTGATACCATCTTTATCCGCATAGGCAGTTGTCATTGCTGGGGAGAAAAAAAGAGGCTTAAAGACCATCCAGAGAAGACTCAGAGCAATAATTGTAAGAATCACTCTTGTATACCAGTCCAATTTATGCACCATGACTTGCATTTTTTCCTCCTGAATATATTTTGTCCTTTTGCCAAAATCTCTTCTTTCTTAATTAAATTTTTCTTTTTACTGTCATTGCCCTTACTTTATCCGATGCATTCTCAAAAGAATCAGAGACGGAACCTCCGCTTTTTTCTTAATTTCATCGGCCTCTGTTTCTTTCTTATGAATAGCCTTTAATTCTCTTTCGCAGGTAGCTATATCATTACTAAGATAAGAATAAATGGCTAATTTAAAATGGCTTACAGCTTCACTGACTTTCTCCAGATGCTCCTGCATCAAGTTTTCCACCTTTCCCCTGGATTTAAGTAACATGTTTCCCCTTCTATTTAGGTTCTTATCTAATCTTAGAAAACTACCGGCTTATGTCAAATTCAATATTCTGGAATTAGGGCAGATTCTGACATTGGGACAGTTTTTCTCATGAAGATAAAGGCTCCCGGAGATACCTTGCAAGCAAGCTTTTTTTGGCGAGCAACCGGCCTTTACATGGTAGCCAATCGAAAAATATATTTGACGTGTATCAATCCATAGATAAAATATTAAAAAATAGATTCCAAGGAGGTAAAGATGAGTCAGTTCAAATACGACCTCGCCAAATTTATACCCTTCCGGGACAGACAGGTGTGTGAGAGAGTAAGAGCCATAAAAAAAGAGGATATCTGTAAGCACCCTAATCCTGAGTTTAAAATTAGAATTATTGAAAATCCTGATGATTTTTATTTTCAGTTTGCTCTGGATATAGTAAACAGAATAAAAAATGCTCTGGAGGAAAACAGGAAGCTGGTTATGATAATTCCGGTTGGTCCAACTCCTCAGTATAAAATTGCTGCCCAGATGATTAATAACTTAAGAATACCCTGTAAGCACGTGTGCACCTTTAATATGGATGAGTATGCTGACCAGGATGGTAATACAGCTCCTCTTGAGTGGGAAGGTTCTTTCCAGCGTGCTATGTGGGAAAATTTTTTCAATCTAATAGATAAAGACCTCAGACCACCAAAAAACCAGATTCATTTTCCAACTTCCAAGAATATTTCTGATTATGGAAAAATGATTGAGGATGCAGGTGGAGCGGATATCTGCTATGGGGGAGTTGGTTGGGCAGGTCACATAGCTTTCTGGGAACCTCACCTGGGCTATGAATTTGGAGATGACCTTGATGCCTATATGAAGGCAGGTCCAAGAATTGTGGAACTTCACCCTATGACCATAATGCAAAATGCCCTTCATTCATTTAGTGGAGATTGGTCCTGGGTTCCTCCAAAAGCAGCAACTATTGGTCCAGCACAGATAACAGATGCAAAGGAGAGAAGTTTCTGGCTGGATGGGTACCTTGGAGGTGGAATATCCTGGCAGAGATTTATTGCCAGATTGGCAGCGCATGGACCGGTAAATACTCTTGTCCCTGCCTCTATTCTGCAGAAAGTTCCCACCACCTATACGCTTCTGGGGGGAGTTGCGGATAACTGTGAGATAAATATGAGATAGACAGAGGGAAACAACATGAAGAATAAAATAAAAATAGAAAACAGGAAAGAATTAATAGAAAAAGCCTATAAATTGGGATTTGAATATGAAAAATCAAGCCACTACTGTGCTCAATGTGTGGTAGCGACACTTCAGAATATTCTGCAGATTAAAGATGAGTCTCTCTTTCGGGCATCTTACCCCCTCTCAGGAGGGCTGGGAAGTACTACTCAAGGAACCTGCGGTGCTCTTTCGGGGGGAGCCATGGTGCTGGGTTATCTTTACGGACGAGAGAGACACGAGTTTGAGAGAGGTATTTCCAATAAAAAAGCGGCTCTTCTTTCAAAAAGACTTTACGAAAGATTTGTTCAGGAATATGGAAGTTGTATCTGTAGGGATATTCAAACAAGGCTCTTCGGACGCAGTTTTGATTTTTGGAATGAAGACGATAAGAAACTCTTTGAAGAAGCGGGAGGTCACAAAGATAAATGTCCAGCCGTTGTTGGTAAAGCTTGTGTCTGGACCCTTGAAATTATCTTAAGTGAAGAAGGAGATGATTCCGTGTAATTTTCAATTTAAGTCATCCACCTTCAGGTCCTTTAAAATTGACTTAAGGGGGAATATCTGATATAAATTTATCAATGAGAAAGGATTTTATCAGAGAGATTCTTGAAGAAGTCAAACAAAACAAGTTGTCTGTTGATGAAGCTCTGGAAAAATTAAAAACTCTTCCTTTTGAAGATTTGAAATTCGCCAAAATTGACCACCACCGTTATCTGAGAAGAGGATTTCCAGAAGTTATTTTTTGTAGTGGAAAAACGATCTCCCAGATAACAGATATAGCAAAAAGCCTCTGGGAAAAAAGCAACTTTTTAATTGCCACCCGAGCATCCCACGAAATTTATGAGGCTATCAAGAAAGTTACTCCAGAAGCTGTATATTATCCAGAGGCCAGAATAGTTGTGGCTGGAAAATGTAAGAAGATAAATCATCCGGAAAAAATAATTCTGGTAGTAACAGCGGGAACAGGTGATATTCCCGTTGCTGAAGAAGCCAAAGTTACTGCTCAGATGATGGGAAACAGAGTTGAGACACTTTATGATGTTGGGATTGCTGGTATTCATCGTTTATTCCAAAACCTGGGACTTGTGAGAAGTGCAAATGTTTTAATTGTAGTTGCAGGAATGGAAGGAGCACTTCCTGGAATGGTAGCAGCTATGGTTGACAAACCGGTTATTGCCGTTCCTACCAGCATCGGGTATGGAACAAACTTTGGTGGTCTGTCAGCCCTTTTAAGCATGTTAAACAGCTGCAGCCCGGGAATAGCAGTTGTAAATATAGATAATGGTTTTGGAGCAGGATACCTGGCCTCTCTGATTAATCAGATGAATAGGGTGGAAAAATGAAGATTGCCTATTTTGACTGTTTTTCTGGAATCAGTGGTGACATGATTCTGGGAGCTTTGATCGATGCTGGTCTTACTCCAGAAAATCTCACTCGAATAATCTCTGAGCTTAATTTAAGAGATTGCAGGATAGAGATTGAAAAAACGAAAAAAGGTTCCATAAGCGCCACCAGAGTAAATATTATTGTTCCACCAAAAGAAAGAAAATCACCTGCTACTTTCCTTAATCTCCTCGACAGTCTGGATTTACCTTTACCACAAAAAGAAAAAAGTAAAAATATTTTTCTCTCTATAGCCAGAGCCGAAGCCCAGATTCATCGTGAGAATATTGAGGATCTTCACTTACATGAACTTGGTTCTCTGGATACTTTAATTGATATAGTTGGAGCAGTTATAGGTATACATCAAATGGGTATTAAAAAAATATATGCCTCGCCGGTAAACCTGGGCAGAGGTATAGTTGATACTGCCCATGGATTACTTCCCGTTCCCGCTCCAGCTACTCTTGAGATACTTAAAGGAGCCCCAGTTTACTCTGGCGAAGTAGAGGCTGAATTGACCACTCCCACAGGTGCTGCTATCTTGATGGGGTTTTCTCCTGTATTTGGACCAATTCCCTGCATGAAAATTGAAAAAATAGGATACGGTGCGGGACAAAAAGAGCTTCCCTTCCCCAATCTGCTTCGTATCATTATAGGAAAGGAAAAAAGTCAATTTAATGAGGACTGG
The DNA here is from genome assembly GCA_964482715.1 of uncultured Clostridia bacterium. Classification (GTDB taxonomy): domain Bacteria; phylum Aerophobota; class Aerophobia; order Aerophobales; family B3-G15; genus CAYZYX01. The sequence continues at coordinate 24,075 of CAYZYX010000017.1, forward strand.
GTTATTTTGCTGGAAACGAATATAGACGATATGAATCCCGAATTTTATGAATATATAATAGATTCTCTTTTTAAATGTGGTGCTTTAGATGTTTTTTTAACACCGGTTCAAATGAAAAAAAATAGGCCCGGGATAATGCTTTCTGTTATTTGCCAGGAGGAAAAACAGGACAAGCTCCTTGAAACAATATTTAAGGAAACCACCACACTTGGGGTTAGAGTATCCCGAATAAAGCGTCGTGTAATAGAGCGAAAAATTCAGAAGTTTACCACCTCCCTGGGTGAAATTAAAGTAAAGGTCAGTATGTTAAATGATAAAATTGTTAATCTCTCTCCCGAATACGAAGATTGCAAGCAAATTGCTCTGGAAAAGAAGTTACCATTAAAAGAAGTTTATGAAAGGATAAAAAAGGAGGTGAGCTCAAAGTTACACGAACCCTTTCAGTAGTGGGTCAGTATTTATTTAAAACTTATTGGGAGGAGTAAAATCATGAAGCCAGAAAAACCTCCAAAGATCTCTATCGGAAGCTGGGCCTATGCTATTGGTCCCTACCAGGATAAGCCTGTTCCCCTTCCCGAAGTTGCTCAAAAATTGAAAGAGCTGGGGTTTAATGGACTTGAACTTGGAGGGTTTAAACCTCACGCTCACCCAGATCTTTATCCGGAAAAAAGGGATAGAGAAAAACTGGTGGAAATGTTAAAGGAAAACGGACTTGAGGTTCCAGCTTATGCTGCTGATCTCTGGTCATTTCCTTTTGCTGAAGGGGATCCTGAAGTGGTGAAAAAATACAGAGAAATGTTTAAAAAAAGTGTAGAATTTTGTGCTGACTGTAACATTCCTGCTATTCGAGTTGACACAGTTACTCACACTCCCTTCCCTGAGCACCTTGATTATAAGACCACCTGGGAAAGGATAAGAGAAATGTTCAGCTGGTGCTCAGATGTTGCAGGCGAAAAGGATCTTCTTGTGGTCTGGGAATTTGAGCCAGGATTTATTATTAATAAGCCCCATGAAGTGAAGAAAATGGTCGAGGAGGTTAATCGTCCCAATTTTAAGATTCTCTTTGATACCTGCCATGCTCACATGTGTTCAGTACAGGCTGCCAAGCAAACTCCTCCTCTTGACAAACTAAAAGGTGGAGCAGTAGAATTTGCCAGACTACTTGAAGGCCAAATTGGACACGTCCACATAATCGATTCTGACAATACCCTCCATGACAATGATACAAGTACTCATGCACCTCTTGGAACAGGTGTTCTGGACTTCAAAAATCTACTCCCTGCTATTCTCGAATCAGGGTACAAATCTGAATGGTGGTCCATTGATCTTTGTTTCTGGCCTAATGCCTGGGAAGTAACGGAAGACTGCAAGAGATACCTTGATAGAATTTTTGAAGAGTTAGGCTGGAAATAAGTAAAGAAGGAGGCTTAAATGCAGGGTAAAATGAAGGCACAGATCTTTTATGAGCCAGAAAATATGCAGATGAAAGAGGTAGATATTCCCTCTATTTCTATTGATGAAGTTTTAATTAAAGTTAAAGCCTGCGGAATATGTGGCTCTGATATTGCTTACTACTGGGGACTTTCTCCTCTTGAAACTCCCAGTGGGAAAGGACCACTTATCCTGGGACATGAGCTGAGCGGTGAGGTTGTAGAGGTGGGTGAAATCCCTAAGAGTCTCGGGCTTTTCACTGCCGGAGATCGTGTGGTTGCTGAACCAGTTCAATATTGCAATACCTGCGAGGTATGTAAAAGAGGAATGGTCAATCTTTGTGAAAATAAAACCGTACTCGGGGTATCTACGGATGGAGGCTTTGCAGAATACGTAAAGGCAAAATATACCGCAGTTCACCACCTTCCTTCCAATGTCTCTTTTGAAGAAGGAGCATTTGTTGAACCTCTATCTAATGCTCTCTATGCCATAGATAATCTGAATCCTTCCACCGGATGTTTTTGTGTCGTCTTTGGTCCAGGCCCTATAGGCAACATGATGGTTCAGCTTCTAAAATCAAAGGGAGCCGGAAAAGTGGTTCTTGTTGGAACAAGGGACTACAGACTGGAGTTGGGGAAAGATGCCGGGGCTGATGTTCTAATAAACACTAAGGACAGAAATTCCAATTACTATGTGGAGAATTTAAAAGAGGAGATCAAAAAGTTGACCGAAGGAAAAATGGCTGATAGAGTCATATGTGCAACCGGTGCTGTTGAGCCCATGCAGATGGCTCTTGATATCTCAGGAAGAAGAGCAATAATTGTATATTTTGGACTTCCCGGACCTGAAGATGTGGTAAGACTTCCCGTTCTTGATTCACTTGTTATGGATAAAACCATCCGTTTCTCCTGGCTTAACCCTTTCACTTATCCTGCAACTATTCAATCAATTGCTACAGGACTTGTGAAAGTGGACAAGCTCATAACCCACCGCTTCAATCTGGATCAGCTTGTTAACGGGCTTGAAACTATCAAAAACAGGCAGGATAATGCAATGAAGGGGATTGTGGTTTTTTCTTAAACAGGGCATTCACTCCGGTTTCGGAAAAATTCCTGTTAGACAGCCGGGTGCGTATACCTTGCTTTGGAGGAAAGATGATCCCCTTCCCGTTTAGTGTTTAAGTTTTATCTTTGTTATAAGACTTTTTCCCAAATCTGGAATATTCAAAATTGACATATAAAATTAGTATAGTAAAATAAAAAATGAACCATTTTACTCTAAATTATCGGGGCCTGGGAAAGGAGGTGAGAGTTGAAAAATTTATTCTTGTAAAAAGGCTCCGTTTGAGTAAATGGAGTAAGTTTTAAGTGCATATTAGCTTAAAGGGAGGAGGAAATGAAAATACAAAAAAGAACTTTATGTCTGTTGGGTATAAGCCTCCTCGTAGCAGTTATGATGTTATGGATTTTTACCTCATTTGCCAGTGCCGCTGGAATACCAGATGTGGACCCCACCAAGACTGTTAAAGACATGTACTTTAGGTTGGTCACTCATGGTGGAGATGATCCTTTCTGGGCAGTAGTTCGTAAAGGAATGGAAGATGCCTGTAAGGAATTAGGCTGTAGAGCCGATATTGATCTATGTGGAGGAGACCTTGCCCTGCAACAGAAAAGATTTAAAGAGGCAGTGGCCATGAGACCTGATGGGATTGCCCTGGTAATAAACGATGATACTGCTTGGGACAAACCGGTAGCTGATGCACTGGCAGCTGGTATAAATGTTATTGGTATGAATAACGATGATACCAAAGGTGCTACAGGAAACCCAAGACTCTGTTATATAGGGCAAAATGAAAGACGTGCGGGTTATATTATAGGCCGAAGACTTTTTGAAGCAGGAAAAAAGAAAGGATGGGATTTAACTAAAGCACATGTGGTTATGCCGGTGGAAGTTCCAGGAGCCATGTACGGGGTGGTGCGAAGTCAGGGTATTCTTGATGCAATGAAGGAATACGGTATAACCTCCTATGAAATAATAGATGCCGGTGGACTGGAAATGACCACGGTTGAACAGAGAGAGACGTCCTATTTAATAGCTCATCCAGAAACCAAGTTTATAATCGGACTCGGGGGTATCTGTACCGATAGAATAACAGATTCCTTGAAAGCAGCCGGATATGCACCCGGTGAAATTATCGGAGGAGGATTTGATACTACTCCGGGAACCCTCACTGGATTAAAAGAAGGTTATATGGAGGCCACCATCGATCAACAACAGTATCTCCAGGGATATTTTGCCATTTACGTCCTTTATCTTATGAAAAGATATGGGTTTGCACCCAATATAGATACTGGAGGCTATCTTGTAGACAAGGACACCATTGGAATCATTGAGAAACTCTCACCTCTTCATATCAGGTAAATCCCGGTCAAAATTGTGTGGTGAGTGAGTAAAATAAGAGGGACGCGCTGTGCTTAAAAAGTTTTAAACTTACAATGAGTACAGCGCGTCCCTCAAAGTGGGTAAAGGAGCGTCTAAATACAGGCTGTGTGGAGAAGTTCTTATACTTTATGGATTAAGGTCCTTTCCGCTCGCACTCTTAACACAGTTGTTGCGTTTGTGGGTTTATTGCTGCTTTTTATTTTTTTCACACCCCGACATATTTTTGTAAGTTCCAGAAACCTTGGTCTTATATGCAAACTGGCTCCTGACCTTGGAATTGTAGCCCTGGGAGTAGGATTACTTATGATATGTGGAGAGTTTGATCTTTCTGTAAGTTCTATCCTCCCCTTTTGTTCCTATATTTTTGTATTACTTTTAAAAGCTGGATTAAATTTAGCTGTTATCCCTTTTATCACTCTGGCAGCAGGGGCAATTCTGGGACTTTTAAATGGTCTGCTCACAGTTAAAGGAGGCATCCCTTCATTTATAGCTACTCTTGGAACTATGATGTTCTGGAGAGGGATTCTATACGTTTTTTCCAAAATGTCTCCAATTGCAATAAGACCTTACCTCAAGTCCGGATCATTTTTTGAAAAAATATTTATCGGACATATAGGAAAAGCTTTCCCTGTCCAGATCCTCTGGTTCATCGGGGTGGGGATATTTCTGGGAGTTTTACTTCACTTCCACAAATTTGGTAACTGGGTGTATGCTACAGGAGATAATAAAGAGGCAGCCAGGGCAATGGGGATAAATACGGATAGAGTGAAAATAACCTGCTTTGTTATTGTAGGGATTTTGTGTGGTTTTGTTGCCATGATGCAGGCACTGAGATTGGGATCATTTGCTGCTACTCAGGGAATAGGCTTTGAATTAAAAGCAATTGCTGCCTCCGTGGTTGGAGGAACAATGCTAACAGGAGGTGTGGGGAGTATCCTTGGAGTGTTCCTGGGAGCACTTACCATTCAGATTCTGGAAAATGGACTTATTTTGATGAGAGTTCCTGTATTTGGAATTACCGCATTTATAGGTGTGGCAATAATTCTATTTGTTATACTTAATATATATGTTGGCAGCAAGTTGATAAGAGTCTGATTGTTATAATTTCGTGATAAGGAGTTTGTAATGAATCTACCAAAGAAAGAAAAGACCCGGGTTGACGATAAAACACCACTGGTAAAAATGGTGGGAATACACAAATGGTTTGGAAAGGTGCATGCTTTAAAAGGTGTAGATTTTGAAGTCGGGCATTCTGAAGTAGTTGGATTAGTAGGGGACAATGGAGCCGGGAAGTCAACTCTGATTAAGGTTCTTTCGGGAGTACATGTAGCCGAGAAAGGCGAGATTTATTTTGAAGGGGAAAAAGTGCGTATCACATCTCCTGCTGACGCCAGAAAACTCGGAATTGAAACGGTCTACCAAGAGCAAGCCCTTGCTCCAAATATGAGCATCTCGAGGAATATTTTTATGGGGAGAGAACCAACCTTATCACTCGGATTTATGGATAAAAAAAGAATGAATGAAGAAAGCATGAAATGCTTAAGTGGTCTGGGTCTTCAGCTAAGGTCACCTGATCTACCCATTGCCATTCTTTCCGGAGGACAAAGACAGGGAGTGGCAATAGCAAGAGCTTTACATTTTAAGGCTAAGCTTGTCATCCTGGATGAACCAACTATAGCACTATCGGTGAAAGAAACACAGGAGGTATTAGCATTTATAAATAAACTCAGACAGGAGGGAATCTCGGTCATTTTTATAACCCATAATCTCCATCATGTATTTCCCGTAGCTGAAAGATTTGTAGTTTTAACTCTGGGAGAGAAAACCGCTGATGTTAAAAAAGGAGATATGTCAGTAGAAGAATTAACGGAACTGATAGTTACCGGCAGGCGTCTGCATAATTAAAATTTGCCAAAATTTAAATAATTTTAACCTGTAAAATCAAAGCAAATGATAGGGCGATTCTTTCTTTATAGATCAGTAAATGTTTTACTTGTTTTAGCAGGTTTAATTGTAGTTTTTTCTCTTCTTTCTCCAAACTTTGCCTTCACAAGTCCCGACAACCTTAGAGTTTTTTTTGCTTTAGCTCCTGAATTTGGAATAATCGCTCTTGGCGTTGGAATGTTAATGATATGTGGTGAATTTGATCTTTCCATTGGTTCAATCCTGGTGTTTTGTTCCTTTGTATTTGTGAGGCTGTCTGAAATAAAAATGAGTCTACCCCTGGCTGGATTAATTACTTTTTTTACAGGAGCTATTTTCGGTCTTATAAACGGTGTCATTACAGTTAGAGGGAGGATCCCCTCCTTCATAACCACGCTGGGGACAATGATGCTCTGGAGAGGTACAACACTTCTTCTTTCTCTTGGCATCCAAAAACCTTTTACCGCTGAAGCCTCACCGGTTTTCTGCAGCATCTTTACTGGTGAAATTAATGGAATTCTCCCCGCACAGATCCTCTGGTTCATTGGAGTGGGGATATTTCTGGGAGTTTTACTTCACTTCCACAAATTTGGTAACTGGGTGTATGCTACAGGAGATAATAAAGAGGCAGCCAGGGCAATGGGGATAAATACGGATAGAGTGAAAATAATCTGCTTTATTATCGTGGGAATACTCTGTGCTCTTGTTGCCATAATGCAAATTATTAGAGTCAGTTCGTTTTCATCTCGAGCAGGTCAGGGATGGGAACTCAAAGCAGTTGCTGCCTCCGTGGTTGGTGGAACCTCTCTCATGGGAGGAATAGGAAGTATGATGGGAATATTTTGTGGAACCCTTATAATCGTAGTAATAGAGAATGCTTTAACCATGTTGAGAATTCCCTATTCCTGGACTTACGTTGTTTTTGGCCTTGTTATAATTTCTTCTGTTCTTATAAATCTTTACATGGAGAGAAGAAAATTGAAATATGGATCTTTATTTTTCAGGGTCTTCGAGAAGGTAACACCTCCTTCTCCCGGTAATTCTTTAAATAACCCTCAAAAAAAATCACCAACCCAGCATAGAAATTAAAGCTCTAAGGAAGAGGTTGGTTAAAAAACCAACAGCGAGATCATCAATCATAACACCCCATCCACTTTTAAGCTTCTGTAATTTTTCTATATGAAACGGTTTAACTATGTCAAACAGGCGAAAAAAGATAAATCCAAGAAGAACAAAGTAAACCGAATAACCAATCCCTGCAAGAGCTACCAGCATCCCTGCTATCTCATCAATGACTATTGCCGAATGGTCCTTTTTTTGCAGAAAAGATTCGCATTTTCCGGAAACCCATACACCGAGAGTAAAAACTGCTAAAATTACAATCAACTGCCAGATAAGATTGCGGGTTATCAGTCCCAATACAACGTATATACCAACTGCCCACAGAGATCCAATTGTTCCCGGAAAAAAAGGGCTGTAGCCTACTCCTAACCCGGTACCAATGGCAAGAATTAGTTTTTTCACTTCAGGTATTGCTTTGCCTCTTGGGTATACTCAAATCCGGAAATTACGGCAAAAATAACAGCTGCTCCCATGGCAGACCAGATAAACCATAACATTCCCTGACGCAAAATACCCGGTGGTAGAAGGAAGAAAATAAAGACAAACAGAATAACTGTGTATTCCAGGACAGTTTTAACTTTTGCCGTATAGCAGGCTGCAAGAACATTCCCCCGGGCAGCAAGTTCTACTCTCAAAGCCATTACCAGAAAATCCCTGGCCAAAAGGATTAGAACCATCCAGAAGGGGATTATCTTAAGATAAATAAAACAGATAAAACTACTATAAACAAGAATTTTATCAGCCACCGGGTCCATAATCTTACCTGTGGTGGTAACTTGCTTTTTTTTCCGGGCTATGTATCCATCAAGCCAATCAGTAAAGCAGGCCAGTAAAAAAACGATAAGCGATATGACTTTACCCTTCCATCCGAGAATAAATAAAAAAACTATAAAAAGTGGAATAAAAAAAATACGGGAGATCGTTATCCTATTGGCTGTGTTCATCTTTCTTAATTTTCCTATCCGTTTGAATGGAGCCTTTTTCTATCAAGACCTCTCTGGGCTTACTGCCTCTGGGTGGACCTACTATTCCATCTTTTTCAAGCTGTTCCATTATGCGAGCAGCTCGATTATAACCTATAGCCAGTTTTCTCTGAAGATAAGAAGTAGAGGCCTTACCACTAACCAGAACAAGCTCTTTTGCCTCTCGGTAGAGGTCGTCCTGGATCTGTCTTTCGTCATCATTTTCCTCCACCTGTTCCATCTCTTTTACTATATCCTTATAAACCGGTTTTTTCTGTTCTCTGATAAAATCTACTACCCTTTTCACTTCTGCCGGAGAAATATAACTTCCCTGCACCCTAAAAGGCTTTGAGGCATCTATGGGAGAATAAAGCATATCACCTTTACCTATTAATTTCTCAGCACCTGTGGTATCTAAAATGGTTCTGGAGTCAATATGAGAAGCAACTGCAAATGATATGCGGGAGGGGAAATTGGCCTTTATCAAACCGGTTATCACATCTACAGAGGGTCTTTGAGTTGCTACTATAAGATGAATACCGGTAGCCCTACCAAGTTGAGCTATGCGACACAGAGTTTTTTCCAATCGCTGTCCAGCTAACATCATTAAATCGGCCAGTTCATCAATTACAACAATAAGATAGGGCATAATTTCATCTTCTTTGCGATTCTGATTAAACCCCGCAATGTTTCTAACACCCTCCCGATTGAACTTTTCATACCTTGACATCATTTCCTGAACCACCCATTCCAGCGCAGTGTTTGCTGTTTTAAAGTCTTTTATTGGAGGAAAAATCAAATGAGAAATATCTGCATAGTCAACCAATTCTACTGTTTTAGGATCAATCAATAAAAATTTCACTTCTTCCGGCAGGACTTTGTAAAGAAGACTTACCAGGATAGAATTCAAACATACACTTTTTCCTGAACCTGTTGACCCTCCTATAAGAAGATGAGGCAAATTCTCAAGGTCCACCCAGACTGTCTCCCCGGCAATATCCTTTCCCAGGGGGAAAAGGAGTTTTTCTTTTCTTTTTCTGAACTCTGGTTCTTCAAGAAGCTGCCTTAAATAAACAAAATTAACCTTCTTTTTAGGAACCTCAATTCCTACAAGAGGTTTGCCACTTACGGGAACCTCTATTCTCACATTAGGAACAGCCAAAGATAAAGCAAGATCGCTGGAAAGATTAATCAATCTGCTCACCCTTATTCCAGGTGCAAGTCTTACCTCATAACGTGTCACTGCCGGACCTTCCTTAATCTCCTCTATTTGAACCTCTATACCAAAATCTTTCAGAGTTTGCTCGAGTTTCTTGCCAGCCTCCATAACTTCATTGGAGCTGGACTTTCCCGAAGGAGGAAGTTCCAAAAGCTCCAGAGGTGGAAATTGATAGGAAGAAGAAACCCTTATAACTTCTCTTTTGTTTTTTTTAGGCTTACCTGAAGCTGGAACTCTGGAAAGCGGGACCTTTTGAGAAAGAAACTTCCGGCTGATTTCTCTTTTTCTCTTTGCCATGGAAAAGTCAATATTTAAAAGAAAACAGATAAAGATCAATGCACCACAGAGAATAAAACTTCCCAATTTTCCAAGTAGATTAAGAAAAACCCTGGAAAAGAGAAATCCAACAAGTCCTCCTCCATACCAGGGTGCATCCAGGCCCAATCCCGCGAGATAAATTAAAGAAGGCAAAGCCACGAAAAAACATATCAGTCCTATACCCCAAACTAAAAAATTTTGTCGAAACCTACCCCTTACCTTATTTATACCGGTCCAGATGAGAACAAACGGTAATACAAATGCGACAATTCCCAAACCTAAGAAAAGATAGGTAGCTAAGATAATTCCTGCCTTTCCTACGTAATTTTTAGAGTAAGACTCGGGCGGAAAAGTTAAAATGGGAGAATGTGTAGGGTTATAAAAAAACAGACTTATAAAAATGAAAATCCCCACCACAATAAAAAAAGTAGCCCAGAGAAGTTCTTTTTGTCTTTCCCAGGTAGATCTATCCATATCCCCTTCTCCTATTTACCTGTATGACCAAAACCTCCCTCACCTCTTAAAGTTTCGTCAAGGTATTCCACACGTTTTATTTTAACCTGAACCACAGGAGATACCACAGCCTGAGCAATTCTATCACCCTTTTTTATCTCAAAGGTAGTCTTACCCAAATTTATCAGGCAGACTTTCACCTCTCCCCGATAATCGCTATCAACTGTCCCGGGAGAATTAACTATTGCTACACCATTGGTGGCCAAACCACTTCTCGGTCTTATCTGTAACTCGTAACCTACTGGCACGGCAACTTTTATTCCCGTGGAAATAAGCTTTATTTCACCAGGAGCAAGGGACACCGATTCAGCTGCAAAAAGATCCATCCCTGCTGCACCAGGGGTCATGTACCGGGGTAATGGAATTTCTTTGTCCATAACAACAACCTTTAACTCAACCCTTTCCATACTTTTCGTTCTTTACCTGACGTTTATTTTTAAAAAATTTTTCATCTGTCTGAGGGCAAACTGATGATCTTCAGAAGAGATGGAAGCCACACAATTCGAGTAAACTATAACCTCATAGTTCCTCATTACTGCATCACAGGCTGTGTAAAGGACACAGACATTGGTGAGAATACCCGTAAGGTGAAGAGTCCTGATATTAAGTTCTCTTAAAAGAATATCAAGCTCCGTTCCTAAGAAAGCTGAATATCTTCTCTTTTTAATTATAAAATCTCCCTTTTCCGGAGAAATTTCTGCCACCACGCAGGCTCCTGGGGTCCCCTCAACAGCATGAGAGGGCCACCACTTAAACTCCAGATCTTGAGTCCGATGAGAGTCGCATATGTATATAACCGACACCTCATTTTCTCGAGCCCACTGAATTTTTTGCTTGATTGAGGGAATAATTTTTCGGGCAGCCGGAACTTCAAGAGGCGCCCCCTCTTTTACAAAATCATTTAACATATCTATCACCAGCAATGCCTCTCCTTTCATTTTGCAAATCCCTCTTTTAAAGTTAAAAGATGATAAATTGTACCAGCCCAAAGTTTAGCACACACTACGAGATCCTCTATTTCTACATACTCATTGGCCTGATGAGCCACCGAGCTACGGGAAGGTGAATGAACTACACTGGGAATATTTCTAAAATAAAGATTCTTAGCCAGTGTAACTCCACCCACTGTTCCCACCTTTAGATCAATACCCAGTTCTCTGGCTACTGTTTTGAAAGCCTTGACTATAGGAGACTTTTCATCCACCAGATGAGGTTCAACTGAAAAATCACTTTCTTTTACTTCCACATCAAATTTCGATGCTAATAGGGAAAGCTGATGCAAAATCTCATCTTTCTTCATTCCCAGAGGATACCTTATATCCAGAGTTGCCTCACATTTATCAGGAACCACATTCGGTGCTTCACCCCCACGAATTTCTCCAAGGTTAACAGTGGGCGGGGTAAAAAGCTCATGACAGTGACCTTCAAGTTTTGTATGTCTCAGAGTGTAAAGATAATTAACCATTTTGTAGATAGCATTTTCCCCTTTCTCCGGCTCTGAAGCATGGGCTGATTTTCCTTTTGTCAGTATCTTCACCTCCAGCCTTCCCTTTTCACCAATGATAATTTTGTCAAGCCTTCCACCATCAGGAATAAGGCAAAAGTTGGGTGAAAAACCTCTTTTCAGAAGATATTCTATTCCCTGGCGAGAACCTCTTTCTTCATCAGCAACTGCCCCCAGAATTATGGTTCCTTCAAAAGGGAGATCCGCCTCAAGAAGGGCTTTGATTCCCATCCAGCTGGCAGCATATGGTCCTTTGTTATCTATGGTGCCTCTCCCAAAAATTTTTCCTTCTTTAATCTGAGGAGAAAAGGGATCAAAATCCCATCCTTCCCCTGGAGGAACAACATCCATATGACAGATTACTGCTACTACCGGTAAACCCTTACCTACATATCCAAGAACGTTACATCTCCCTGGTGCTGGCTCATAAATCTCAATTTTAGCTCCCAGCTCCTTCAGATGTTCAATTAAAATTTCTTTAACCAAATATTCGTTTCCAGGCGGATTTACAGTGTTTTTCTCCACGAGTCTGCAGGTAAGATTCACTATTTTATCCACATCTATGTGTGAATCCAGAACCTCCTGCCAGGATATCGGTGATTGTGATTGAAAAGCCATATCTCCCTCCTTCACGTTTCAAGAGAAATTTTAGCAGAGAGAAAGGGGCTGTCAAATATTCCTAACTAACATTGGAACACTTTTTCTCATGAAGATAAAGGCTCCCGGAGATACCTTGCAAGCAAGCTTTTTTGGCGAGTAAAAAGCTTCACCATAGTAGAAACTTTTGCACAGCCAGAAAGCGGAGGCCGAGCTGCACCCAACTTTTAAGTGAGATAAAACCTTTGCCAGGGCATCTT
>CAYZYX010000018.1:0-4677 GCA_964482715.1 uncultured Clostridia bacterium
AGATACTTTCCTTCTAACCTCCCCCCTTTTCAGAGGAAAATGAGGTTAGCGGAAATCGATGATAATTATATCATAATAACCTTAAAGTTACAAAAATTCAAAAATAGCCTCGAAGGATATTCTTTTAAAAAAGAAAGTCAGTCTTTCTTCTTTCTTATGTAATTTTTTAAACTTTCATTTGCCTTGTTAACCCCTTCAACAAATTTTTCCCACTCGTCGAATTTAAAAGCACAGCTTGCCGAAACATCAGAAGATGCGATATAAAGACCAATTTCTTCTCCTTCCATCTCTACTCCCATGGATAAAAATTCCCCTATCTTACTCTCTGGCAAGAGAATTTTCTTCATCCTTTCACCTTTTTAAAAAAGTTAAAAGGGAAATCTCCACATCCTGTTTATCATTTTTCTTCCGATGTATTTATTTTTCATTCTCCTTACTATTCTTTTAGGGTCACCACTTGAGAGTTTTTCTATATCGTTTGCCACCCTTGCAAGCCGATAGAGAAAACTTACTGACTTTTTCATTGAAATACCTCTTTAGATTCTTTCAATTTTATTTTTCTAAATTCCTCTTTTTCGTAAGGTTATAAACTCTTCTTTACTTTGGCACTTATAATACGGATTAAAAGCTTTCTCGTGACCAATTGTAGAAAAAGGTTTCTTACCATAATCATGTCCAGGATATATTAGAATATCATTAGGAAGAGTTGCGATTTTGTCAAATAGGCTGTAATAAAGCTTCTCCACATCACCTCCAGGACCATCTGCTCTCCCGCAGTATCCTACGAAAAGGGTATCTCCTGTTAAAAGGATATTTTCCACAGGGATCAACCACCATTGCCTCCTTTGTCAGATCATCTGCCACTATGTAAGAAAAATTTAAATCAAATCCTCCCACTTTAAGCTGTTTGAAAATCACCTTTTCCCTCTCTTTGTTTTTTTATGAAGCTTTTTATCTTAAATTATACAAGGTAATCCAAAAATTGTAAATTTTTTATGGCCCGATTTTTCTTTCTCTTCCAAGTAAGTTCATTTAGCCAGGTGAGTATGACAATTTTTCGGTTATCTCTTAGGTAACGCAAAGTGCATATTTGACTTTGGAGGAAAATCCCGGTAAAATATGTCTAAAACAACAAATAAAGGAGAGTTGACAAATGAGGGAAGAACTTTCTTCAGAGGAAAGAATTAAACTTGCTTTAGAACACAAAGAACCGGATAGGGTTCCTTTTGATCTGGGGAGTACACCAGTTACGGGAATTACAGTTGGTGCCTATAAGAATCTTCTCGCTCATCTGGGCATCAAGAAAGAAGAAATTCGTGTTATTGATATCATACAGCAGCTTGCAGAAGTTGATGAAGAGGTTTTAGAGAGATTAAAGGTAGATACAAGGGGTCTCATGACCAATCCCCCTTCTTCATGGACACTGGAAATTCGAGAAAAGGACGGTTACAAACATTTCGTTGATGAATGGCAAATTGAGTGGAGGATGCCTAAGGAAGGTGGATTTTACTATGACATGTATAGACATCCATTGAAGGGTGATATAACCCGAGAAACAATTGACAATTTTTCCTGGCCGGACCCTTCTGATCCTGCTCGAGTCACCGGGCTTAGAGAAAAAGCTCAAGATTATAAGGCGAAGAAAAAAGCAATCATTGTCAAGTCTATAGGTGGTGGATTTTTTGAATTAGGATTCTGGACGCGAGGTTTTGAAGATTTCTATATGGACTTTGCTACTGACCCCTCCTTGGCCTGCTATCTTATGGATAAACTGCTGGAGATAAGGATGGCTTACTGGGAGCTTGTTCTCAAAGAACTTGGAAATGACATCATGATAGTGATGGAAGGTGAGGATTTGGGAGTTCAAAGTGGCACAATGATTTCACCTGAGATGTATCGAAAATACGTTAAACCTCGAGAGAAAAAACTTTTTTCCTATATTAAAAAAGTTGCACCTAAGCCAGTTTATATCTTCTTTCATACCTGTGGTTCTGTATATGAGATTATACCTGATCTTATTGAGATAGGGGTGGACATATTAAATCCTGTCCAAGTATCAGCTGCTTATATGGATACTCGAAGACTAAAAAAAGAGTTTGGTAAAGACATTGTTTTCTGGGGTGGAGGAGTGGACACTCAGGATGTTCTCCCTCATGGAACTCCCGAAAAAGTAAAAGAGGAGGTAAAAAGGAGAATTGATGATCTTGCTCCTGGAGGAGGGTTTGTTTTTGCTACCGTGCACAACATTCAAGCAGACGTTCCACCAGAAAATATTATGGCTATGTGGGAAGCCCTGCAGGAATACGGAGTGTATTGATTTTAGTTAATCTGGATAGGTAAAATAAGCCAGAGTGTAAAAAAGCAAAGCTAAAATTCCCACGAGTCTGAATCCCAAAGAAATAGCAATAAAAGTAGCCAGGATACTGCTAACTACAGATGCACACCCATTTATTCCCCAGGCCCAGGGAACAAGTTGGGGATGCCTATTACTCACTCTGCTAAGTCCGAGAGGAAACATCATTCCCATGAAAAAAGCCAGAGGAAAGATTAGTCCCAGAGATGTGACTATTTTTAACCAGTCATTTAGATTTATCAAGAAAAGGAAAAGATTTCTAAGAAAAATAATGTAACAGACAGAAAATACAAGTATCCCCAGGAAAGAAAGATTTATTCCTGACCTTTCTTTTTGCAGGAAGCGAGAAGAAAATGCACTTCCAAGCCCCGAGAAGGTTAAAAAGCCGGTTATTACCACCGCTACAGTATAAACTGGATAGTGCAGGAAAAGGATAAATCTCTGAATGAAAGAAATTTCCAGAAACATGTAGGCAATTCCAAGGGAAAGAAAATAAAAAAACACATGTGAAACCTGCTTCTTAGAAGAGCTTTTCCTCCTGTCAAAGGCAAGAAGAGGTATTAGAATAAAGATACAAGCTCCTACCACAGCTTGAATTAAAGTAGCTAAGAGTATAATGTAGCCCCATTCCACAAAAGGAATCCACTGTTTACCCAGATTTTTTATTAAAAAAGGTAAAGATTTGATTTTGAAGAAATGAAAAAAATAGGGAGAATCATCAGTAGTGGGGGTTACATCAAAAAGGTAATTTTCGTAAAACTTTTCTCTTTCTGGGGAAAAGATCCTTCTTGCTGCCTGGTAAAAATAAGGTTGAGGCAAAATATGAAATTTATTCACTTCATCTTTCCTGATTCCGGGATACCAGCAGATATCAAAGGATCTGGCCTGAGTAAATTCTATGATCTTCTCTATTTCCTTTGAAGAAAAGGGGGATTTTTTTGCCAGAATGGTTGAGGTTGACCAGCTTCTTATCATTACTATATGCTTAGAAGGTTGAGGAAAGTTCAATTTCTCCATTGCCGCTACCAGAGTGGATAAAACTCTTATTCCATCTCGAGGAGGAGTTTTTATCCAGCGGGTGATACATAAAATGCCCTGAGAATTAAGTTTTCTCAAAAAGCATGCCATGGCCTCTACTGTGTAAAGATAGCTTTCTGAAAGAGCATAAACTCCTGCAGAAGATGCAGCAAAGGAGTCAAGAAGTGATATTTGAATTAAATCATATCGGTTAGAGGTGGATTCAGTATATCCCCTACCTTCAGCCAATATAACTTTTACTTCAGGTAAAGAATAAATCTTTCCAGCAAAATTTGCATAGTCTTTACCCACTATCTTTATAATTTGAGGGTTTACTTCAACTGCTTCTATCTTTGAAGCTTTATGGTAAAGAGCACTTAATATTTCTGATCCACCCCCAGCACCTATTACCAGAACCTCTGGATTTTTCAAAAGGTGATATGGGAGACTACTGGTAAGATAGTCAAGGTATTCTATTTTGGAAAGATTACCCTGAAAATGGTTTATCACCGACATGGAATCTGCATCAACAAAAAGGGCAAGTTGGGGGGGAGTCTCTTTCTGAAAGTTAAAACTTAATCCAGGTGCGTATCTTATAGCCGGACTTTCCAGAATATCGATAAGTCCAAAAGGAGAGAAGTATTCCTTTAATATTCGAGCCTGGGGTAAATTAAGACTTTTACTAAGCCCCTTGTATTCAGATATTTTTAAGGTCAAGGGATGAAGGTAAAAAAGGCAGGTTATGAGAGAAAAAAGGAAGATGGTAAAAAGAAGATATTTTTCCCCCAGTTTTATACTGAATAATAAGCCAGTGAAAAGTCCGAGAATGGACAAAAAGAAAAGTATATCAGCCGGAAAAAAAATAAACATCAAAAAAATTACTCCCAGAGTCCCTGTTCCCGAACCAACCATGTTAAAAAAGTATAAATTGGGTATTTTTCTTCCCATATGAATAAAACTCATTCCAATACAAGTTGCTCCCAGAAAAAATGGAACAAAGAGAATAAGATAGGAGATAAAAAGGTAAAGATACTGAATTTTGTACCAGGGGATAAGAAGGGGACTTAAGGGAACCAGCTGAACAGCCCAAACAGTGATAAACAGAGCTATTCCAAAACTAAAGGAAAAAATTAGAAAAAAAAGATTAAAGTTTTGATTTATCTTTTTATGTAAAAAATGAAGAAAACTGCCACTGGCCCCAAATCCTAAAAGAGCAAGACTTATCATCATGTAGGCAAAGTTAGACCAGCTGGTTATAGAAAAAATTCTCATGAGTAAGATCTGGTAGGCTAAAAGAGAAAAGGAAA
>CAYZYX010000018.1:4777-36260 GCA_964482715.1 uncultured Clostridia bacterium
TTAAATAATCTTCCACAAATTCATGGCGAGGTACTTTTCGCATTGCCTCTAAGACTTTCTTATCTTTAATTCCCCGAGCTTCTATTTGCTCCTTTACCATCTTTTCTCGGAGAGTTTTAAATATGTCCTCACTCTGACTTAAAGCAGAAAGAGAAAGAGCAAGAAAAACAATTCCTAAACCAAGTAGTCTGGTCCAGATTTTTACAGGATAAAATTTCAATTTCAATCCCCTCGGAGTTATTAATTTATATCTGATCCTTTAAGAAATTCCTCCACACAAAAAGGCAAATCCTCGTGATAACCTCCTTCTAAAATAGCAAATAAGGGTTTATTAAGCTCGGATAGTTGTTTTCCTATTTTAAAATATGTTTCGGTTTCCAGAGATAAACTGAGCAGGGTTTCTTTTTTATGTCCATCAAATCCCGCAGAGACAGCTATAATTGAAGGAGAAAATTTCTCTGTCACTTCAATTCCCTGAAGGAAAACCTCTAAAAACTCTTTCTCTCCACTTCCGGGAAAAAGGGGAAAATCAAGTGAATTTTCCCTTGACTTTCCTCCCGTTCCTGGGTAGGCAGGATACTGGTGCCAGGATAAGTAAAGCACTCTCTTTTCACCTGAGAAAATATCCTCTGTCCCGTTACCGTGATGTCCGTCAAAATCAAATATTGCCACTTTTTCAACATTTTTCTGTTGCAGAAGCCAGGCTGTAGCAATTGCTATGTTGTTAAAATAACAAAATCCTCCCAGGTAGTTTCTTCCTGCGTGATGCCCAGGGGGTCGTAGAAGAGAAAAGCTCTTCTCCCCTTCAAGGGCTTTTTGAGCTGCCTGCAAAGCTCCACCTACAGCCAGCAAGGCGTATTGGTAGACATTTTTGAGATTTGGTGTATCTGGATCATAAAAGTCGTTGTTCTTTACTCTCTCAATATGCTCGGGAGTGTGTATTAAGAGCAGATTTTCTTCCTGGCAGGGTTTAGCCTCCTCAAAACGGTAACCTCTTTTACTGAGATGTTCATAAACTCCTCTCACTCGCTCTGGAGACTCAGGATGTCCTGGAGAGTAATATTCCAGACATTGAGGAGAGAAAAGAATCACTTTTATTTCTCCACTATTGTTTTTTAATAATAATATGTTGACCTGGCATAAAGTCAAATGATTCCTGCTGATATTGGGGCAGCTTTTACCTGTACTTTCGCTTTAGGCTCCCGGGTATCTCCCAGGAAGTGTGCCTCGCAAGAGGTTTATCTCACCTATTATTTTAGTGCAGCAGGCCTTTCCTTTTTGTGGGTGCAAAAGTGGCTATCATGTAAAGGCTTCTGCTCGCCAAAAAAGCTTGCTTGCAAGATATCTCCAGGAGCCTTTATCTTCGCGAGAAAAAGTGTCCCAATTTCAGATTCTTGAAATTGTGACACTTTTGTTTCCGAGGAACAGGTAAGGGACTTTCTTGCAAGGGACCTCAGAAGCCTGAAAAGACGGAATACAATAAAAATTGTCCCACCTCCTATTTTAACACCATGGAAAGAGCAAATAATAAGAGAAATCCAATTAAAAAAAGCAGGAGAGAATCACTAATTCCGAATTTTGTATCTTTAATATATTTTAGAATCTTTTCTCCTTTTTGGCTCCGGATAAAAAGGTAAAAAGCACTTCCTAATCCCACAGTCAAGATGAACCTTAAAATTTCCTGGAATGAATAGTGAATAAATTCGGACCCGGCTTTTTGGTTTAAAATCAGGTGGAAAATTTTTGCTGTAAAAAAGTGAGGGAATATCCCGGTAAAAAGACATAAAGAAGAAAGAAAAAGAAGAGCAACCAGCATTGTCGTGGATATTTTTTTCGTTTTCTCATTTTGCTTTTCAGAAATTTTTTTAAAAGTGAAAATCTCCGAAAGTTTGATAAAAGAAGCTACAGTTCCTGCACTGGTCAATAAGATTAAGAAATAGGAAAAAGGGTGCTGGCGCAAGGAATAACTTATGAGATTTTTACTAACATATCCATTGAAAGGAGGAACTCCCGAAATGGACAAAGCACCAACCAGAAAACAGGCAAAAAGAAGAGGTGTCTTTTTGATAGGAACTTTTATTTTTTCTATCTGTCTTTCCTCTGTAAGATATATCGCTGTGCCAATACAGAGGAATAAAAGACTCTTAAAAA
Organism: uncultured Clostridia bacterium; assembly: GCA_964482715.1. GTDB lineage: Bacteria > Aerophobota > Aerophobia > Aerophobales > B3-G15 > CAYZYX01. The sequence goes on from CAYZYX010000018.1 coordinate 6,929, forward strand.
GAGAATGGTTTAGCAGGTGATAAAAAGAAGCAACAAGAGACACAGAGGTAGCTGCCCCAAAACTTGCTATGATGAAGCCCATCTGAGACACACTTGAATAAGCAAGAAGCCTCTTGCTGTCATTTTCAGCCAAGGTCCAGATAATGCCCAGGAAAGCGGTAAAAGCTCCAATCCAGAGAAAGGTCTCCTGTAGATGGACAAATTGAAATAGCCTGATTATCCGCCATACGGCCAGAAAGGACACCTTAATCATCACACCAGAGAGTATAGCTGATACGGGATGAGGAGCAAACGCATGCGCACCGGGAAGCCAGGTATGAAAAGGTACAAAAGCAACTTTTACTCCTATACCTACAACTAAAAATAAAAGAGCAAGCTGGATGGTAAATAAGTTTCCCTGCATCTGCTCTAACCGGAGTGGCATTTTTCTTAGGGCTAAGATGCCTGTTTCCTGGTAGAGAATAGCGACTCCCAGAAGATAAAAACCTATTCCCAAGCTGCTGATGAGAAGATAATTAAAACTGGCCATGATTGAATTTTCCTTTCCCGGATAGGCAATAAGAATATAGGAGGCTATTGACAGAATTTCAAAGAAAACAAACATGTTAAATATATCCTGAGTAAAAATAACCCCCTGCATTCCACCCAGTAAGGTTAAGAAGAAAAAATAAAATTTGTAATCGTAATTTTCAGCAGTAGAATACAAAAGACAAAACAAAGCTATACACATCCCTATGAGGGAAGTGATCCAGGCAAGTCCGTCCATGTAAAGGTTAATCCCAACAGGTTCTTTCCATCCACCTACCGGGTAGTCAAAGGTTAAGCCTCTGGATATTGCCGGGAAAACAAGTAAAAGAAAAAAAAGACACAGTAAAACTGCTCCCAGGCTAACCATTTTGGCTAAAAGAAGGCAGGTGGTAAATCTATTAAGGAGAACAAAAGAAGCCGCTACAAAGGGAACAATGATGAGTAAAATGGAAATGCCTTCCATTATTTCTTATTAAGAAGCTCTTCTACTTTGGAAGAGCTTAAAGTTCCGTATCGCCGATAAATTCGCAAGATCAAGCAAAGTGCAAGTGCCGTAAGAGAAATCCCTATCACTATAGCGGTAAGCATGAGCGCCTGGGGAATTGGATCCACCACATCCTTTATGGCTCCTTCCATAATGGGGGCAGTTGAACCGGAAAGAGAACCAGAATAAATGAAGAAAATTATAATGGAACTGTTAAATATGTTCAGAGCGATTACTTTCTTAATGAGGTTATCTTTTCTGATCATACCCCATATACCCAGAATGAGAAGAAAAATTATTAAATAAAAAGACATTTTATCTTTCCTCCTCTTTTAAGAGATAAAAACATATCAGAATCATACCTGCTCCTACTTTAAGGCCTATAATAATATTTAGAAAAAAAATAAAACCGGCACTGGGGATTTCTCCTGCTTTACCCAGCCAGAGGAAGTTTCCCAGAAAATATTGACCGGTAAAAAGTCCCCCAATTCCCATGGCAATAAAAGCAAAAAGCATAGCTATCTCAGTAAGGTTTAATTTTTTTTGGGGGAATATTCTTTGCACAGATGAGGTTCCACGGCTTAACGCAAGGACAATTACACCAGAAGCTAAAACAACACCTCCCTGAAAACCTCCCCCAGGTGAGAGGTGTCCAAAAGAGATAAGATAAAGTCCAAAAAGAAGAATATAGGGGACAAGTTTTCTGGAAATCATACTTACTATCTCTGATTCTCTCATTTTTTACTCTCCAGAAGCATTATTATTCCTGAAACAGAGAGAAGAAGAACAATAGTCTCTCCCATGGTGTCAAAAGCTCGGTAACTTAAATAAATTGAAGAGACAAGATTTATAGCTCCTGTTTCTTCTACGCCTTTTAAAACAAAGTAATTTTTAAGTGGTGGAGAAAATTCGTGGTTAAGATGAATTCCTGCAAACAATATTATCGTCAATAAGAGGAGGATAATTACCTCTCCGATTATTCTAATTAGTTTCATTCTTCTTTTCCCTTAGTTTTTCTTAAAGTTGCAACAAAAATAACTGTTGCCACTCCTGCACCAACTGCTGCTTCGGCAATAGCTACGTCTGGGGCATGAAGCCAGTAAAAAAGAAGAGCGGATAGAAGACTAAATACCGCAAGGGATATAACAGCATTTAAAAGGTCTTTGAATTGTAAGGACAAAATACCCAGGATAACAAGCAGGATAAGAATTATTTCAGTCATATTATTTTATTTCACTTTGGAGAAGACTTTTTTCTCCAGGGTAAAATTCCTTCCTCCCAGGCTCTTCTTCCTATGATGTGAGAGGAGACAGGGCTTGTTATCAGGAAAAAGAGAGTGATTACCAGAATTCTGGCAGTTATGGGAGTAAAGCCTTTTAAGAGCATTAAAGCTATAAATATAGAGACAACAGAAGTTACACCGCATTTAGATGAAGCCTGAAGGCGGGTATAAATATCGGGGAATTTAAGTACCCCTACATTTCCCAGGATACCAAAGAATATGCCCATAGCAAAAAATACGTATATAATTATTTTCAAAATCACTTTTGACCTCCAAGATATCTGGCAATTGCCAGTATTCCTAAAAAGCCCAGTATGGCATAAACCAGGGCAACATCGAGATAGATAGAGCGATCAAATTTGACCGCTGTTATTACCAGAATTGCAAGCACCTGACTTACTGCAAGGTTAAGCCCGATAAGTCTATCTTCATGAGTTGGCCCAATTATCACCCTGATCATACTTAATACAGAAATAGCTATTAAAACAAAGATAACTACATCTAAAATGAGTAGATTCACATCCAAACTCTTCTAAGCCAGTTTTCGAAATGAGCCTTAATTAATCTGCCTGCATAGTGTGAATGGATAGTTTTGGCGTTTAACCAGTGAACAACAAGATGATCTTCGTCCAGGTCTAAAGTTAAAGTTCCAGGGGTCAGAGTAATTGAGTTAGCCAGAATTACCCGGGCAAGTTCTGATTTTAACCGGGTTCGAAAATGCACTATTCTTGGATTAATATTGCCTGTAATTATAGAGCCTGTCATCTTAAAGCTGGCAAGATATATTTTGAAAAGGAGGACAGCAACATAGATAAAAAGATAATAAACCCGTGGAATCAAACTTCGCCAGGCTACCTCCTCTTTTTCTATAAAGATACTATAGGTGAGAAAGGCCACTCCCAAAGAAAAAACTCCTCCAAGAAAAAGCGAGAAGGGAGCAAAGGTTCCTGTAAACAACATCCAGCCAACCATTAAGTAAACTGCGGTAAGTACTATTCTTACGATTTTCCATTTTAATATGACATCCATAATTATAATTAACCTTCTTTTTCAACCTTCTTTTTCTTCCTGATTTTGGATAATTTTTATCACTTCATCTTTATCTTTAGCCTCCATTAGTGCTTTCTTAAATCGAGTGTTATGCAAAAGACGGGAAAGTCTACAGAGTATTTTAAGGTGAAGTCTGGCGTCTTGTTTGGGGCCAAGTAATAAAAATACAAGGTTTACCGGCTGTTCATCGATGGCATCAAATTTTATTCCTTGCTTTTTTCTACCAAATGCCATTATTGTTTGGGGAATTTCTTCCATCATTATATGAGGGATAGCAATCCCACCTCCTATTCCTGTGGTTCCCATTTTTTCCCTTTCTATAAGAGCCTGTTGAATTTTGTCAGGATTTTTTATTTTGTGAGTTTTAAAAAGAAGATCAACAAGTTCTTCAATAGTATCTTTTTTTCGTTTACCCTGAAGATTTAACTTAATACACTGAGGGTCTAAAATATCGGAAAGCTTAACCATTTATTTATTCCTCCTCCTGAATCAACCCTTTCACATAATCAACAGGTATGGTGAAGAGGATACCGGTTCCAGGATCGGACAGCTTCCCGCATATTTTCTCGATTAACTCTTCGACCACCTTAATCTTTTCCTCTTTATCAACAACTGAAAAGATGGTTTTGTTGTAAGGTTTGTTTCCTCTCATAAATTCCCTAAAATCTGCAAAGAGAGGGACCTCGTATGTTAAAAATCTCCCCATTCCCTCGCTATCCAGAATTGTGGCACCAGTAATTCCTGCCTCTACAAATGCTTCTAACACCTCTTCCAAAAGTTCTTCCTTATTAAGAACAAAAACAAGCAGCTTCATCTCTTTTTATTTACACTATTTTACTAATGAAGTCAAACTAATCAAACTATAGTAAAACTTTTCAATTTTAGAGTCGGATGTCTGATCGTTTAAGGAGGGGTCATGGTGAATATCTTGCGAGCTATTTCAGGATATTTGGCAATAAATCTCAATTCGTCTTCTACCAGAGGTTTCTGATTATGGACATTGGCGTAACGAACCAGTTCCAGAATTTCTGTTGCCTCTTTCTCATTTTTGAATTCTACCTCCAGCCTTTCGTAGACATTTCTAAATCCTTTAATCCCGCTGTACTCACCTACAGTTATCTTGCGACCTGTCTCGATAATTTCAGGTTCTCCTCGTCCAAGCTCTTCGAAATCGTAAAGTTCATAGTTTCTTCTGTCTTTTAGGGCTCCATCAGCGTGGATACCCGATTCATGAGCAAAAGCGTTTGCTCCGACCCCGGGTTGATTTATAGGAATAGGTATTCCAAAAGCATAAGAAGCGTACTTACAGATTCTCCAGGCCATTTTCAGATTTATTTTTTCATCCAGAACGTAATTTCCCTGAGCCTCACTTGCGTATTTTATAGCTAATATAACAGCCACTAAATCAGCATTTCCAGCACGTTCACCCATTCCGTTTACACAGGTATTGATGTAAGAATCCACTCCAGCATCATTAGCGGCCATCGCACCACAGATGGAGGTTGCCACCGCCATCCCAAGATCGTTATGACAGTGAAGTTCTATAGGGAGTTTCACTTCTTCAGCAAGTGTTTTTACTCTTTTATATATAGAAAAAGGACTATCGTAGCCCAGAGTATCACAGTAACGGATTCTATCGGCTCCGGCCTCTTTAGCTGCCAGAGCAAACTCAATAAGGTAGTTTATATTAGTCCTTGATGCATCTTCAGCATTAACTCCGATGGTTTTGGCACCCATGGTTCGTGCCAGCCTGACTGCAGCTATCATCTCGCGTATCACTGCTTCATGATCTAACTTTCCCTTAAATTTATGAATGATCATCTGATCAGAGGTGGAAATGGATAAGTTTAAATGTTCTATCTCTGGAACGAGTTTGAATGCTTCTTCTACATCTCTTCTGATCGCCCTTATCCATCCTCCAAGACGCATTTCTCCAAAGGCTCCCATTTTGGCAAGTTCCAGATTGGCGTTGAGATAGTTTGTTTCGTGGTGAGTTACAGGAAAACCAAACTCTGATTGGAATACACCCATTTGAGAGAGATAGAGATTGATCATTGTTTTTTGCAATTTTGAGAGGCATATTCTGGAGGTCTGAACGCCGTCCCTGTTGGTCACATCAATTATATAGATCTTGTTTTTTGCCATCCCTCTTTTCCTCCTTTTTGCTTAGAAATTTGGCCAAACAAAAATTAAATAAAAATAAAAAGCCAACATCATTTGATTGGTTATGTGTGATTCTTTTGTTCGTAATTTGATGTTGGCTTGTCCTCTCTCCAGTCTAAAGTCAAATAACCTGAAATTACTATATTCGAAAAAGGAAAATGGTCAACCTTTTTGTTTTTTTCAGGTTCGGTAAGGATAGGAAAAAATTTGACATTTAATAGATAAAGAATTATTATTCTTCAAGAAAGAAATAATAGTAGAGGCATGTTAGATATTTTCTCTTAATTTTTTATTTTAAAAAAGCTTAAAAATAGAGTTTGAGAAAGGGGGTGATAGGGTATTATTAAAGCAAGGGTTATCAATTATACGAGAGGCAGGGGGTTATAGCAATAAGAGGGTTATTTTTAAAATTAATAATGATAGGGGGTTAAAATAATGATAGGAAAAAAACTTCAGTTTAAGGTGGTGATGGTAAGTATTTTTCTCATCACTCTATGTGGTCTTTTTGGATCGCCACTTATAGCCTCTCCAAGGTACTCGGTTTATTTATTTGAAGTTGGGTTTGATAATCCTTATTTTATAGGGCATATTCATGGTGCTCAGGATGCCGCAGCGAAATACCCTGATCTTGACTTAGTTATACTTGACGGTAGAAATGATCCAGGAACCCAGGCAACCCAAGTTATCCAAGCTATAGCTAAAGGTGTAGATGCTATTTTGCTTAACCCTATAACGAGTGATGCACTTGTTCCAGCAGCCAGGGAAGCCATGCAAAACGGAATTCCGGTATTTTGTACAGATAGGGATATCGCAGATCCAAAATGGAGAATTGCTGCTGTTGGCTCTGATCAAAGATTGATTGGAAGAATAGCAGCAGATTATGCTGTGAAATTTTTGGAAAAATCCGGAATACCTAAACCATGGAGAATAGTAATACTTGAGGGATTAGCAGGAGCTTTGGCAAATACAGAAAGAACCTCTGGTTGGTATGATATTTTAAATCCTTTAATCGAAAAAGGAGATATAGAAATAGTTGCTGATGTACCTGCAGATTGGGCAAGAGAACCAGCAGTTAGAAAAATGAATCAAATTCTTGTAAAAACGAAAGATATCGATCTAATTTTAGCATCAAATGATGAAGAAGCAGCGGGAGCAATAGTTGCCCTAAAAGCAGCAGGAATTACTCCAAATAGAGATGTTTATCTGGTTGGTGTGGATGCCTCGCCAGTTGGACTTCAGTTAATAAAGGATGGAGAGTTACTTGCTACAGTAGCGCATCAAGCTTATCTACAGGGTTACTGGGGAGTTGAAATGATAATGAAGTATCTTGAGAAGGGAATTAAACCTCCTGAGGGTAAGTGGCCTAACAACTACATTATTACTGAGAATTTTATGGTTGATAAAACTAATGTTCATGATGTAGGACCATTTGGAGAACCTGCTAAAAAAGGTCCTGTGGCTCCTTTACCTTATTGATTATGTACGAGTTTGATGGCCAAATTTAGTAAATAGGAAGTAAAAAAAGGAGGGCAATTAATGCCCTCCTTTTAAATGTGGAGTACAATCGGATGAGCGAATTGAAGCCAATTGTAGAAATGGTTAAAGTATGTAAGTATTTTGGAGCCATTAGAGCGTTGGAAAATGTAAATTTAAAGCTTTTTCATCAAGAGATCTTGGGTTTAGTAGGGGACAATGCAGCTGGTAAATCTACTCTTCTTAAGATACTCGCAGGTGTTTATACACCAGATAAAGGTGAGTTGTTTATCGAGGGTAAGAGAGTGCATATTCAAAATCCAATGGATTCTAGAAGACTGGGTATAGAGACAGTTTATCAAGATTTTATGTTAGCCCCAAATCTTGATATTGTAGCAAATATATTTTTAGGAAGAGAAATCACTAAATGGGGAAAGTTATCAAAACTCAATAAAAAGGAGATGGAGAAAAGGGCGGTTGATGTTTTGAAAAACGAGTTAAATATTGACTTAGGCTCTCTTAACACTTTAGTTATGTCACTATCGGGAGGACAACAGCAAATAGTAGCTATTGCCAGGGCTCTTCTATATAAGCCTAAAGTTATCCTTATGGATGAGCCAACTGCCAGTTTGTCAGTTCGAGCTATTGAACCTTTTTTAGAGTTGGTAAAAGGACTTAGAGAGAAAGGTTCCTCCATAATCTATGTTAGTCATAGATTACCAGATGTACTCTCCATATCTGATAGAATTATAGTTTTGCGAGCGGGAAGATTGGTAGCAGAGAGAAAAAGAAAAGACACAAATCTCGAAGAGATCGTTAATTTTATGTTAGGTATTGAGAATAAAAACGATAGAAAAGTTTAGCGAGGCGTGAAGTAGATAAAAAGCCGAGGTTTACAAGAAGTGAATACGCAAAGAAAAGCAAATATCTATCCTGAGTTTGTTGGTTTAAAAGAGTTCATTCGAACTATAAGTAAGAGTGTTTACTTTAAGCCGGTATTGTTTTTAATAATAGCTGTTAGTATTGCCGGAATTCTATCCCCTTATTTTCTTACTATCAGAAATATAAGGGCAATTTTAATTTCAGCAGCTCCTTTGATGATTATAGCTGTAGGTGAAGCGATGGTTGTTTTGACCGGGATGATTGATTTAAGTCCAGAGTCTGTCTTGGCTTCAAGTGGTGTGGTTATAGCTACTCTGGATATTATTATGGGAATCCCGGTTTACCTGTCTATACCCATCACTTTGGCATATGGTGTGATAATTGGTTTAGCTAATGGATTTTTAGTAGTTAGAGCAAAAATTCCATCTTTCGTTGTGACACTGGGTATGTATTGGGGGCTGAGAGGTTTGGCAATGGTTATAAGTGGTGGATATCCAATTTCTCCCTCTTCAGTTTCCCCTACAAAGCCTTTAGGTTTTGAATTTGTTGCAGGTAATATTGGTAACATTCCAATAATGGTTATAATTGCTATTGCGATTGCTATGTTTTTCCATGTGTACATATCCGAATTTAAGATTGGAAGGAATATTTATGCTATAGGTGGTAATGAACTTGCGGCACGTAACTGTGGAATAAATGCAGATGGAACTAAGATCTTTGTTTTTGTTGTTTCAGGACTTATGGGAGCAACAGCGGGAATAATAATGACCGCTTGGATTAACCAGGCCTATGCTTGGACTGCTCAAGGGTTTAGTCTTCAGGCCATTGCCGCTGTAGTACTGGGTGGAATACCATTTATAGGTGGTTTTGGTACAATAATCGGGGTGATGATCGGTTCTTTTATTATAGCAATGATTTCTGATATTATTGTACTTGTTGGAGTATCACCTTTATATAATTATATTGTGGTTGCTATAGTCTTAGTATTAGCTGGTCTTCAGGTAAGAAGGGGAACATTTGTTAAATAAAAATAGGAGTCTAAAAATGAAAAAAATAAAAATAGGATTAGTGGGAGTTTACCTTACAAAATTTAATGTTTCTTTAGCTTTAAACGAATATCAGAGGGCTATTAGAGCATTAGAAAAATTATCCCGAGAGACGGGGATTTTTGATTTTTATCCCATACCAAAACCTCTTATTTCCAAGGAAGAGGCGATTAAAGCTCAGAGACAAATGGAAGAACAAAATTTAGATTTTCTTATTATTCATCATTCTTCTTTTTCGTCAGGAGAAATTATCTTACCTCTGGCTGAAATAGATACCTACTTAGGTATGTGGGCAATTCCTGAGCCAACCGAGGAAGGACCGTTACCCTTAGGCTCTCTTGTAGGAGTAAACATGTATGCAAGTATTCTGGGCCATTATCTCAGGGACTATAAAATTCGTTTTAAATGGTTCTTTGGTAGTCCAGAGAGTGAAACATTTATTGAGAGTTTTAAAGTGACCTTAAAAGCAATAAGGACCATAAAATCCCTAAGAGATTCTCGTATAGGTTTGATAGGAGGTATTGCTCAGGGATTCTATGATCTTTATTTTGACGAAAGAAGGCTTCGCTCTATTTATGGGGTGTCTGTTTATACACACGAACTTTCAGAAGTACTGAAGAAGGCCGAGAGTTATTCTGAAAATAAAATAGGAAGATTGATAGAAGATATAAAGACTGAGGGACAAAGTAAAAATATAGATAAGAAATATTTTGAAAAAGCTGCCCGAGTTTACTTAGCATTAGAAGAAATATCCAGAGAAAATGGATATGAAGCTTTGGCTATTAGTTGTTGGCCAAAATTTCAGGATGAGTATGAATTTGCTCCTTGTTCGACTATAGGTCGTTTAAATCAAAACGGTATTGTGGCAGCTTGTGAAGGAGATATACTTGGTGCCTTGAGTATGTTAATTTTAAATTATCTGAATGACAATAAATATCCTGTAACTATTATGGATCTACCAAAGTTTGATATGAAGGATGATTCTCTTCTTCTCTGGCACTGTGGTCCTTCTGCTCAATGGTGGGCAAATGATAAAGGTATGACCTACTGCACTCATTTCAATTTAGGAGTAAGAAGACCCGATGGCTCCTTTCAAAAAGTAGGAATAGTTAATGACTTAATCTTCAAAGAGCAGGATGTCACAATTATGCGGATAGTTAATGATGGCACAAGAATGCTTTTGACCACTGGAAGAACGATAGATCAAAACAAGAAAAGTTATGATGGAAGTAGAGGCTGGTTAGGTGAAGTTAGAATGATAAATAAGAAAGTTTCGGCTTTAGATTTTGTTAATACTGTTATTGTATATAGACTTCCACATCATTTCCCTCTTGCTTTAGGGAATCTTGGAGATGAACTGATGGAGATTTCTTCTTGGTTGGGAGTGGAGCCTCTGGAACCGGTACCTTATCGTAAATATATGCAAAATCCTCGTTAAAGAAGCGAGCATTAGGGAGGTGATTATGTTCAAAATAGGTATAATAACAGATCAGGTAAGCATGGATTTTGAAGAAGCTTTGCAGATTATCAAAGAATTTGGTGTGAGATATATTGAAATTCACTCTTTGTGGAATAAGACTATAGAGGAGCTGACAGAAGAAGAAGCAAATCAAGCCCAAAAGCTTGTTAAAAAATTTGGTTTCACTGTATCCAATATTTCTTCAACTCTTTTTCTTATGTGTCCTCTTCAAGAGCATAAAAAGGAATTAAAGATTTTTGATGAACATTTTATTACTAAAATAGGAAACTATGAGGAACACTTAAAAGCCTTAGAATATTGTATAGAATTGTGCAGACTGTTTGGTACTGATAAGATTCGTATTTTTGGTTTTCGGAAAGAAGAAGATCTTGACAAAGATACAGCAATAAAGTTAATTGTAGAGAAACTTCGACAACCGGTAGAATTGGCCGAGAAAAGAAAGATAACACTAATATTGGAAAATTGCCCCCATACTTATTTGGAAACTGGATCGCTTACTAAACAGGTAATACAAAAGATAAACTCCAAGAGTCTTAAAGCCTTATGGGATCCAGGAAATGCCTTCCGTTCAGGGAAAGCTCCATATCCTGATGATTACAATAACATAAAAAGTTATATTTCCCATATTCACCTTAAGGATTTTGTGATAACGGATTCAATTTATCAGCCTGTTGCTATAGGTAAAGGCAACATAAACTACAGAGATATTATAAGAAATCTGATTGTCGATAACTATGAGGGTGTAATATCATTAGAACCTGAGTATAAAGATGAAACAGGTGGTGGAGCGGAGAGTACAAAGCAGTGTCTTACAGGGATGAAACAAATAATAAATTCTTTAAATATTGAAATTTAATCTTTGATCCAGGCTTTTTGTCTTATCTGGAACATAAAAGATACCTTACTTTTAAAATGTAGGATATACTCCTCATCCTAATAGAAAGTGCCAAAGTTAATCGGTAAAAAGTTGGATTATAAATTAGAATTAGGAATATCAATAAAGAAAGTAGATTTCGGATTTGACTCATAATAGGATATGAGACCTCTGGGTATGTCCCTATGTGGAGCTGGCAAGGATATGTTTGAAAAAGAAGTATAAGATTTCTCTGAAAACTGTCCAAAAATAAAAAGAGGAGGTTAGGCTATGGATATTAAAGGGACACGCACGGAAAAGAATATACTTACGGCTTTTGCCGGTGAGTCTCAGGCAAGAAATCGCTACACTTTCTTTGCCTCACAGGCAAAAAAGGAAGGGTATGAACAGATAAGCGCTATATTTCTTGAAACTGCAGACAATGAGAAAGAACATGCCAAAAGACTTTTCAAACTTCTTGAGGGAGGAGAGGTAGAAATTCAAGCTGCCTTTCCAGCAGGTGTGATTGGAGACACAGAGGACAATCTTAGAGCAGCCGCTGCGGGTGAAAACTACGAACACACCACCATGTACCCGGAGTTTGCCAGAGTAGCAGAAGAGGAGGGATTTTCAGAAATAGCAGCTATATTCAGGGCAATTGCTGTTGCTGAAAGGCAACATGAAAAAAGATATCTTTCTCTCTCAAAAAACCTGGAAGAAAATCGTGTTTTCGAGAAAGAAAAAGTTGTTAGATGGAAGTGTCGAAATTGTGGTTATATCCATGAAGGAAAAGAAGCACCAAAAGAGTGCCCTGCTTGTGCTCATCCGAGGGCTTATTTTGAGCTTCTCTGCGAAAATTACTGAATTCAGACTACCATTTCCCTTGACTATAAAAGCTTATTTTATAAGATGAGGCTTAAGGAAAGGTCCATGGAGAAAAGATATAATCCAAAGTTAGTGGAAGAGAAGTGGGAGAAATTTTGGGAAGAAAAAAGGTATTTTTCTCCATCTCCCGGTAAAAAAAATAAAACTTTTTCCATGGTCATGCCACCTCCCAACATAACGGGAGTTCTGCATATGGGACATGCTTTTAACATGACTTTGCAGGATATAGTAGCCAGATTCAAAAGAATGCAGGGTTATGAAGTTCTCTGGATTCCCGGGATTGACCACGCCGGTATAGCGACTCAAAATGTGGTGGAAAAAGAACTTTTGAAAAAAGGACTCACGAGGGAAAAATTGGGCAGAGAGGAATTTGTCAAGAGGATCTGGCAGTGGAAGGAGGTATATGGAGAGAGGATCTTTAATCAGATGAAAAAACTTGGAATCTCCTGCAGTTGGGAGGACAGAAAGTTTACCATGGACGAGGATCATTGTCGAGCCGTAAGAGAGGTATTTGTCACTCTGTATGAAGAAGGATATATCTATAAAGGTGACTATATTATTAATTGGTGTCCTCGTTGCCAAACAGCTCTCTCAGATATTGAGGTGGAGTATGAAGAAATTCAGGGTAAGCTTTACTATATTAAATACCCTTTTTGCGATGCGGAGAAAGAATGTAAAGAGTATCTGGTGGTTGCCACAACAAGACCCGAAACAATGCTTGGTGATGTAGCAGTGGCAGTGAACCCCGGTGATGAGAGGCATAAGAAATTTCATGGTAAAAGGCTAAAGCTTCCTCTGGTGGGAAGAATCTTACCCTTAATCTACGACGATTATGTGGATCCTGACTTTGGTAGTGGAGCTTTGAAGGTTACTCCTGCCCACGATGTGGAAGATTTTAACATTGGGAAGAGACATAACCTTCCCTTGATTAACATATTCAATAAAGATGCAACCATTAATGAAAATGGAGGAATTTACAAGGGACTTGATCGCTACCAGTGTCGTGAAAAAATTATAAAAGATTTAAAAAACAAAGGCTATCTGGACAGGATTGAAGATTACACCTACAGGTTGGGTAAGTGTTATAGATGTGGTACGGTGATCGAGCCATATCTGTCCTCTCAGTGGTTCGTGAGAATGAGAGATCTGGCAGATAAAGCAATTGAAGTTGTGAAACAGGGAAAAATAAAGTTTTATCCCTCTTACTGGGAAAGAAGCTATTTTGACTGGCTGGAGAGAATACATGACTGGTGCATCTCCCGTCAGATCTGGTGGGGACATAGACTACCTGTCTGGTATTGTGAAGATTGTGGCAAAGTGATGGTTATGCGGGAGGATCCTGCTAATTGCAAGGGGTGTGGCTCCGCAAAAATAAGGCAGGATGAGGATGTTCTTGATACCTGGTTCTCCTCCAGCCTCTGGCCCTTTTCTACTCTGGGGTGGCCAGCCAGAGGAAAAAAATTTGAAAAATTTTATCCCACCTCTTTGCTTTGTAGTGGGTGGGACATTCTCTTCTTCTGGGTGGCACGAATGATAATGATGGGATTGAAATTTACCGGTAAACCTCCTTTCTTAAAAGTTCATATTCATCCTCTTATTGGTGACGAAAAAGGAGAAAAGATGAGTAAATCAAAGGGAAATGTGGTAGATCCACTAATGTTGATGGAGAAATACGGGACCGATGCTTTTCGTTTTTCCCTCGTGGCATTGAAAACAGAAAGTCCATACCTTCGTTTTTCCGAAGAGAGAGTAAAAGGTTACCGCAATTTTGCCAATAAAATCTGGAATGCATCACGTTTTGTTTTAATGAATCTGGAAGAATTTAATCCTTCAGAAGAGACGTTATTGATGGAGGATGAATTAGAATTAGCTGACCGGTGGATTTTATCTCGATACGGAAGGGTTATTGACGAGGTCACTCAAAATCTGGAAAGTTTTAATTTTTCCAGATCAGCTCAACTTATATATCAGTTTATATGGTCGGATTTTTGTGATTGGTATATTGAACTGGTTAAATCGAGACTGAGAATGAAAAATAGATCCTCTGAGATTGCAAAAGCTATTCTCTATGAGGTGCTTAAGGGAGGTTTGAAGCTTCTTCACCCCTTTATGCCCTTTATTACGGAAGAGATATTTCACCGTTTACCAGAGACCGGAGAGAGTATAATGATTTCAGATTGGCCCAAAAGAAAGTGGAAAATAGATTACCAGGCAGAAAGTGTAATGGTTTTAATAATGGATACAGTAATAGAGATAAGAAGCATCAGATCCGAAATGAAAATACCTCCTCAAAGAAAAATAGAAGTCCGAATTGGTGCTTCAAATGATCTATACAGGGAAATTCTTGAACGGAATTCCACTTATATTGTGGATTTGGCAGGTATAGAGAAGTTAAGTATAGCCCAAAAGGTGAATAGACCCTCAAAGTGTGCGTCAGGGATTGTCAGGGATATAGATATTTTTATTCCTCTTGAGAAAATAGTTAACATAGATAAAGAGAGAGAACGTCTTCAAAAAGAACTGCAGAGGATAGAGCAAGAATATCTATGGACGAAGGAAAAACTTGATTCTGATCTCTTTCTGAAAAAAGCTCCTCCAGAAGTTGTGGAAAAAGAGAAAAGAAAGGAAACTGAATTCAAGCTAAAACTGGAAAAACTAAAAAAGAGAATAGAGGATTTAAAATAAGATGAAAAAACTAATAGCTGTTTGTGGAAGTGAAGCTGACGATCCAAATTTGTCTGCTGCCACGTTAAATGTAGCTGAGAGAGTTGGGAGATTGATTGCAGAAAAAGGTGCCATTTTGGTTTGTGGTGGAGGGGGTGGAATTATGGAGGCTGCCTGCAGAGGAGCAAAAAGTGCCAATGGGTTAACTGTAGGCATTTTACCTGGAGATAAGAGGTATGCAAATCCCTATGTCGATATTGGTATTACCACTCACCTCGGAAGAGCAAGGAACTATATTTTAGTTCAAAGTGCTGATGTGGTAATAGGGATTGCAGGAAGATGGGGAACTCTAAATGAGATTTCTTTTGCCTGTAATATTGGCAAACCCGTAGTGATTATTAAGGGAAGTGGTGGCTGGATGGATATACTCTCCTGTGAGAAGGTGAAAGAGAAATTAAAAGATTTGTCCACCTATCCACTGGTTACAAGCTCTCCAGAAGAAGCCATAAACATAGCTTTCAGGTTAATACATGAAGCTGAAAGATAAACCTGAATTGACTCAGATTGGTGGACAGGCAGTTATTGAGGGGGTAATGATGCGCTCCCCTAAATGTGTGGCCATAGCTGTTAGAAAAAGTAATGGAGAGATTGTGGTGAAGAAAGAGCCTTTTGTTTCTCTGGTTAAAAAACACAGGTTTTTAAATTTTCCCATTTTAAGAGGAGCAATTGCTCTGGTGGAAACTCTGTACATTGGAATGAAAGCACTTAGTTTCTCTGCTGATGTTTTGATTCAGGAGGAAGAAGAAGGGGAAAAAAAGCAAAGTGAACAAAAAATTTGTGAGGAAAATCCACACCAGAAAAGTGATTTTTTTACCAGCCTCTGGCTTGTTATAACTTTGGTGATTGGAGTGGTCCTCGCTTTATTTCTTTTCTTTTATCTTCCCCTGTTAATTGCCGACTTTATCGGGGTGAAACAAGGGTTTTTATTTAATCTCACAAGTGGAATGATAAGGATATCCATCTTCCTTGTTTACCTCTGGATTATAACTTTATGGAAGAGCATGCGGAGGATTTTTGAGTATCACGGTGCTGAACATAAAAGCATTTATGCCCTTGAATCAGGAGAAAAACTTGAGGTGAAAAATGTTAGAAAATATTCAACTCATCATCCCCGTTGTGGGACGAGTTTTCTTCTTATCGTAATGTTGGTCAGTATAGCGGTTTATATATTTTTAGGCAGGCCTCAAACCGTTACTGATCGGTTGACAAGACTTCTTTTTGTTCCTCTTATTGCCGGGATTTCGTATGAGATAATTAAGCTTTCAGGGAAAAAGAGGTTAAGTAAATTGATGAAAATTTTCTTAGCTCCAGGACTCTGGCTCCAAAGACTAACCACCAAAGAACCCGATGATGAACAGCTTAAGGTAGCAATAGTTGCTCTGGAAAAATGTCTGGAAGAATAAAGCAAACAAAAAAGTTTTTTAAATTTCCTCCCATAAAAAAAGCTGGGTACTCTCCTCTTCTTTTATCTGAGAAGAGGACGGGTAAAATTTTCCATTAATGGTAAGGAAGTTTCTGGCTCTTTTGACCACACAACCTGTAGCTTTTAATTCATCTAAGCTGGTAATTTTTCCCTTACTTCTTGTCTCTATAATTCTCTTGGCTGAGATTTTCCCAATACCAGGAACTCTTAAAAGTTCCTGGTAGCTTGCCTTGTTTACCTCCAGGGGAAATTTTTCAGGGTGAGAAAAAGCCCAGGCAAGCTTTGGATCCCTGTCCAGAGGAAGAAATCCTTCTTTTCCAAAAGGTAGTTCTTCCGGAGTAAATCCGTAGCCTCTCAGGAGAAAATCTGCCTGATATAACCTGAATTCCCTCAGAGGCAGGCAAGGAGAATTATTCTCCAGAGGAGTATCTTTGAGAGGAATAAAACCGCTATAGTAGACCCTCCACAATTTATATTTTTTATAGAGTTGATAGGAAAGACTCAAAATTTCTCTATCTGATTCTCCTGCTGCCCCTACTACAAGCTGGGTAGTAATTCCGGCTTTTAGTGGAATTTTTTTACTGATGCGTGAGATTTTTTGCAGGGTAGAGAAAAGTTGTTTTTGAAAATCTTTTGTCGGGGATAATCGGGAAAGATAAAAAGAGGAGGGGGCTTCCAGATTGACTGATACCCTGTCAGCAAGCTTAGCACTTTTTTCAATAAGAGAATCTTCACTTCCTGGTAAGATCTTAAAGTGAATATACCCCTCATAATGGTACTTTTTTCTTATCAGCCAGAGGGTTTTGAACATTTGTTCCTGGGTTTTTTTTACAGAATCATAAATCGCCGAGGATAAGAAAAAACCATCTGCTTGGCCACTTTGATGGTATTTTATAAAGAGACGGGCAAGTTCAGCGGGTGAGAAGCTGGTTCTAATAAAATTTCTATCTTTTCGATTAGCGCAGTAATAACAGTTGCCCTCGCAATAGTTTGTTTGTAAAACTTTAAAAAGCCACACACATCTTCCCCCTTTTCCAACTGCAGGGTAGATAAACTTGAACCTCTGGAATTTTTTGGATTTTTGCGTAAAAATTCGGGGTAGGCCACATACGTCAAACTCAGCTGTTCTTCCCAGAATTTGAAGTTTATCATCAGTTGATGGCTTTTTTAGAAGGTAAGGCATCTTTTCTTCTTTAAAATGTATTGTAAATCATACTCTGAAGATGTCAATTATAAGCTACTGACATTGGATAATTTTCACCTATACCTTTCGCTTCAGGCTCCCGGGTATCTCACCTATTATTTCAGTGCAGCAGGCCTTTCCTTTTTGTGGGTGCAATGGTTTCTACTGCTCACCAAAAAGAGGCTTCCTCGCAAGGTATCTCCGGAGCCTTTATCTTCATGAGAAAAACTGTCCCAATTTCAGTGGGTTGCTAAGATTATTTACTTTACTTTCCAGCTTTTGTATGGTAAAATTTCTACTGAAAAGATGAAGGTAAAAAGATTGACCGGTTTATTCATTTTAATTGTGGTTGGTTCTTTTCTACTTTCTTCATGTGGGGCACCCCCGGCAGTAGAGAGGGAGAGAACATACCATGTTGATTTTGACACCACCTGGAAGGCGGTGAAACACGTACTTCAAAAAAGGATGTACCCGGTAAAGGTTATCAAAAAAGAAAAAGGATTGATCATAACCGACTATGTAAATTTTGCTCGAGGTAAAAATGCCAAAAGAAAAATCGATACAGTTGCTATCCGCCCATCTGGTTTCTGGTTCAGATGGAGGGAGGGCAGATTTTCCATATCTATTCAGGTGATAAGGGCAGGAAAAAAAGTCACCAGGGTTAAGATAAGACTTTATGTGGAAGCCTATGAAAGCAGGGTGACCTTCAGGTGGCACCTGTGTCAATCAAGGGGAAATTTAGAAAAAGAACTATTCAGAGAAATTGAGGAGGAAATCAGGATTTCTTAAAGGTTTAAAGATTACATTGAGACTTTCCTGGTATCCTTTTACTATTTGTAAAGTTATATCTTCCATGTTCACTGAATCATTTTTTAACCTTTGCAGGGAGATAATTTCATCACGTATTGCCGGACCATAGAATCTTTCCAGCGTTTCCAGATATTGGCTATCCGCCTGGACAAATAAGGTTCCATGGAGAAGACAGAACTTTTCCCTTACCAGTAAAGATAACCCGGCTATTTTTTTCTTTTTCACCAGAAGATCAAAGGAACCCGGACAAAAGACCTTAACTTTTCCGTGATAAACGCAGATTTTTAATTTTTGTAAAGCCAGAACTACCCCTGAAGAGAGGGTGAAGAAAATTCTATCAATTCCCCACTGTTCGGGAATAATTTCCCGAGGAACGGCCAGGCCAAAGTTTAGACAGGTTGGATCATGAAGAATAAGTCCCCCTCCACTTGCACGGATGTAAATGGGTATCCTGGCTTCTGTGAGATTTTTTCTCTGAGATTCTGTTAATCTGGTAGCATAAACTTTTCCCAGAACAAAGCACTTCCGGGAGGGTATCCAGAGTTCTAAAAAAGGAGGAATCTTCATTTCTCCTGCTTTCAAGGCCAACCTTTCCTCTTTTTCTAACACTTTTCCTGAATCAGCTAATTTATAGTCTATCAAAACCCATTTTCTGGAATGACTGTTATGTCTATTCATCTTCCACTTTTTTAAAATTATAGATTAATTTCTCTATCCGGTCAAAAGACTTAAATTAGAAAGAGAAATACAAGTTAACTTGTCAGAAATAAAATATTTGGTATATTATGAAACTGCTTTTGAGTGAAACTCCAGGATTGATAAATTGCAGCCAAGTATTCTCATAATTGATGATGATCAGGATATCTTGGAAGCGTTAAGGATAATTCTGGAGGGAGAATCATATAAAGTAAGAGTGGCTCTTGATGGTCAACAAGGGTTAAAGGCAATTGAAGAAGAAAAGCCCGATCTTATAATTCTTGATCTTCTTTTACCTGGAAAAGATGGAGTGTCTGTATGTGGGAGTTTAAAGACACGTCCTGAATATCGGAATATTCCAGTGATCGTACTAACCGCCCTGACAAAGAAAATGGGCGATAAAATATTCACTCAAAGAGAGGAAAAAGTTTTAAGGGAGGTTGATGGGTATCTGGACAAGCCGGTTAATCCCCAGGAACTTTTAATCAAAGTAAGAGAATTACTTGAAAGAGAAAAAGATGAGAAGACCAGAGGTTAGCAAATTAGAAGAGATGCTGGGTGAACAATTCGGAGTCGAAATCTTAAATTCTATGGGACTTGCTACTGTCGTTCTGGACAGGGAGTTTAACATAACATGGGCTAATAATGAGTATAAGAAGTTACAGAGAGAGCCAGGAGAAATAATTGGAAAAAAATGTTACGAGGTCAGTTTTAACAGTAAGGTCCCCTGTTCAGAGAAAGTATGTGCAGTTCGTAGAACTCTGAAAACAAACTGCAGTTCAAAGGGATTGAAAATTATTAAAAAAGATGGCGAAGAGAAATTTCTTGATGTTTTCTCCTTTCCGCTTTTTTCTCCTCAAGGGAAATTAGAATATGTTGTGGAAGTAATCCAGGACAACACCCAGCTTTACAAATTGGTAGAGCTGTCTGATCGATTAACAGCCTATGCTTCCCATGAGTTAAAAACCCCTCTTGCCACTATCCATCAGCTGGCAACTGTTTTAAGAGGTATTGATTTACCAAAGGAAAAGAGAAACGATCTTTACGACCGCATCATATCCCGCAGTCAGCATGGACTCAAGACAGTGGAAAACTTTCTTATTTATTCCAAAATAAAAGCAGGTGAACTGGAAATTACACCGGTTAAGATAAATTTCTATTCACAGGTGATAAAAGAAGTTCTTGATTTTCATACTGATTATGCCCTGGAAAAAGGAGTCGAATTTGAATGTGAAATTCCCCAGGACCTGGAGGTTATCTGTGATCCTGACTATATCCAGGTGGTCTATAATAATCTTATCACCAACGCCATAAAGCATGGAGGAGAAAAGGTCTTTATATATCTGGGATATTCTGAAAAAAATCACGATTATCATGTTTTTAACGTTGCCAACACAGGAAAATTTATCTCTGAGGAGGACAGAGAAAAGATATTTCAGCGATACGTAAGCGGAAGGGAGAGAGGTTCGGGGATCGGTCTTGATGTTAGTAGAGAGCTTGTAAAAAAACATGGAGGGAAGATCTGGGTTGAACCCTGTTACTTTCTGGGAAAGAGGTGTTTCTGGCAGGAGGAAAAGGTTAAGTTAAAGATTAAAGAGAATGAACTGACCCAGGGAAATAATTTTGTATTCACTATAAGTAAAAAATTAAAAGCAAAATAAAAAACTTTTACCTGGGGAGAAAGATGATTATCACCAAGCAAAAACCTTTGCAAGAGATTGAGAGTTTTCTTTCAAAATATGAGGCAATTTTTATCTGTGGATGTAGTGAATGCGCTACTCTTTGTAAAACTGGTGGCGAAGATGAAGTTAAACTCTTAAAGGAAAAATTGGAAAAAAAGGGAAAAACAGTAACTGGCTGGGTGATTCTTGATCCTGCCTGTCACAAATTAAACAACAGAAAATTTTTTCGAGAACACAAATCAGAGATTGAAAGAAGTGACGCAGTATTGGTAATGGCCTGTGGAAATGGAACCCAAACCGTAGCTGAGGATGTGGACATACCTGTTTATCCGGGATGTGATAGTCTCTTTCTGGGTGAAATTGTGCGATTTGGAGTTTTTGAAGAAAGATGCCAACTTTGTGGCAACTGTCTTCTTGATGTAACTGATGGAATTTGTCCCGTTACGAGGTGCTCAAAGAGCCTGCTCAATGGACCCTGTGGTGGTTCAAAAGATGGAAAGTGCGAGATAAATCCAGAGATAGAATGTGGCTGGCAGATGATCATTGACAGACTAAAAGAAAAGGGAAGGCTAAATGAGCTGGCTCGGATAATTCCACCGAGAGATTGGTCAACTTCCAGAGATGGGGGACCAAGAAAAATTCAAATAAGAAATTTAACACAGGAATTTTCGGAAAGTAAATTTCAGGCTTCTCGGAAACTGGAGGTAAAAGAAGCCAGTAAAGTTTTTTCGGGAAGTAAACTGGAAAAAATCCTGAAAGAGGGAAAGTTTGCGGTAACTGCAGAACTTGGGCCACCCAAGGGAGCCGATTCCAAACCAGTGGTTGAAAAGGCAAAACTTCTCAAGGGATTTGCTGATGCGATTAATATAACTGATAACCAGACAGGCATTGTTCGAATGTCCAGTATAGCCTGTGCAGCCATCTTACTGAAAATGGGTATTGAACCTGTTGTTCAGCTAACCTGTCGGGATCGAAACCGTTTAGCTTTGCAAAGTGATGTTTTGGGTGCGGCAGCTCTTGGAGTTAAGAATTTTCTCTGTCTCTCAGGGGATCACCAAAAATTTGGCAATCACCCTCAAGCCAAGAATGTCTATGATATAGACGCAATTCAGTTAATTTTTGCTTTGCGCACCATGCGGGATGAAGGAAGATTTTTATCAGGGGACAAACTTTCGACACGTCCTTCTATTTTTATTGGAGCTGTGGAAAACCCTTATGCTGACCCTTTTGAGTTTAGAGCTATAAGATTGCAAAAAAAAATTATGGCTGGCTGTGATTTTATTCAGACTCAGGCAGTATTTGACGTTCCTAAGTTTGAAAAGTGGATGCAGATCCTTGCCAGTGAAGGATTGTCGGAAAAGGTATACATTCTGGCAGGTGTTATTCCTATAAAATCAGCGGGTATGGCTCGATATATGAGAGATTATGTTTCTGGGGTAAGTGTTCCTGATGAAATTGTCACACGAATGGAAGATGCAAAAAATCCCAAAGAGGAAGGAGTGAAAATTTGTGTGGAAATTATTGAGAGGCTAAAAAATATAAGAAATCTGAGAGGAATACATATTATGGCTGTGGCCTGGGAAGAGATTGTTCCCGAGATTGTTCAAAGAGCAGGACTTTTACCACGACCAGATTAACAGGAGGAGGAAAAAATGGAAAAAAAGGCAAAAATTTTAATTGCCGATGATGACCCAGACGTTCGTGAAGCTCTAAAGATAATACTGGAGGGAACCTCCCGGGAGCTTCTTTTTGCCAGCAATGGCGAAGAAGTCATACGACTTCTCGAGGAAAACATACCTGATTTAATTGTTTTAGATCTTTTGATGCCAAAAAAAGACGGATTTGAAGTAATAAAGGAGTTAAAGGCAGATCCTCGATTTTCCAAGATCCCGATTTTGATTTTAACTTCAGTAAAAAAGGAAGCCAGTGAAAGAAGATACGAACTTGAAACCGGCTTAGCTCTTGATGTAGATGATTATGTGGAAAAACCAATCAATCCACAGGATTTTGTTCATAGAATTGAAAAAATTTTAAGTAGAGTTAAAGCTACTTCATAAAAGGAGGAAATTTTAAAAATGACGTCAAAAAAGAAGATACTTTTGGTGGATGATGATAAAGATTTTGTTGAAGTAACGAGGCTATTTCTGGAAAAGAACAATTTTGAAGTGGAAATAGCTACCAGTGGAAGAGAGTGTCTTGATAAGCTGAAAAGTTTCAGTCCGGACCTTTTAATTTTAGACATAATGATGCCCGAGAAGAGCGGATTTGAAGTCTGCAAAGAACTTAAGAGTAGTCTTGAGTATAGCAAAATTCCTGTCTTAATGCTTACTGCACTTAAACAAAAACTGGGCAAGACCTCCTACTCAGTAGCCCAGGGCCTGGAGCTTGAGGCCGAAGACTATCTCGATAAGCCTGTAAAACCAGATGAACTTATCTCCAGAATAAACTCTCTTTTAAAAAAGGAATGACCATGTATCCACCGGATCTGAAGTACCTTGATTCTCATCAATGGATCAGGGTTGAAGGGGAAATAGGAACCGTGGGTATCACCAGTTTCGGTCAGGAAAAAATGGGTGAGGTTGTTTATGTTGAACTTCCAGAAAAAGGTAAGAAGGTGAAGCAAAAAGAGTATTTTTCTATTATAGAATCAGCTAAAGCAGCCTTTGATGTACCCTCACCGGTGAGTGGTGAAATAATTGAAATTAATGAAAAGTTAGAAGACGACCCCTCCCTGGTTAATCGAGATCCTTATGGAGAAGGCTGGCTGGTTAAGATAAAGCTGTCAGATCTTTCGGAGGTTGAGAGTCTTTTGACTTCGGAACAGTACCAGAAGCTTATAGAAAAGGAGAAATAAAATTTTTGGGGAAGAAAGGAGGTGTTGGAAGTAAGGACTAAGGCATAAGAGAGGGGAATTTGACAGTAAAGGAGGATAGTCATGAGAAAAAGTATAGTAATTTTTCTCACCTTTTTATTGTTGCTGGTCTTAGTTTTTCCAGTAGGAGGCCAGGAGACAATAAAAGTTGGTGCTCTTTTTTCCTTGACCGGTGCCCTTGCTCCTTATGGACTCCCTATCGTTAACGGAGCAAAGCTGGCAGTGATGCAAATAAATGAGGCAGGCGGGGTATTGGGAAAGAAATTAGAACTGGTTATCAGAGACACCGCTACTGCTCCTGCAGTAGGAAGAGATGCGGCAAGTAAATTAATAGACCTTGATAAGGTTGTAGCCATTATTGGAGCACTTTCCAGTGGTGTAACCGTTGCCTCCTCCAGTATAACCATTCCTGCTGGGGTGATCTTAATTTCACCTGCTTCCACTTCCCCCATGTTAACAGATCTTGAAGACAATGATTTTGTTTTCAGAACCTGCCTTTCTGATGCTCTTCAAGGTGTGGTTCAAGCACAACTTGCGCTTAATCTTGGTTACAAGACTGCTTCTGTTATCTACGTGAATAATCCTTACGGTAAAGGGTTAGCCCAGGTTTTTAAGACAAGATATGAAGCGGGTGGTGGTAAAGTGGTAGCTATGATCTCCTATGAAGAAGGTAAACCCTCTTACAGGGGTGAAGTGGAAAGTGCAATTACAAAAAACCCGGATGTCATTAATCTTATTGGTTATCCTGTGGATGGAAATAAGATGCTGGTTGAAGCAGTAGAGGCAGGTTATCAGGGAGACTTTTTGTTCTCTGACGGGATGAAAGGAGAAGCTGTGGCTGCAGGTCCGGCGGCAGAATATATTGAGGGAACTTTTGGTACAGCTCCCGGTGCTCTGGAAGTTGCAGTGGCTGAAGATTTTGAAAAAGATTACATCGCTGCTTTTGGTGCTTCCACAGTACCCTTCAGACAACAATGCTACGATGCCCTTGCTTTAATTGCTCTGGCGATACAAAAAACTGGTCCCTCTTTTCTAAATATGTCTCAAAAGGAGCGGGCCAGAGCAATAAGAGATAACTTAAGAGACGTTGCCAATCCGCCTGGAGAACCTGTTACCTACAATGAGTTTTCTCGCGCCTTTGATCTTTTAAGTAAGGGTGTGGATATAAACTATCAGGGAGTTTCTGGTCCAATTACTTTTGATAAGCACGGGGACGTAATTGAAGGAGCCATTGAAATCTGGCAGAACTTTGAAGGGAGAGCAAGAACAATTTGGGTAGTGGAAGTGGGAAGGTAAAAATATTTCAAAAAAAGAGAGGAGTGAATTTTTTACTCCTCTCTTTTTAATATGAGAGAAACAATTTTTTCCTCACCCAGGATTCCTCGTGGTCGCAAAAGCAAGATAAATTCCAGCAGGATTCCCACGCATATTACACGGAGACTGGCTGCTCTCACTCCTGAAAGTCCCCAGTGACCGGTCAGAAATTCTGTTCCTGCCCATAATCCCCAGATAAGAAAAGCCCCTAATATCGCTCCCCGGTTATTACCGCTTCCTCCGGTAATCAGCATAACCCAGATTAAAAAAGTGCCGAAAAAAGGTTCAAAACTACTTGCATCTATAAAACGGGCGTAGTGGGCATATAAACTTCCAGCCATTCCCATGATCATTGCACCAATGATAAAAGATTGCATTTTAAACCAGAAAACATCCTTTCCATATGTACTGGCAGCCAGTTCATCTTCTCTTATTGCTCTTAGTACCCTTCCCCAGGGAGACCTTATCATTCTTTCACTTATAAGATAAATAAGGATCAGAATTAAAATAACAAGTCCCAGATAAAACCAGTTATAACTTTTTGCTATCAAACTCTGAAACCAGGAGGGAAGCTGGGGATTTAGCTCCAGAAATTTTCTTACCAGTTTATCAATAGGGACATAAAGAGGGGAGGGGATATGCTTTATTCCCCACACTGAGTTAGTGAGCCAGCTTTCATTTTTAAGCACAAGCCTTATGACTTCAGCAATACCGATGGTAGCAATGGCAAGATAATCTTCTCTAAGTTTCAATGTTGGAAATCCAATAAGAAAAGCAATTAAACCGCTTACGCCCGCGGCACTTAAGAACCCAACTATCCAGGGAAGTTGAAATCCTCCCACTATTCTCCAATCCATAGGGCCAGGAGGTGGGCCAGAGATCAGGGTAGAGGTATAAGCACCGATGGCGTAGAATCCAGCAATACCAATATTAAAAAGTCCGGTGTAGCCCCACTGGATGTTCAGTCCGAGAGACAAAATGGCAAATATCCCTGCTGTTATGGCAAAAAACACCATATAGTTTAAAGTTCCTATAACAGCATCCATTTTTTATTTCTCTCCCAAAAGACCTGTTGGTTTAAAAAGTAACATTATAACCATTATAATAAAAGCTACAGCTGGCTTATAGGAAGTGGGTATGAAAGCTGTGGAGATTTCACCTGAAAGACCAATTATCATCCCGCCCAGCATGGCTCCATAGGGACTGCCTATTCCCCCCAGAATAACCGCAGCAAATATGGGAAGTAACATGTTCCATCCAAAATTTGGGGTTATAAACTTATCCTCAATTCCAGCCAGAGTTCCACCAGCCGCAGCCAAAGCTGCACCAATTGCCCAGGTCCAGTTGATAACACTTTCGGTGTTTATACCTGAAACACGAGCAAGTTGCATATTGTCTGCTGTTGCACGCATCGCCTTTCCCATCCGGGTGTTTTTGAGAAAAAAGTGTAAAAATATGACCAGTGAACTTGCGACTATTATAATAAATATTTGATCAGGTTTTATTTTTATTCCTAAGCTGGGAAAAGAAAGGGCAATTTGGATTTTTTTTATGTAGTAGCGGGGTTGGGGTCCCCATATAAACTGAAGAGTGTTTCGGAGAACAAAAGCTACCCCAACAGAAGCTATAAGTAGTGTAATACGTCCGGTAGTGCGCAGTCTTTTGTAGAGTATTTTGTCAATGGCAACAGCAATAGTGGCATTTGAAAACATACCTAATATGAAAGCAAGCAAGAGAGGTAGTCCGAAGGAGAGAGAGAAAAAAGGCTGGGAAGGGATATTGAACATTTGAAATAGAGATAAAAATGTTAGAGTTAAAAAAGCACCCGTTGCCATTACATCGCCATGGGCAAAGTTGGCAAATTTGAGGATACCGTAGGTGAGAGACAGTCCTATTGCTCCCAGAGTAATTATACTTCCAGAAATAAGGCCATATAAGACTAACTGAGGGATTCTTGAAAGAATATCCATTTTATTTTTGGTTCAGGAAGAAATTATTCTCCCAGATATAGTTTCCCGATTTCCTCATTATTTAGTATATTCTGAGCCATATCTTCAAATCGATTCCGGCCCATTACCAAAACATAACCCCGATGGGATATTCCCAGAGCTTTTCTGGCATTCTGTTCTACCATAAGAATGGAAATACCATTCTGATTTATCTGGAGAATTTTACGAAAGATGATTTGCACAAGACGAGGGGCTAATCCTGCTGAAGGTTCGTCTAAGAGGAGAAGTTCCGGCTCCATCATTAAAGCTCTGCCTATTGCTACCATCTGCCGCTGTCCACCACTTAATTTCTTGGCTTTTACCTTCCTTTTTTCTTTCAAATCTGGAAAGAGCTGAAAAACCTGGTTCATTTTATTCTTATACTCATTTTTTTTGATGAAAGAACCCATTTCCAGATTTTCTTCTACGGTGAGAGAAGGAAAGATATTATCTACCTGGGGAACATAACATATTCCCTCTCTAACTATTTCATCAGGATATTTTCCTGTGATGTCTCTACCCTTAAAGAAAACCTTTCCCGCCGTGGGCCTCAAAATGCCTAAGATTGCCTTCATCAGTGTTGACTTTCCAGCACCGTTGGGACCTATGATGCATACAATTTCTCCTTTTTCCACACGGCAAGATACCCCGTGTAGAATTTCGGTTTCCCCGTATCCACATTTAAGCTCTACAACTTCCAGTGTGGCCATGATGTTATGCTCCAAGATAAGCTTCAAGAACCCTTTTATCCTTTTTAATTTCCTGAGGGGTCCCCTCAGTCATTTTTCGACCTTTGTTCATAACAATAACCCGATCACAGAGATATGTTACCAGATCCATATCGTGTTCAATAAGAAAAAAGGTTATTCCCTCTTCTCGGAGTTTTTCTATGCTCCTTACCAATTTTTTCATTAGAGTTGGATTTACTCCAGCTCCAGGTTCATCAAGCAGGATAACACGAGGATCTGACATCAGGATTTTTGCTAACTCTAAGAGTTTTTTTTGTCCTGAAGATAGATTTTTTGCATATTCGTCTTTCAGATGTGCAAGTTCCAGAAATTCCAGGATTCTTAAAGCCTTATCCCTGTTTTCCCTTTCTTGGACTTTCACAATTTTTGGTCTAAATAAACTGTTAAAGATATTTTCCCCTTTCTGTTTTTGAGGAATAAGCATCAGATTTTCCAGGACGGTCATTTCCTTGAATTCTCGCGGGATCTGAAATGTTCTGGAAATAGCTCGACGAGCAATTTCATGAGAGGGAAGTCCATCAATTCTGTCTCCCAAAAACCAGATCTCTCCACCATCTGGCTTATAAAGTCCACTTATAAGATTAAAAACAGTAGTCTTGCCAGCTCCATTTGGCCCAATAAGACCGGTAATGGAGCGTTCTTCAACTCGAAGGGAACATTTGTCTACCGCTTTTACCCCACCAAAGCGTTTTTCTAAATCTTTAACCTCCAGCATTTGTTTAACTTTATCGAGTCAGTTTTTTGTTTATTGCTTACCTGGTCAATAAAGAAAGATAACTTAAAAAACAGGAAAGTCAACCCCTTCACTTTTCTTTTTAACTATTTTGGAGAAGCTCTTTTAATTTCAAAGCATTAAAAACGGCAAAGGCATTATAATCATTGTTAAAATAAACATATACTTTCTCCACACCTTTGTCAAAAAAGGCGTTTATTTTTCTTGCCCATTCTACAAGTTCGGTATCAGAATAAGAGGATCCGTAAAGAACCTGTTTTCCATGAAAGCGAATATAAGAGATTTTTGAGGTTATCTCAACCAGTTCAGGGAAATCAGGCATACTTACCACACAATAGGCTATTTTGTAGCTTTCCAGCAAGGAGAATGTCCTTGGATCAAGCCAGGATTTATGTCTAAATTCAACAGCCTGGTCTAAATCCCGGGGCAAAATCTCCAGAAATTCTTGTAGAAGGTCAAGGTCTATTTTCAACGATGGAGGGAGTTGATAAAGTATTGCTCCTAAGTTTTTTTCCAGAGGTTTAATTCTGGCAAAAAATACCTCGAGGTCCTTTTCTACATTTTTAAGACGCCGCAGATGAGTTATTCTTCTCCACATCTTAAGTGTAAATTTGAACCTCTGAGGTGCCCGTTTTGCCCAGCTTTTGACCATATTGGGAAAAGGCAGACGATAAAAAGAGCTGTTTATCTCGACTGTGTCAAAAAATTTTGCGTAAAAAGCAAACCAGTCCTTTCTATCAAGATGAGAAGGATAAAAAAGCTCTCTCCAGTGCTCATACCACCAACCCGAAGTACCAATGAAAATTTTCTCTTGCATAATTACATGTCCAGAATTTAGAAAGTTACTTTAGTGAAAATTCTATCAAAAAAGTTAGATTTGTTAAGTTTGGTAAATTATCTCAGAGAAAAAGCCTGACATTGGGACAGTTTTACCTGTACCTTTCGCTTTAGGCTCCCGGGTATCTCCCAGGAAGTGTGCCTCGCAAGAGGTTTATCTCACCTATTATTTTAGTGCAGCTCGGCCTCCGCTTT